>CAJUAK010000021.1 GCA_910584385.1 uncultured Alphaproteobacteria bacterium | reverse complement strand
GCACCTAAAAGGTGCCTTTCCGTAGAACCACGGGTTTACCCGTGGATATCTATATGCAAATATTAATTACAAATGAAACCCCGGGAGTTGAACGCTCCTCGGGGTTTTGCTTTCATAATGCGTAAAAACCGCAATGTTCGGCGAATTATTCAATGCAGCAGTCAACTGCTTTACGCACAAAGGCCTTCATTTTGCCCAAAGCGCTCACGGGTTCTTCGGCTTTTTTCGCTTTAACGCTTTCCGGCGCTGTTGCCGCTTCAACCTTTGCTGACAGCTTTTTAACATCTTCCGTCTTGTCTTCTATCCATTTGACATCGCTGATGTTGAGCATATCCATATTCAGCCCCCAGAACAGGCAATACAGGTCATAAGCCTGATTAAACAGCTTATATGCCTCTTCCTTATGCCCTAAGGATTGCTGCTTGGTTCCAACTTCCATCAAACGCATGGAAGAAGCCAAGAGATGTTTGGAAATGCACCAAACCTCGCCTTCATAAGCCGGAATAACTTTTTGCATCAAAGTCTTGCGCAGTTCGCGGACTTCTTCAATCAGGTCATAAAAAGACGTTTTGCCGGTTTTTGCTCCTGAAAAGACCAAATGCTCTTCAATGGATATCAAGTTCATAATCGCGATTGTCAAATCCTGGTCAGAAGACAAGTCTTTGGGATTGACTTTTTTTGTCGCATCTATTCTTTCAACGAATTCTTTTACATCTTTTGCTTTTTTCATGCCATCCTCCTAAAAACTATATAATTCTTCTTCTACCGCCTGACAAAGGGGGTTATAATAAAAATAAACGCTTGCAAGAGCCAATGAGGCAACCGGGACAAATACCTTCTCAAAGGGGAAATGGGCATGCCCGCCGTTTCTTGCCTTCATCCATTGGTAAAAGCGGGAAGAAAATATTAGGATTAAAGCGCCGAGAACGACACTAAATAAAAAACCGTCCAAATAAAAAATTCCGATAACCTTTGGCGTATATTCCATCTCGCCAATATACATAAAGCCTATTGTCGATAAGGAGATTAAAATTAAAAAGAAATTGCGCCCTTTAAAATTCCAGCCTTTTTTATCAAACCAGACAATCATCCAATAGCCAAGCAATGCAAGGAAAGCGCCCGCCCAGACGCCGACAACGCTGTCATCAACGCCAAAATGGCGCGCCAGCTCCAAAGAGGCTCCGACGGCCACCGTGCAAACGGCACAAGCCGGATTTGCCATGGCCGAATTGGCAAATACAACCAATAACATTAAAACCAGTAACAGTGTCATCTTTTCATCCTTTATAAAAATTTTTCTTCCGTTATTAAAAAGCATAAATCCTTAAAAATCAACTTAATTTTCAGAATTATTGGGCTTTTTCAAACAACGACGGGCGATTTTGAGCGCGTTTTCAAAAGTGGACGCGGTTGAAATCGTATGATAGTCAATGCCTTCTTTCAAAAACGCATCATGCAAAACGCGCCGCGGCTGTTTTTTCACATTTGAAAAAATAATCTTGGCATGGGATTTTTGCATCTTTTTTACAAATTCCACAATGATGTTGGCACCTGTCGCATCGACCACCGGAACATAACCCATGCGCAAAATCAGCACTTGGGGCGTATTGTCCGCACCGTCAATTTTTTTCAAAAATTTTGATACCTGAGAAGCGCCGCCAAAAAACAAAGGCCCCGACAGGCGTAAAGACATAACGCCTTTTTTGTGCAAAATCTCCGTCAAGTCTCGTCCGCCGCCGATTTCTTCCAAGACTTCTTCATCTGTTTCAATTTCAATTTCTTTGCTCATGCGGTGCATAAAGATAATACTCGCCATAATAAAGCCAACGGAAATTGCCGTGTTTAAGTCGACCAACAATGTTAAAAGCAAAGTTACGATTAGCGTGTACCTATCGCCTTTCGGGCCTTTTATAAGCTTATAAATCTTATCAAGATTCATCATATTCCAGCCGATAAGAACCAATACCGAAGACAAGCAGGCAAGCGGAATGAATTTTGCCGCAGGAGACAACAAAAGCATAAACAACAGCAGGAATACCGATTGCATAATCCCCGACAAAGGCGAAAAAGCGCCGGCCTTATAGTTTGTTGCCGTACGGGCAATCGCGCCGGTTGCCGGAACACCCATAAAGAAAGCGCTGGCAATGTTGGCAACGCCTTCCCCGATAAGTTCGGCATTGGAATTATGGTTATCGCCGCTCATACCATCAACAACAGTTGCGCTTAGCAAAGATTCAACCCCGGCCAAAAAGGCAATCGTCAAACTGCTCGGCAATACTTTCAGCGCCAGCGAAATACTAAATTCCGGCATTTTTGGCATCGGCAGGAAATGGGGAATTCCGCCAAATTTATTGCCGATTGTGTCAATTTCAAGACCGCAGATTGCAACAATCAGCGTCGCCCCAACCACGCTGATTAAATAAGCCGGAAGTTTGGGATGCTTGAACTGAACATAAAAGATTGCCATAAATGAAAAGAAAGTTATAATCACGGATGTCATTGAATATTGGCTTAAATTTGCAAAATATGCTTCCCATTTCGGCAGAAATTCCGCAGGAACGCTTTCTATCTGCAATCCGAACAAATCTTTTATCTGCGTGGAAATCAGCAAAATGCCGATACCGGCCGTAAAGCCGATAACGACGGGATAAGGGATATATTTAATATAAGTCCCGAGTTTCATATAACCGGCAACAATCAAAACTAAGCCTGCAATCAGCATACTCATTGCCAAACCGGCATAACCGTATTGCTGCATGATTGAAAAAATAACAACGACAAAAGCGCCCGTCGGCCCGCCAATCTGATAGCGGCTGCCGCCAATTAACGCAATAAAGAAACCTGCAATAATCGCCGTATAGAGCCCCTGCCCCGGCGTTACGCCCGAAGCAATCGCCAAAGCCATTGCCAGCGGGATAGAAACAACCGCAACGGTCATCCCGGCAATGCAATCTCTGCGAAAATAATCTGCACTATACCCTTTTTTCAAGATAACTTCAAATAGCTTTGGCGCAAAATTTTTGCGGTAAAAAGCTGCGAACTTTTGCAAATATCCTATCATTTCGACCCTTCTTTATTTTCTTCTTTTTATAAAACGGCAATATCAATACTCTTCTTGTATTTTATGTCAATAGACGGCGGCAAAAATTCACTATTTTTTTTTACAATTAAGGCCGGAAATTTCCGGCCTTGCATTTTTATCAGATAAATTCTTTAACCCTGGCTTCCAGTTTTTCAAGAATATCTGATTTTGGCGTGTATTTTTCTTCAAACGGTTCCACGGTTTCCCAGCCAAGTTCTTCATAAACATTTTGAATCTTTTTGACAACGCCCGCTTTCCAGCCATATGAGCCAAAAGCAAAAGCTTTTTTATTTTTTGGCGCCAATCCCTGCATATAAGCTAAAAATCCGGCCACTCTCGGGAACAGCTGGTTATTCAGCGTCGGATTGCCGATGCAGACGTATTTTGCATCCAGAAAATCGACCATGATTTCAGAAACGTTTTTAACCGCCAGGCAATGTTTGACAACAGGTATGCCGGCATCTTGAAAAACAGACATTACCGTTTCTGCCAATTTTGCCGTAGCGCCCCACATCGAATCATAGACGATGACAGCCTTGCCGGCGTTTTTGCCGCTTGCCCAGAGCGCGTAATTGTTCAAAATGGCCGAAACTTCTTCTTTTCCTGACCAAATACAGCCATGCGAAGGGGCTATCATTTCAATATCCAGCCCTAAGTCTCCGGCTGTTGCCAAAGCTTTTTCAGCCTGGGAACAATATGGGAATAAGATATTGGCAAAATAATTTTTTGCCTCTTGCATCACTAAAGCCATCGGAACATCTTTTACAAAAATCGTATCGCAGGCATAATGCTGCCCGAACCCGTCATTAGAAAGCAAAACTTTGTCTTCCTTAACATAAGTCATCATCGAATCGGGCCAATGGAGCATTGGCGTCGTCATGAATTCCAACGTCTTATGCCCTAAAGAAACGCTGTCTCCCGTTTTTACGATTTCATACTGCCATCCGGCGGTATCAAAATGGGCTTCCAAAGCCATTTTTCCCGCTGTGTTGGTAATAATTTTTGCCTGGGGCGCAAGCTTCATCAATTCCGGAATGTTTCCAGAATGGTCCATCTCCACATGGTTGACAACGATATAATGCAGTTTTGAAAAATCTATCTTGCTTTTAATCCTTGCAATCTGTTCAGAAGACATATACTCTTTAACGCCATCGACAAGCGTTATTTTATCGTCCATGATAAGATAAGAGTTATAAGTAGAGCCATGCGGCGTGGAATAGCCATGAAATTCGACAAGATTCCAATCTTTTACGCCAACCCAGAAAATATTATTTTTAACTTCGACTGCGTTCATTTTTTTCTCCTTTAGTTTATATGGTCTATAAATAATATCTAAAATATAAATTGACAACTCTCTAAAAATTTTATAAACAATAATAGTAATCATTATCATTTATGGATAAATATGAGATATTCAAAGCAAAGAGAAGTCATCTTAAAATGTGTTCACGCCCATGGGCAGCACCCTTGCGCGGAATCCATTTACGACATGGCCAAAAAAGAGCTGCCCCGGATTTCGCTTGCAACCGTTTATAGAAATCTTAACCAGCTTGCTCAGCAGGGGGAGATTTCAAAATTGCAGGGAATTGAAGGGAAAGTTCATTTTGACCACAATGCGTTTGAACATTCCCATTTTATTTGCCATAAGTGCAAAACGATAATTGATATTCCTCATGAAGCTGCGGCCGATTTGAAAACCGCAATTTATGAAAAAACCGGGCTGATGGCGGACAGCTGCCAAATCTGCTGTAAAGGCCTGTGCCCGAAATGTCAGCAAAGAAAAAACTAATTGGAGTATTTTAAAATGGAATTAAAAGGTTCTAAAACTGAAAAAAACCTGATGGAAGCTTTTGCCGGCGAATCCCAGGCGCGCAACAAATATACTTATTATGCCTCCAAAGCAAAAAAGGAAGGCTATAACATTATCGCAGAAAAATTTGAACAAACTGCAAATAATGAAAAAGAACACGCCAAAATTTGGTTCAAACTGCTTCATGGCGGCAATGTTCCTTCTACCCTTGAAAATTTAAAAGATGCCGCTGCCGGCGAAAATTATGAATGGACAACCATGTATGACCGCATGGCCAAAGAAGCCGAAGAAGAAGGCTTTACAAAAATTGCCTTTTTGTTCCGTCAAGTTGCCGCGATTGAAAAAGGGCATGAAGCCAGATACCAGTCTTTGCTTGACGCATTGGTAGACGGCAAAATTTTTGAACGCCCGACAAAAGTTATTTGGGAATGCGCAAACTGCGGACACCGTGTTGAATCTCCAAAGGCTCCTGAAAAATGCCCGGTATGCGACCACCCGCAGGCTTATTTCTTTGAACTCCAGGAAGAATACTAAAATTTTCCGAAGAGCTTTAACAAAAGAGAACGGCTTTCCTCTCCTGGAAAGCCGTTCTCTTTTTTATCTGGTCCATAACCTGTCCACTTTAAGGCTCATAACCGCAATCACCAGGCTGCCGGCCAATGCGATATAGAGCTGCATCTGAAGCAATTGCCAATAATAGCCAATGCCAAACGCGATGAAACAGGAATAGATGCTTGTATAGCACAACAAAACTGCATTGTAAGCTTTCAGCATTTTTTTTATCATGCTAAAAATGAAGCCTATCACCATTCCGCTTATAACCATGCAAAAGACAAAGCAGGGTTTGCTGATGCCCCAAGGAAGCTGCAATGCAGCATAAACAATAGCTACAATGGCCAAAAGGCCAAAGACAGTAAATAATATTTTCTTTTTCATATCTCTCAAATAATTTTCTTTGTATTCAAGATATACTATTTTTAAATTAAAATCAACCGCTAATCTAAAAAAAATACCGCCTTAAAGGCGGTATTTTTCAATTGTCTGGCTTATTCAGCTTTCAAATTTCCGGCAACGGTTTTGCCTCTTTCTTCCATCAGCTCATAACTGATTTTTGCACCTTCGCGCAAGCTTTTCATTCCGGCTTGCTGAACGGCTGAAATATGAACGAATACGTCATTTCCGCCTTCATCAGGAGCAATAAAGCCATAACCTTTTTTGTTGTTAAACCATTTAACGGTTCCTGTTGCCATTTTCCAATTCCTTTATAAAACAGGTTGTTACATATATAACTATCTTATGTGGGAACTGTTATTGCCAATACAAATTGGTATCAACAATTTTATAAAAGAATCTGCCCTTAAACCACAGCATTTAGTTATGTTTTGAGCTTATCCCATTCATTTTAATTTGCAAGATTTTATTTGCCGGTGTTGTTTTTTATTTAACGATGATTATTTCACTGAATGATAAATATTTAATCAGAAAGGTTCCAAAAATGAAAAAAGCATCTTTGTTATTAGGCATCCTTCCTGCTGCCGTATTAATATTCGGCATGGGCGATGCGCAAGCACAACGTAAAAATTCCACTTCCAAGAACGCTCCGGCGGAAGTTATCGAGGTGGTTGAAGTCGATGAAGAAATCGTTGCCGTACCTGATTGCAAATGCAAAGGCAAAAAAGACTGCGGCTGCGCCAAAGGCATGATGAAAAAAAATAAAAAAATGATGAAGTCAGACAAGAAAATGCAAGAAGAAATGTCTGAAATTAATGAAGACTATCAAAAAGCCCTCAAAAAAATCGACAAGTCCGATTTCAGCGCCCCGCAAAAAGAGGCTCTGAAAAACCAGGCGATGGAAAATAAAAATTTGGCCGAAAAGCAACTGCAGGAAAAGCAGCAGCTGATTCAAAAACACCGCATGGCCAACAAAGACCTCATGATGCAAGCCAAAGAAAACAAAGCAGACCGGAAAGCTTTGAAAGAAATCCGGGAAATTCTGGACTAAGCCTTACGCAAAAAAACGGCAGCCTGAAAGGTTGCCGTTTTTTATATCGATCCTCCAAAGATGAGCATTGTCAGCAATATGGGAGAAACCAGCATATAGGCTGCGTCAAAATATGACTGCTCACGTTTTTCACAGGATTTGCTTATGAAATAACTTACATAGACGCTGTAAATAAGGGAAATTAAGAGCAAACCATATTCTTCCGGCACAGATTGTCCCGTTATGACGACAACACTCCCCAGTAATAAAAGAAACAATAAATGCTTCCCTGTTGCGTTTCCCGAGAACAGCGCGACACAGAAGTGAACGCTTTCCCAGACAAAAGGCAACATCCCTAATAATAGATATTTTTCCATGGCGTATTTAATTTATAAATAGTAATTTGTTAATCATTTGATACATTACCTTTTATTTTTTGTAAAGTTTTTTAATTGCAAATATTTTTTATTCTGTTAAATTGTCTGCCGTGTCTGCGCCATTGGGGGCGTGGACTTTTCGTTACGTTATGAAGGAATAAAAAAATGGCATTGAAAAATAAACGCGGGGATAATTATCCCGAATGGTACCAAAATGTAATTTCTGAAGCTGATATGGCTGAAAACTCATCTTCTCCGGGATGTATGGTGATAAAGCCCTGGGGATACGGCATCTGGGAAAAAATCAAAGACGCTTTGGACGAGGAAATTAAAGAGACAGATCATGAAAACTGTTATTTTCCAATGTTCATTCCCCTTTCCTTTTTTCAAAAAGAAGCCGAACATGTGGAGGGTTTTGCCAAAGAAATGGCTGTGGTCACTCATTCCCGCCTCGAACAAAAAGACGGCAAACTGGTTCCTGCCTCCCCGCTGGATGAACCTTTAATTGTCCGCCCAACCTCCGAGGCAATTATTGCCGATGCTTTTTCCAAATGGGTAAAATCTTACCGGGATTTGCCGGTTTTAATTAACCAATGGGCAAATGTTGTCCGCTGGGAAATGCGCCCGCGCCTGTTTTTGCGCACACGCGAATTTTTATGGCAGGAAGGACACACGGCTCACTCTAATGCAAAAGAAGCCGAAGAAGAAACAATCCGGATGCTGGACGTTTATAAAAAAGTTTCGGAAGAAGTCCTTGCCATGCCGGTTATTCCGGGACGCAAACCCGAGCACGAAAAATTCCCCGGCGCCATCGACACTTATTGTATCGAAGCCATGATGCAGGACGGCAAAGCCCTGCAAGCCGGAACTTCGCACTTCTTAGGGCAGAATTTTGCAAAAGCTGCAAATATTTCTTTTGTTAACAAACAAAACCAGCAAGAATACGCCTATACGACATCCTGGGGCGTTTCGACGCGCCTCATCGGCGGTTTGATTATGACTCATGCCGATGATGAAGGCATGGTTGTTCCGCCAAGGATTGCCCCCTATCAGGTTGTGTTCATTCCGATGGTTAAGAAACCTGAAGATGAACAAAGGATTATGGATTATATCGGCAAGATAACCTCCAGAATTAAATCAGAAACGCCGTTTGGCGAAAAAATCCGCATCAAAGTGGATAAAAGGGATAAAAACTCAACGGATAAATTCTGGGAATGGACACGCAAAGGCGCTCCGATTATCTGCGAAATCGGCGTTCGCGATTTGGAAGGCGGCAATGTCATGGTTCGGGAAAGAATCAAACTTAACACTCCGGAAGGCAAGCATGTGGTCGGCGTTGAAGATTTCTCACAAACAATATCTTCACGGCTGGAAAAAATTCAAAAAGAAATGTTTGAAAAAGCTCAAAAACGTTTAAATGACAATATCCGGACAGACATTAAAACGGCTGAAGAGTTCAAAACTTATTTTACCAGCCCCAATGAATGGATTGAAGATGGCAAACAAGGCAAGGTCGCATTTGTCCGCGGCAAATGGTGCGGCGATGAAAACAGCGAAGAGCTGCTCAAAGCAATGAAAATCACCATTCGCTGCCTGCCCTTTGACCAAAGCGGCACGGAAGGCGAATGCCTGCTGACCGGCAAGAAGGGCGCGACGCTGGATGTCATTTACGCCAAAAGCTATTAAAATTTTATTTTAAATAGCGAAAAGGCTTGGTTTTTGCAAACCAAGCCTTTTCTTTTTTGTTTTCCTTTTATCTTCCGGCAAAGAAGGCTGCGAACGGGCTGTATGTACTTTTTCCGGCTCTTGGAAGGGTCGGTATCATCGGAAGAGAAGGGTCTTCTTCCCGAAATTCGAAGTACAAGTCCTCCGCATCTTTACAGAGATAAGCGCCGCGATTGTCGCTCAAGGCTCCCTGAAGCGTTTCCAGGTATTCGGCAACATATTCCGGATAGTTCTCCACAAACGCGAGCTGTACGTCTTCCGGCAGGCATCGCGTGAAGATAACCTCAATATGTTCGGGATAGTCTTGTACGATGTCCATCAGGATTGAAGAAGCAATCCTTTTGAGTTTTGGGGCAATTTCCCAAAACAGCTCCGGATGCTTTTCCAGCAGTTCACGTTGGTGTACTTCACAGATACCGCGGGTTGCGAGGAAGTTGTCGTCGAGTTGGCCGTTGAGGATTGCTGCGAATTCTTCTGATCTTTTCATTTTCTACTTAGTTTTGAGGGTGAATGCTATTATTTTAACATTCCTCAAAAGGAAGATAAAAGTTAAAATAATAGACAAAATATATTTGAAATCAGTTTTATACTATCATAATTCCGACTATAATGCAATATAAAAAAAGCTGCCTTAAGGCAGCTTTTCTAACGGATAATATACAAATCCACAATTTCGTTCGGAAATAATGTAAATGTTGTATATTTTATACGATCGCCAATACGGGGACGGATTTTTAAATCCATATCCTTGATGTAAATCAGCCTTCCTTCCGCCGTTTCGATAAACCAGCTGTCTATGCCGACAAAAGGAATGGAATATCGAACCTTCATCATGAACATATCCGTAATTTCCGTTTCAATCAAATCCGAGGTTATCAGCCCCCGGGATGCGGGCCGGGGCTCCTCCTCTCCTCTGGAAAGGACAACATCGTTGATTGAATAGACCTCATTGGGAACAGCCTTATAAACGCTATATTTGATATAATCGCCAGGCCTTAGTTCATAATCCAGTTTTCCTTTCCAAACATAGAGGTTGTCGCCGTTATCCATCCGCAAAACATAATGCTTGAACGGATAAGGCAAATCAAGCCGCATGGAAACATCATAGGTTTTAAGAATTCTGCCGGAGCGCTTATATAAAAGCAGATTTTCCGCAAATTCCTCACCTTCCCCGATAGGGTCATTTTCTTTGCCACAAGCTGTTAATAATAGACCAGCGGCAATAACCAGCAATAAAAATACAGTTTTTCTCATAATCATAAAGTTTCTTTTTGTGTACCATAGTTTTCCAGCATTCTCAAGTTATTTTTTACTTGTAATTGACTTTTTCCAATGATTGGTTAGGATATCAAAAAGCTAAACCGACATGAGGATATAATGGTTACGATTGGCATTATTGTTGCGATGGAATCTGAATTTAACTTACTAAAAGACATTCTTGAGCAAACGCATACAGAAGAAATTAACGGCCTTTTTTTCACAAAAGGAAGCTTGGGCAACAAAAACATTATTTTGATGAAATCCGGAATTGGGAAAGTCTGTGCTGCGGTAGCGGCTTGTGAACTCATCAAAAATTTTAAACCGGATTATATTCTTAACAGCGGACTGGCCGGAGGCATTTCTTCACAGTGCAAGGTATTGGATATTGTCGCCGGAACAGAAACTGTTTATCATGACGTTTGGTGCGGCGAAGGAAATGAATATGGACAGATTCAAGGGCTCCCTGCCCGTTTTTCGGCACATGAAAAGTTGCTGAAAGTTTTACCTGAACATGAAAATATTCATACCGGGCTAATTTGCAGCGGCGATAAATTTATAAGCGATGCAAAAGATTTGGAAAATATTAAAAGCAATTTTTCCGAAGCTTTGGCCGTAGATATGGAATCTGCCGCAATAGCACAGGTTTGCCATATTTATAAAATTCCCTTTTTAAGCTTGCGCATTATAAGCGATAACCCGGGTATTGATAACCATTGGCAGCAGTATCAAAATTTCTGGCAGACGGCTCCGGAAAAAAATCTGGAACTGATAAAATATATTTTGAGCAAAATCATATAATTATTAAAAGCATCATTTTATATTTCATTTTTTGCTTGCATTTAAGAATATGCCGTTATATAGAAGAAGTGTTGTTCAGCCTGAACGCTTGCTTTGGGAAAAGTACTATTTTAATCGGGACGCAGTTCAGTCTGACCGGACGCCGGCCGCGAGTTCCGCGCTTGCTTTAGGAAGAATATTATTTTAATCGGGACGTAGTTCAGTCTGACCGGACGCCGGCCGCGAGTTCCGCGCTTGCTTTAGGAAGAATATTATTTTAATCGGGACGTAGTTCAGTCTGGTAGAGCGCTTGCTTTGGGAGCAAGAAGTCGAAGGTTCGAATCCTTTCGTCCCGACCATATATAAAGAAACCCTGCCTTTATGGCGGGGTTTCTTTATATTTTATTTAAGGGAAAAGGTTCGAACCTTCGGGAAGAAGGTTCGCCCACCAGCGAAAGGCGGGCGGAAGAACGCCGGTCAGCGAAGCTGATGAGCGCCTGTGCAATTTGAATGCAATGAAAGTAATCCTTTCATCCCGACCAGATATAAAGAAACCCTGCCTTCATGGCGGGGTTCAGGAAATATAAATAGATATCCACGGGTAAACCCGTGGTTCTACGGAAAGGCACCTTTTAGGTG
>CAJUAK010000020.1 GCA_910584385.1 uncultured Alphaproteobacteria bacterium | reverse complement strand
CGGGATTAAAGTATGATGATATCCATGACAGATATGGGAAGAGTGCGAAGTATGATGATGTATCGAATCTGGAAGCGGAGTTATACTTGAGAGCGGAAAAGAACATCAAGCTTGATAACGGGATAGGCAAGTTATACCTGAAGCCGGCAATCGTCCATAACATGGGAGAAGGCAAGGTTGCAATCACGGGTCTTGACAAAGTAGACAGCCTTAAGGATATGACTTATGGCCGGATAGAGGCCGGTGGCAGCTTAGATATGGACAATGGCTGGGCTTTATATGGCAACATCAGCCAGGCCTTTGGCAGTGATTATCATGCCACAAGCTTTAACATCGGCGTCAGCTACGCGTTCTAAACTAAGAAAGGCTCCTTGCGGAGCCTTTCTTATTAAGAATTCATATTCATGAAGAAATCATCATTATCTTTGCTGTTTTTCAATTTATCCAGCAAAAATTCCATGCCGTCGGTCATGCCCATTTGCATTAAGACACGGCGAAGAACCCACATTTTTGTTAAACGCTGGCGGTCAACAAGCAATTCTTCTTTTCTGGTTCCGGAACGGGTGATATCAATTGTTGGGAATAAACGCTTATCGGTTAATTTTCTATCCAAAATTATTTCAGAGTTTCCGGTTCCTTTAAATTCTTCAAAAATAACTTCATCCATACGCGAACCCGTATCAATAAGAGCCGTGGCAATGATGGTTAAAGAACCGCCTTCTTCCACGTTTCTGGCAGCGCCCAGGAGGCGTTTTGGACGTTGCAGGGCATTTGCATCAACACCGCCTGTCAAGACCTTTCCTGATGAAGGAATTACCGTGTTATAAGCACGTCCGAGACGCGTTATTGAATCAAGAAGGATAATGACATCTTTTTTTGTTTCGACTAATCTCTTGGCTTTTTCAATAACCATTTCTGCAACCTGGACATGGCGGGTAGCCGGTTCGTCAAAAGTGGATGAAATGACTTCTCCTTTTACGGAACGAGTCATATCGGTAACTTCTTCAGGGCGTTCATCAATCAAGAGAACCATCAAATATGCCTCAGGATGGTTTGCCGCAATCGCATGGGCTATGTTTTGAAGCATAACCGTTTTACCTGTACGGGGAGGAGCAACAATCAAGCCGCGCTGCCCTTTTCCCTGAGGGGAAATGATGTCAATAACCCGGGTTGTGTAATCTTTATCGCCGCAGATAATGTCAAAGTTTAATTTTTCTGTCGGGTATAAAGGCGTCAGGTTATCAAAATTAATACGGAGTTTTGAAAGTTCAGGATCTTCAAAATTAATACGGTTTACTTTGGTTAAAGCAAAATAACGTTCATTATCTTTTGGCGCGCGGATTTCACCTTCAACAGTGTCGCCTGTCCTTAAGCCAAATTTCTTTACTTGCGCAGGAGATACATAAATATCATCCGGTCCGGCAAGATAGTTTGATTGAGCAGAGCGCAAGAAGCCAAATCCGTCTTGCAAGACTTCTATTGTGCCTTCGCCGTATATCGTTTGGTCGTCTCCTGCCACTTTTTTCAAAATGGCAAACATTAAATCTTGTTTACGCATGGATGATGCGTCTTCTATTCCTAAGTCTTCAGCTTGAGATAACAACTCCTTAGGAGATTTCTGTTTTAAGTCTTTTAAATTCATCTTTAACCTTATTTATGTGTTTTGGAAAATTTTTTTGTAGGAGGGTGTTTAAATTTATAGAATTAAAATTATATCTTGTCAAAGGGATTTTCATGCCTGTTTTATGCACAGTTATGCTTCCCTTAATATATATTTTTAAAAGTTTTTAGTTGTTTGTATATTCCTGTGCTTATTGTGCATAACTTTTTATATACATGGTTATGCACATGTTGATATCATGTTCATAAGCTTGGTGCAGTTTTTTATTTCTGTTTTTTTATTCTTTTTTTTCAAATAGGGACTCCTGTAAAGCTTTTTTTGACTTTTTTTTCTTTTATTTTTTATCCCGCTTCAGGGATAAAATTTTTGCCTGTTAGTAACTGCTTATATAAAATTTTACAAAACGGTGATAAAATTGTATAAATTCTAAAAGAGGGAAGGTTATGCACAGTTTTTGGCCTTTCTGTTGATAAGTCTTATAAGCTTTTGTTTTAAGGAAACAATATGAAAATTGCGGCAATTACGGGATCTATAGGCTGCGGAAAAACAACGCTCGCCGGCATTGTGCGGCAGATGGGATATGTTGTTTTTGACGTAGATGGATGGGTGCGACGCCTTTATTATAAAAAAGATTTTATAAGTGTTATCCAGGCTAATTTTCCGAATGTGGTTGAGGGCGGTAAGGTTAATAAAAGAAAGCTGCGCAATATTGTTTTTAATGATAAAATACAGCTTAAAAAGCTTGAAAGCCTTATTCATCCTTTTTTGAAAAGCAATTTGAAAAGCATTATCCGCCGCTGTAACCACTGTGATGATATCTTTTTTATTGATGTGGCTTTGCTTTTTGAAATGGGTTGGGATAAATACTGCGATTTGGTTATTGTTGCTGATGTTGGTTATGAATTGCAGAAGAAACGCGTGATGGCGCGAGATAATGTTTCTGCGGAAGATTTTGACAAGATTAATGATGTGCAGATGAAACAATCTGAAAAAAAAGAAAAGGCAGATATCGTTATTGATACGGATCAGCCGCATAATGTCCTGCGGCAGGAGATGTTTGCAATAATCCAGGGATTAAACCAATGGTAAGAGAAATTGTTTTTGATACGGAAACAACAGGCTTTGATGCCGATAAAGGGGACAGGCTGGTTGAAATAGGCGCAATTGAGCTTATTAATCACATGCCGACAGGCGTTACTTATCATCAATATATTAATCCGGAAAGGGATGTTCCTGAAGAAGCTTTTAAAGTTCATGGCTTGTCTTATGAATATTTGAAACAATTTCCGACTTTTATTCAAATTGCCGATGAATGGCTGGAATTTATAGGGGATGCCACGCTTGTTGCGCATAATGCTTCTTTTGATATAAATTTTCTTAATTATGAGCTGAAGGTAATTAACCGTCCGACTTTGGATTGGAGCAGGGTGGTTGATACTTTGGAAATCGCGCGCAGGCTTTTTCCCGGTTCAAGGGTTAATTTGGATGCCCTTTGCCGCCGCTATGGAATTGATAACAGCAATCGTACAAAACACGGCGCTTTGCTTGATGCGGAGCTGCTTGCAGATGTCTATTTGCAGTTGTTGGGCGGGCAAGAACCCAGTTTTATGCTTAGCCAGGAAAGCAAAAAGACTGAAAAAAGTTTTGATGCGGGCAATGTTTCAAGAGAATTTCGGGCGGCCAGAAATTTTGCAATCAGCGAGGAAGAACTTGCCGCACATAATGATTTTTTGCAAAACAAGCTTAAAGTCGGTTTGTGGTAATTAATATTCTACTTTATTCAGATAAAGCCCGCAAGCCGGAGCTGTCGGACCGGCGGCTTTGCGATCTTTCTTTTCTAATATTGTTTTGACATCTTGCGGGGATATTTGATTATTTCCAACCATTTTTAGGGTGCCAACCATATTTCTGACCTGGTGGTGCAGAAATGATTTTGCTTCAACTTCAAAAATTATTTCATCCCCTTGCCGGGTTATTTCAAGCTTATCCAATGTTTTTAGAGGCGATAAGGCTTGGCAGGCAGAGGCTCTGAAAGATGTAAAATCATGATGCCCGAGCAGATATTTTGCGCCTTCGCGCATTTTTTCAATATCTAAAGGAAAAGGAACCCACCAAACGCGGTTTTGCAGTAAAACGGAATTTGCACGGCGGTTAAGCAATCTGTATATGTATCCGCGTTTTTTTGCTGAAAAGCGGGCATGAAAATCGCTGCCGGCCTGTTCGGCTGATATGACATTTACCGGAGCTTCTAAAATTCTTAAATTTGCATTCAAGGCTTCCCTTAAATGGAAACAATCCATTGAAGTTTCAATATCAAAATGGCAAACCTGCGCCAAGGCATGGACGCCGGCATCTGTCCTTCCTGCAGAAAAGACTTCGGCTTTTTGGTGTGAAAAAGCAAAAAGGGCCTGCTCAAGAAATTCTTGAGCAGAAGGCCCGTCAAGTTGTTTTTGCCAACCAAGAAGGTTTGTTCCGTCATATTCGACGGTAATTTTAAATCTCATTCTTAAGCGACAGCGTAGGTATTTGATGAATTGTCTTGTTTAAAAAATCCAAGCTGTTCTTGAACTTTCCAAATAACGCGCAATGCATCAAGGGCATTTTCTCCGCTGATGCGGGGCGTATCTTTGCCATTTACACAATTAATGAAATGGTTTAGTTCTGCCTGCAGCGGCTGGTTTGTCGGAATAAACAGCTGTTCAACACTTCCTTTTAAGCCATAATGCATCCATTCGGGAATTTCGTCATTGTTGATGTAAGGCATGCGCCCCTGGGTATGGACGTTAATGCTTTGGGAAATGAAATCCATGTCAATATAATTTGTATCTGTGGTTACGGACAAGGTTCTTACCCGGGCTTGGGTGATACGGCTGGAGGTTAAATTTGCCGTTGCGCCGTTTTCAAATTCCAAAAGGGCCGTGATATAGTCTTTTCCGGCTGGGCTTTCTTTTGTTTTAACAGAAGCGGCATGGACTTTTTTAACCGGAGATTTTACCAAAGATTGGATGACTTCCATATCATGAATCATCAAATCCATTGAAACATCAACGTCTGTAATGCGTCCGGAAGCGGCAGACATTCTCTGAGCTGTGATGGAACGGATTTTTGATGTGTCGCTTAACAATTTGTGCATTTGTTCAACAGCGGGGTTGAATTGTTCAATATGTCCAACCAAAAGGGTTACATTATTCTTTTTTGCGGCTTTAATCAATCTTTGGCATTCGTCTTCCGTTGTGGCCAAAGGTTTTTCCATTAAACAATGAATTTTGTGATTCAGGAAAAATTCTCCAACTTCAGCATGGGTAACAGATGTGGTTACAACGCTGACGGCATCTACGTTAGCGGCTACTTCTTCCAATGATGAAAAAGCCTTGATGCCAAAAGTTTCCGCAGCGGCTTTGCATGCATCCGGAAAAATATCGTATACGCCGACAAGTTCTACGCCTTGCAGGCTTTTGTATGTTTTAAGGTGATTTTTACCCATCATTCCCGCGCCGATTACGGCAACTTTGATTAATTTTGTCATGTGTTTTTTACCTCTAAGCTGTTTAATCATTTGATTTTGGTTTACATATATCATTTTTTTTGGTAAAAAGCTTTTAAAATCTTGTTACATTTTGTTACATTGAAAGACAAAGCATGAAAATATTGAAAAATAAGTTGTCTTTTGCCTTGCAAGCCTTGATTTTTCTGGCCGCTTGCACATCTTCCGGCACAAATACCGATAAGCAGCCTGCCATTGCGAAAGAAGAAATTATTTTTACGGCTAATCCCGAACCTATGGGCAAAAAAACGGATGTGTATGATTCTATGGCGCGGGCAGTCAAGTATAATGTTGATCAAAATGTTCGGAATATCAGAGATAAGCTGAGCTCAACCAGCGTTAAAAATATTTTGGAAAGCAGCAAAGAATCTTCCTTATATGATGCAGCTAAAGTGTTGGATTTTTCTATTATCTATGCAGCTTTTCATTTGTTTAACAATACGCAGGCCGAAATTGACTACCTTTATGAGAAAGCTTCTGAAAATTTGGCTTTAGGTGCTATAAGCGCTCATAAAAATGCTTTGTTTGCCGATAAAAAAATAAAAGAGATTGAACGTTTGGAAGCCAAAGAAATGCGCCAGGTTGCCGAGCTTGATAAAAAGCAGGAACGCCGCGGCGGATTGAGCGATGAAGAATCTTTGTATAAAAAGGAAATAGAAGCGGCCTTATACCGATTGAATAATCTTAAAACGGAATTATCCGGATTGCAGCAAGAATATGCATTATTAGTCAAAGCTGACAATAATTTTGCTTTGGAAGGGCGCAAGTTCTATGAATTAGAAGGTTTTTTGAAAAAATATAATATTGAAAACTTCCAACGCTTGGCTTTGAAAAAGCGCTTTGAAAACAAATTTGTCAGCGATATGGGCTATTCTTACAATTATAATGATGTCCGTAACATGGTTTTGGATGAATATCCTGAAACGGAAAGGCTGACAATAAACGGCTATGACATCCATAATCCACTTTATCTTGAAAATTTAAGGAAAGTTTCGATTAAGGCTGCGGAAGATCTGACTTCGGCGGTGGATGCCTATATGGCAGAAAAAAATGCCGAGAAGAAAAACATATTAAGAAAAGATGCGGCGGCATTGTTAAATATGGCTGTCTTTTTGCAGATTGAAACGAATTTTGACATCGTTGCCCAGGCTGATTTTTACTATAGTGAAAATCTTAAGGAAATAGCTTCTTTGAAAAAGGAAATTGCCGAACTTAATAAGATTTACCGCATGAATAATCAAAATAAGATAAAGCTTCTTAACAAGAAAATAGAGCTTCTTAATTTTGAATATAAAATGAGCAATATTATGGCCGAACGGGCTTTTTCATTAAGAGCATTGTATTTTAATGCCGGTTTGTCCCCTTTTAACAGGGCTTTCTTGAATTCAAATGTTAAAAATATAAGCCAAGGGTTAAAAGCCGCATTTAATCATGATATGGTTGAAATGCTGGCACAAGTTTCAGGCATTTATGAAAAAACTGAAAATAAGGATAAAGGCTGGGCAAAGGGGGATAATTGGCTGGAAAATCTCCTTGAAAAGCCTAAGAAATCCATTAAATCAGATTTGGACAGCGGCTATTTATATAAGGGGGCGGCTTTTGATAAAAAGAAAATTATGCAGCTGGGCTCTTATAAAGAACGAAAAAATATTGAAAATGAATGGGCAATGCTTCAAGAGCTTTTTCCTGAACTGAAGCAATATTCTCCGAGAATCGAAAAGACAAGAGTCCGCGGAGAACCTTATTATCGCCTGGTTATCCAATCTGCAAACGGCGGTTTTATGGATTTATGCAATAAAATCAGAAACAACCGCATGGATTGCTTGTTGCGATAAGTTTAAATACAGTGTTTTTTTTAAAAAGATTTGTTAATTTTAAATTTTTAGGTTATGATACGGCATATTGTGTCAATAATCTTTGGATTTTTGCATGCCTGACAATTTTGATGAAAAACAAAATATTCTTTCCGGTTGCGAATGGAGCGCGGTTTCCGTTTCTGATAAAGGGAATGAATTTTTAAAGGAACCTGTTTATTCGGCTATAGATTTTGCTGCTAAAAATCTGGAGAGAGGCAATTTTTCCCATGAAAATTTGGAAAATGCTAATTTTTCGGTTTCAAATTTAACGGGCGTAGACTTTTCCGGCGCTAATTTGCAAGGCGTGGATTTTTCCGGCGCCAACCTGACAGATGCTAATTTAAGCGGTGCAGATTTAACAGGTGCCGTTTTGAGCGGTGCTATGTTGGTGCGCACGAATTTTACCAATGCGGTAATGAAAGGCGTGGTTTTAAGCGAAGCTTACCTTGAAGATGCCATATTGCTGGATATTGAAATTGACAATATAGCCCTTGATGAGCTGCAGGCTTTAATTGAATATATGGCCAAATATTATCCGCATAAGCTTAATTTATCCAAGATTAACTTAACGCTTCTGGATATTTCAAAGATAAACCTCAAAGACGTTAACTTACGCGGCGTGGATTTTACCGGCGTAGATTTTACCGGCGTGAATATTATGGAACTTGATTTAAGCGAATGCATTATCACGCCGGAACAAATCGCCCAAGCCTTAGGGCGTACGCCAAGCCCTGAAGAAATGAAAAAAATCTTGGCGCCGAAAAAGAAAAAAAGCAAGAATTTTAACGGCGTTGACATGACAGAAATTTTTCTTGGAAACGGCAAAGCTTTTGGCGTTTTAGATACGATAAACCATAAGGGTATCAGCATTGAATCTTTGCTTAATGCTGGAAAAAAAGTTTTTAGAAGGGGTGCCGAAAAACCTCCGGTGAAAGAAGAAGAGCTTATTGAACATATAAAAACCGAACAAAAAACAAAAGAAGATGTTGCCGCAAAGAATCATAATAAGGAACTAAAAGCAGCTTTGGAAAAAAGGCGGGATGAAGAGAGAAGAATCCGTTCGGAAAGGAAAAAAGAACTGCAGAAAACTTCTGAAACAGAAAGAAAACAGCCGATGATGCCGTCAATCAACAAAAGCCGGGACAGGGAATAAAATGCTGAATAATAAAAAAGGGGTTAATAAATTTATTTATTTGCTTTTTAAAACGGCAATTTTGTTTTGCTTTTTTATTTTTTCCGCAATCTTTTTTTTGGCGCTTACCCATTTAATAAACAGCGGGTTTAATGTGAAAAGCTTTAAGGCTTTGGAGGTCTTTTTTGTAAAGCTCTATGAAAACCCGCTGTTTTTATGGACATCATATGGCTATTGGTGGGATGCCTTTGTTAAAAACCATCAATTTCTTAATGGCGGCTGGGTTTTATATGTTCCTTTGCTAACACCGGTTTTATTTGTTTTATACCTTATATGGTGCTATATCCGCAGCGTTTATTCTTTCGGTTTGTGGTATTGGCTGAATAACCGTTTTGCCAAGGCGAAAGACATTGAGAAAATGGGGCTGTTTAATGGCTTTTTGATGTTTTTGGGGCGTTTTCACGGGAAAAATCTTTACGCCAGCCAAACATCATCCGTTTTGTGTTTTGGCAATGAAGGCAGCGGCAAAACGTCCTGCGTGGCGGTTCCTTCGATTTTGCGCTCAGACGGCTATTCTGTCCTTGCGTTGGATAACAGCGGGTTTATCGCAAAATGCACCAGCGGTTACCGTTCGCGCTTGGGACCTGTTTTTTACTTTGATTGGAATAAAAAAGACAATCCTGACAAGCATGAATATTATGCCAGATGGAATCCTTTGGGCAAAGGCAACATTCCTTCAAAGATAAAAGACAGGGATATTTATTTGCAGAATATTGTGCGCCATTTGCTGCAAAACAATGGCAAAAAGCCTGAGAATTATTGGGATTGGCTGGTTGGCAACGCAATGTATATTTTGCTGCAGTTTTATGTTTCAAAAGTTTTGCAGGCAGAGGCAAATGATTATTTTTTGAATGCCATCATTGAAAAAGGGCGGCTCAAATCTGAAGACAAGGACCTTTTAAGCACGTATTATGCGGCAATGCCGGATAAATATGCCCGCCCATCCATGAAGTTTTTGGAAAAAGATGTTTTAAATGCTGAAGATTACATGCCGGTCGGAAGCTGGGGCGGCATCCCCGAAATCTGGCAGGGCAAATCAGCAAACCTTATTATGTTTGCGGATTGGGTGAAATATTTATTTGAAAATATTGAAGAAAAAGCTTTCCCTAAAGAAAGCCTTTGGAAACAGATTCTTGAAAATATGCAAAGCGAAAGCAGCTTTTTTGGCTATCATTATGTTGTTAGCGATGGCTTGAAAAAGTTAAGCAGCCTTTCCAGACGGCAATATTCTATGGTTTTTCCGAGGATTTTTGAATTGCTTCGCGTTTTTGACGATGATATTTTAAGAGAAAAATTAAGCAGCAGTGATTTTTTGCATAAGAGCATTCACGGGCAGCGAAAAGACATGGAATCCCGGACAAAACCGGTAACCGTATATTGTGTTTCCGAAGGCAAAAACGGCAAGTTTTTATCCGCAATGTTTATTGATTTAATGATAAATGAAAGCATGCGGAAGCACAAAGAACATTATATGCCGATATTGGCTGTTTTAGATGATTTGAGCAAAAATCAAAGGGTTTATTCTTTGCAAAAAGGCTTGGTTACCGGACGCCAGAATAATCTTTCAATGTTAATGCTTGCCAACCGGCTGGTTGATTTGGAAGCTATTTATGGGAGAGAAGGCGTTGAAAACATTGTTTGCAATGTCAATTATAAGCTTTTGCTTGCCGATGATGATAAAATCTTAAGCCAAAAGCTTGAAAATCTGGCAATTTACGGAACAAAATCTGTTCAAATCCCGGCTGTTAAAGTTGGAGCTTTTCTTAAGGTTAAGCAGGGGCTTGCTGATGCGAACTATTATATGAAAATTGCGAAAAATGTCCTTTCTAAAAGGGAGATTATGACCCGCGGCTATCAGATGATTTTGGCGGAAGGTTTTTATCATCTGCCGGTTTTGGCTCATTCTGTCTTGTTTTTTGAAGACGATTTGCTTAAGAAAAAAGCAACGTTAAAACCGGAATATTTTTTAATGGAAGTGCTGCTCGGAAAGAGAAATTTGCAAGATGCCGATGTTCCCGGAACAAAACATGAGCAAGGTTTTTCTGATGAAAAGGCTCAAAAAGGTTCTGCCGAACGGACAGAAGATAAGGAAAATCAAAAAAATATGGATTGGTGGATGCATGAAGATGCTTTTGATTTTTCATCAGAAATTAGTAATGTTAACCCTTTTGATAAAAAATAGAAGCAATGGAAGAAACTCTTTTTTCATCACAAATTAAAAGGCCGTTGGCAGACAGACTGCGTCCGCAAAGCTTGGAAGAAGTTGTCGGGCAAAATCATATTGTCGGGGATGATGCGCCTTTGGGACGCATGATTAAATCGGGAAAAATAACCTCTTTTATCCTTTGGGGACCTCCCGGTTGCGGAAAGACGACAATTGCCCGTTTGATTGCCGAATATACCAATTTATATTTTGAACAGATTTCTGCGGTTTTTTCCGGCGTGGCGGATTTGAAAAGGGTTTTTTCTTATGCGCAGGAAAGGTGTGCAACCCAGGGAAAAGGGACTCTGCTTTTTGTTGATGAAATCCATCGTTTTAATAAATCTCAGCAAGATGGTTTTTTACCTTATGTTGAAGACGGAACAATTATCTTGGTTGGCGCAACGACGGAAAATCCTTCCTTTGAACTTAACGCTGCTCTTTTATCCCGGTGTCAGGTTTTTGTTTTGAACAGATTAAATGCCGATGATTTTGAAGAATTGTTGAAACGCGCCGAGAAAGAAATGGGAAAGAAGCTTCCCGTGGATGATGAGGCCAGAGATTTTATGAAAGAAACGGCTGATGGCGATGGGCGCTATATTTTGAATTTGGCGGAGAATGTTTGGAACTATGCGCAAAATGGCGAGGTTTTTGATAAAGAAAATCTGCTAAAGGTCATACGTTCGCGGGCGCCTGTTTATGATAAAGGGCGCGATGGGCATTATAATTTGATATCTGCGGTGCATAAATCTTTGCGCGGTTCTGATGTTGACGCGGCGCTTTATTGGGTGGGGCGGATGATTACTGCCGGCGAAGACCCGAAGTATATTTTGCGAAGGCTTACCCGCTTTGCGGTGGAAGATGTCTCTTTGGCAGAACCAAATGCTGTTACGCAGGCAATAGCCTGTTGGGAAACTTATGAGCGTTTGGGTTCTCCGGAAGGCGATTTGGCAATTATGCAGCTAACCGCTTATTTGGCAACAGCGCCAAAATCGGCAGCGGTTTATAAAGCCATGCATGAGGCTTTTGCTTTGGCAAAGAAAACCGGTTCCCTGATGCCGCCAAAAAATATTTTGAATGCTCCGACAAAATTAATGAGAGATTTAGGCTATCATGAAGGATATGAATATGATCCGGATTGCGAAGACGGCTTTTCAGGAGCAAATTATTTTCCTGACGGCATGAGGAGGGTAAAACTTTATCATCCTGTTGACAGGGGTTTTGAAAGGGAAATAAAAAAACGCGTTGAATATTTTGATAAATTAAGAATAGAAAAACAGAAAAAACGCACTTTAGAAAACAAATAACACGTTTTGCGATTCGGAAAAATAAAGGGAAAATCACACCAAATAAAAGCACATAAAATCAAATGGATATTCGTTTGTCTATCCATAAATTTGACATTTGTCGCAAGTAATGATAAAATAAAAGCAGGTTTGTGATATTATATGTGAGGTGGATGATGGTAACGAATAGAATATTTGTTGCGGCTTCTCTTTTTTCCTTTGCTTTGCTTCCCTTTGCCGCAAGGGCTGATGTTCATGTCTCAACTTGGGCTGAACTGAAAGATGCCGTTGAAAACGGCAGCGGCGGCACAATTTATCTTGATAAAGATATCACTACGGATTTAAATTCCCCGATTACGAAATATGCCGCCGGCACAGTTATTGACGGTCAGGGGTTTAAGCTCATCGGTCCTGAACAAACCGGCGATACGAAAGTTAACGCGAACTTTTTTAATTTCACAACAGATTTTTCTAAAGATTTCACGGAAGAACAAAGGTTAAAGATGCAGAACCTTAATTTTGAGAATGGTGTAAAATTTTCTAAAACAAATGTTGCCGTAGGAGGGGCTTTTTATCAGATTAACAACACTATGGGAGATATATCCGGAAATTTTTCAGATAATTATATTTTTGGGCAATATTATGCTTTTGGTGGTGCTATTTATAACTATGGCACGATTGGGAATATAACAGGAAATTTCACAAAAAACTATGCGCAATCTGAAGTTCAAACAAGAGGCGGAGCAATTTATAATTTTTATGGCTATATGGGAGATATTACAGGTAATTTTACAGATAATTCTGTACAATCTAGGACTTCACAAGCTTATGGTGGTGCTATAGGTAATGATGCTAGGATTAGAAAGATAACGGGAAATTTTTATGGTAATCATGTGCAATCAGAAAAGTCTTCTGCCTATGGTGGAGCTATTTATAATAAAGGCAAAATAGGTAACATATCAAACAGTAGTTTTTATAATAACTATGTACAAACAGGTACAGCAGATATTAATAATGCTCAAGGCGGAGCTATTTATCATTCATACGAGGATTTGCTCATAACAGCAGACGCTGGCAAATCCGAGTTTAGTGGCAACAAGATTATCTATAAGGATGCAGATGATAATGATATCGAAAAGTCCGAGGCTATTTATTTAGATAGCAGTGCTAAATTAAAGCTTAATTCGGTTAATGATGGCTTAATCAAGTTTGATGATGGCATTCGTTCCGGCGGAAAAGGCACAATCACCATCACGGGCGACGTTTTTTCTCGTGTTGCGTTCAATGAGCAGATTGAGGGCATCGGGGCGATTGACGTAAGCGGTACGAATGTTGATGTCAATAAAGGCGTGTTTTATCGCTCGATTACCCATGATGGCGGGGTGCTGAACATTAATTCTGCCGCCGAAG
>CAJUAK010000019.1 GCA_910584385.1 uncultured Alphaproteobacteria bacterium | reverse complement strand
TCTCTGTATAGCCGCTCTCACAAAGTGGATAGGTACAAGTATGCGTAGACATATCGCAGCGCGTCTTACCCTCACTGCCAACAACCACCATACCGCTGCTACCGCCTCCGCAATCTGCATCTGAGCAACAGCCATTTGACGGCGCGCAGCTGTCCGTATCACGGCAATACTTCTTTCCGCTTCCGCAAACATCTACACAACGGTAACAACCTCCTCGGCATTCTCCTGAAAGCACAGAAGCGCTTTCATCCTTTAAACCTCCGCACCTCGTCCAACCAACGACTTGCGGACGAACCATATCCGTCGGTTCAAACTTATATCCCGACGGACAACAGGAAGAACATTTATATTTGGTCTCCCCGTTGTCATCGGTGCAACTGCCACTGCAAAACAGATCCGTTTGTGTTTGTGAGGTGTAGGTATATTCTGCAGTGCAGCGGCAGTTGCTGTAACAACGCAGCCCAAAACCGGGATACGCTGTTTTGCATGTCGTGCCTTTTGGCACATTTCCTATCGAGTGCATATTGAAATCTTCGCAGGTTTTCTGGCGCTTATCGCCCCCGTCATCATCCCCGCCGGGCAAATTCGGTCCCGGTTTCTTATCACCGAGGGAAGAATATCCCTCATAATCGGGCAGCCAATAAGTTGCAGCAAAAACAACGGCTGTGCTTATAAAGACAAAGCACACCGCTAACAAAGACTTTTTCAATATACCTGACATTTTCGTTCACCTAGTTAGAATACACACATAACAATATTATCATAAATATAATAGCTATGTCAAGTACAAATCTGTCAAAAAAAATGGCAACCGTAAAGTTGCCATAGAAATTTTATCAAAAAGAAAAACTATAAATATGAAAAATAGCGCACGGCACCACGCCCGGAAATAATCTTTTCAATATTTTTGAAAGTCAATAATTTCCGTCCGTAAGAAATAACACCATTATTATCAGGAAGCCGCCCTTTCCGGCGTTGGTATTCCTGAACATCTGCCAAATTCATAAATATTCCGTTATCAAAACGGACATTCCAGCCATAAGATGACGTTCCCGTTTTGATATAAATCGAACGGATGTTTTCATTGCCTGTAATTTCCGACGCTTCAGAAGCGATAGAATATTCAAAATAATCATCACCCAAATCACCGCTATACCACTTCAGAAATTCTGTTTTGGGCGAATTGTCAGCTTCTTTTTCTTTAATCTGCAAACTGATTGTTTTCAAACCCGCAAATAAGACATGCACCCCTTTGGGCCCTGTAATTATTCCCCTTTTCGGTTCCAAAGAATGGTAGGAAAATTGTTCATCCAAAATCACCGGCAAAAGTTCATCAGAAATCATCCCCTTGGAACCCGACATATCCTTGCTGACAAACCCGGCTTCGACCGGCCGCCAGCCTTTGGAAACCTGCTGCCATGAAATCTGTGCGGGATTAAAAATTTCAGCTTTTTTTCGGCCGTCTTGCAACAAGGTTACATAACGCACGCCGCGCAAAGTGTCAAAAACATGCGTCCCGTTTAATCCGGAAAGAGGGACAAACTTTCTGTCCCACACAAAAATCTGCCAGTCAGCAAGTTCATTAATATTATTAAGCGTTAAAACAATTTCCGTATAACGCCCTGTCAGCGTGCCGCTGTTTTTATCCAGCTCTAAAACAACCTCTTCCTCATCAGCATCATCTTCAAATTCCTCATCTGTGGAATCCTGCTGCGGAATAACTTCGGGAGCAACCTCATCAACCGGAGCTGTTACCGGCAAATCAGGCAGTTCAGTTTTCTGTTCTTCCGATATTTCAGGAACTTCTTTCAAAGCAACCGGTTCAAACGCCGGCAGAGACAAGTCAGAAACAGTTTCCTCTTGTTCCGTAAAAGAATTTTGTTCAGGCACGGCAACATCTTCTGTTTCCGGAGTAAGAGGCTCTTCATCTAAAAACGCATCAGGAGCAGGTTCGGGCGGCAAGCCTTCATCATCGGCCAACGGGGCTTCCAATAACGATTCCAAGTCATTTTCCGAATCATCTAAAAAAAGATTCTCCCTCTCATCCGGATTATCTGCCAAGAGTGTCTCCAAGCCTTGTTCCGATGTTTCATCCGACAGCCATTTATCCGTATCGCCATCATCGTCAAACAATTCAAAACCTTCAGGAAGCTCATCATCTTCCGTCAATTCTATGTATTCATATTTATCATCATCACGTTTCAGAGGTTTTATCATTGGCTTAACTTACAAAGGAATTGCTATGGAAACTTTCAAACCGCCCAACTCACTATCGCCTAATTCAATAGTGCCGCCATGGGAAGTAATAACATCTTTGGCAATGGCCAAACCTAACCCGACGCCGCCGGTTTCTTTATTGCGGGATTCTTCCAAACGGTAAAAAGCTTTAAAGACATCTTCCCTTTTGTCTTCAGGAATTCCAGGGCCATCATCTTCAATATTGATAGAAAGTTTTTTGCCATTGCTGTCTAACTTCACGGCAATCGTTTTTCCATAACGGAAAGCATTGGAAATGATATTCGTCAAAGCGCGCTTCAAAGCTTGTTCGCGCCCTTGGATTGCACTCACTTCGTCATTCGTCGAATAACGGATAAGAACGTCTTTATTGCGGAATTTATTGATAATGCTCAAAATCATTTCATTTACATCAACAAAATCCGACTGTTCGCCGCCTTCGCCGCGGACAAACGAAAGATAACCGTCGAGCATTTTTTCCATTTCTTCAATATCTTGCAACAAATCTGCCTTATCTTGGCTTTCTTTCATCATCGAAGCCATCAATTTCATTCGCGTTAAAGGCGTCCGCAAATCATGGGAAACGCCGGCCAGCATTTGCGTGCGCTCGCTAATCTGGCGCTGAATGCGCTCCTTCATCTTAATAAAAGCCAAAGCGGCTTTGCGTACTTCCGATGAACCATATGGCTTGAATTTTTTATTATCAATCCCTTTGCCGAACTCTTCCGCCACCTGTGCTAATTCTGCAATGGAACGAACCTGGATGCGCAAAAAGAGCACCGCAACCAAAAACAGCAGGAAAGACGTGCCAATCATCCAAATTACAAAACCAAAAATAGACGTACTGAAAATATTTTTTGAAGAAGTAGAAAATTGATATAAGGTCTCGCCTTCATCAACCATAACCACCAGATTCTTTTCTCCCTTGCCTAAATAAAGGCTTGTAACGTCATTTGGAAAAGTTTCCTTGAGGGATGCTTCCAAAAACCCGGTAACCATTTTATTATTGCGGTTAATTTTGTTCAAAACCTTATGTTTGTGTTCCGCATTAAAATATTCAAAATCCAAATCAAAATTCTGCCAGGCCAATTTTTTTATTTCGTCGGCATTTTGCGGAGATAACTTCATAAGATCGATAACAAAAGCCATCTCTGAAGTCAAATTAGAAGAAAGCCGCTTGCCGACACGCCCCCAGCTTCCGTCAAAAAAAGCGATAATGGAAACGACCTGCACCACAATCAATGGCACAAAAATCAACAACATCGTCCTAAAGAATAATGTTTTTGGCAAAAACTTATATTTAAACAGACGCAAACCGTTTTCAATTTTTTCAGGAAATTTTAATCTCATAAGTTTCTCCTTCAGTATTTTCCATTGCTTTCCATACGTCTTGCACCATGACTGTAAAATCGTATAAAAAGGCTGCTGTTGTGTGAAAAATCTGTATTGAATAGCCGTTATTTAGATGGCCGTTATACGGATTTTTCCTCATTGTTTATTCGGGAAGAAGCATATACCCCTTCCCCCTAACCGTCTGCAAAAAGCGTGGATTTTTAGAATCAATTTCTATTTTTTTCCGCAGACGGGTTATCTGCACATCAATTGAACGGGGGCTTTGCCCGGCGCCCAACATATCCGCAAGCTTTTCTCTTGAAAAGACTTGCCCGGACTTTCCGCCGAGAATGCTCAGCAAAGACTGTTCAACCGGCGTAACATGAATAACCTGTCCCTGACGGTTCGTCAAAATGCGTTCTTGCAAATCATATGAACACAATCCCAATGACAGCTTCTGCGTTTGAGAAGCCTGTTCCTTAAACGTATGCCTAATAATATTTCGAATACGCAGCAAAAGCTCCTTGGGCTCAAACGGCTTTGGCAGATAATCATCTGCCCCCGTTTCCAAACCGGCAATTCTGTCTTCCGCTTCACCCATAGCCGTCAGTAAAATAACGGGAATGCTGCTTTCTTCGCGAAGCTTTGATAAAAAGGCAAGTCCGGTTTCTTCCGGCATCATAATATCAACAATTAAAAGGTCGAAATTATAATTATTTAAAAAAGACCTGGCTTCCGCCGCAGATTTTGCAGCAGAAACCAAAAAACCGGATTCACGCAGAAAACGCTGAAGCAAAGCTCTCAGCCTGGTATCATCGTCCACGACTAAAATATGCGCCAAAGCATTTTCCATTCCGTGCCTCTTAACTATTTTGCCGTTTTCTTTTTAGCGCCGGCTTTTTTTGCAGCCGTTTTGCCGGCCGTTTTCTTAACCGGGGATTTTTTAGAAACAGCTTTGCTTTTAGGAGCCGTTTCCGGCGCCGCAGTTTCTTTTGCTGAAGATTTTTTCTTAGCCTTTTCAACAGCCCTTATATAATCGAGGCTTTTCTGAAAATATTGATAGCCGGTTATAAAAGTCAAAGCACCGGCAATCCATAACAAAATCTCGCCCAGGCCGCTCCAAAAAGGTTCCCATACATTAAAGAATTTTGCAGGCGCCGCTAAAATCATCGAAAGGGCGGTCATTTGAAAACCGGTTTTCCATTTGGCAAGGCGGGTAACCGGCATGCCGACTTTAACTTCTGCCAAGAATTCGCGCAATCCCGAAACCAAAACCTCGCGGCACATGATAACCACAACGGGAATATAAGAAATTTTCCAAACCATATCATTTGCCACAATAATGAGCAAAGCAGAAACAACCAGCAATTTATCGGCAATCGGGTCAAGAAGCCGTCCCAAAACAGATGTCTGGTTTCCCGCCCGGGCCAAATAGCCGTCAAAATAATCCGTAATTGAGGCAACAATAAATAAAACAGCGGCAATAAAAGACCACCATACGCCATGGATATAAATTGACAAGAAAATAATCGGGATAACGACAATTCGGGAAATTGTTAAAAGATTAGGCAGGCTATACACTTTTGATTCCTTTAATCTGGTTGAAACATTAAATTACAGATAATGTAAAATATAATTTTCAAACATGGAAGTAATTATATATTTTTTCAGCCGTTTTTTTACTTATTCCCTTAACTTTTTGCAAATCTTTAACGCTTGCCTGGGAAATTTCTTCTGCCGAACCAAAATAATTCAACAAATCGCGCTTGCGCATGCTGCCGATTCCTTCAATTTCATCCAAATGTGACTTCGTAATCGACTTTGCCCTTTTTTTACGATGCGTGCCAATTGCAAAACGGTGCGCCTCATCACGCAAATTTTGCAGATAAAAAGCGATTGGCGAACGAAAAGGCAGCGCAAAGCTTTCCCGCCCCATCATATGGTAAAATTCTTTTCCGGCATTTCTTTCCGGGCCTTTGGAAATTGCAATAACGGCAATATCCTGCAAATCAAAATCCTTCAACGCTTCATGCACGGCATGAAGCTGCCCCAAACCGCCGTCCAGCAAGATGACATCAGGCTTGTTCTCCGGCGACATCCGCAAAAAGCGCCGCACCAAAACTTCTTTCATCATTGCAAAATCGTCATTAGTTACGGCCGTATTTTTTATATCAAATTTTCGATAAGATTTTTTATCAAACCCTTCCGGCGTAGCGACCACCATTGCGCCAATGGCAAAACTTCCCTGATTATGGGAGTTGTCATAAATTTCTATCCTTTGCGGCGGACGCGGCAATTGAAAAATTTCCTGCATTTCTTTAAGATTAGCCTCGACAGAAGCCGTTTCCGCCTGCTTGCGCTCCAAAGACGCCAGCGCATTTTCGGCAACCATTTCCGTAATTTTTGCTTTATCGCCTTTTTTATAAAAATTAATTTTTGTTCCCAGCGCATCTTCTAAAAATTCCCGGTTTTCAAAATCCAGCGATACGGCAATTTCCTTTGGCGGAACATGCTGGGCATAAAATTCGCTCAAAAAGGCTTCCATAATTTCCGCTTCGGAAGCGCCTTGGGTTTGTTTCGGAAAGTAAGGGACATTTCCGCAATTTTGCCCCGAACGGATAAAAAATACCTGAATACAGACAAAATCATGCTTGCGGGCCAAAGCAACAACATCCAAAGAAAGGATATCTGCATATTCTACCTTATGCCCCTGCTGGACATTCGTCAAAGCGCGGATACGGTCGCGCAGGATTAAAGCCGTTTCAAAATCAAGGCAATCGCTGGCCTGCTGCATTTTTTCAGATAAATCTTTTTGGATAGATACATTTTTGCCTTCTAAAAACTCTATCGCCCCTTCCACCAGCTTGCGGTAATCTTCTTTTGATATCTTTCCGCAGCAAGGCCCCGAACACCGCTTTATCTGGTAAAGAAGGCACGGACGCTCACGATTTTTAAAAACATTATCCCGGCAGGAGCGCAGCAAAAAAGCCTTCTGCAAAACGTCCATTACGCTGTTAACCGCCATCACGCTGGCAAAAGGGCCAAAATATTTGTTTTTGTCTTTCCGTTGTCCGCGATATTTCCTCAAACATGGAAAATCCGAAGAAACATCAATAACCAAATGAGGGAACGTTTTGTCATCTTTGAGCAAAATATTATATTTGGGCTCAAGCTTTTTAATCAGCTCATTCTCAAGCAATAAAGCCTTAGCCTCGTTTTCAACAATAATAAACTCCATGCGTTCAATCTCAGAAACCATTCGCTGCAAACGCACGGGAAGTTTGTTAAAATGCGAATAAGCCGTAATCCTTTTTTTAATATTCTTCGCTTTTCCGACATACAGCACCTTATCGCCCTTGCCCAGCATGCGATAAACGCCCGGTGCCTCCGGGGCGATTTTGATATTATTTTGTAAGACTTCCAAACCTTTTCGGATATTGCTCACGCATCCTCCTCGCGACGATTTGTTTAAAAACTAATCATCCAGACGAAAGAAATCATCATCAGGGAAGAAAAAACGAATAAAAAAGCACCGCCTAAAATATTCGCTGCCATGTTTTTCCAATCCAAACCATTGCCGCCGTCATTATAAACGCGTTTGAAAAAAACATTATACAGGAAGGACAAAAACAGGGCAAACAAATAAAAATGGTAATCTTTATAAAAGGAAAAAAGCTGCTTTTCCTCAACTTTTGCCAAAATGATTCCACCAAGGACAATACCGCCCAAAACCATTGGGTTAAAAATCAATCCGGAAGTGAATAACGCAATTATCCCTTTAAACAAATTACAACACCTTGCCATAAACCCGGCGGCTTAAAATATTACTGGTATTTCGGGAAGAAACCGGCCAAACGCAGCGGCTGCTCTGGGGCATATGCAATTGGTTGCTGTCTTTGCTGATAACGCAAGAAACTAAAGAAAGCATTCCCCTGCGGCTGATGTGCACTTCATTTTCAGCGACCCTGCCGGATATTATTTTTTTATCATCCATGTTAAAAAACTCCGCCTCACTGACATCCTACTGAATTTGGGTGAGGATAAATTTGCAGAATTCTGCCTTATACCATATCCCTTATTCGTAAACAAATGATTAACTTACTGAAAACGCGCGATTTCAGACATTATCAAATTTCCGGCTTCCTGAACTTTTTGCTCATCCGAACCACAGACCCAAACCCGCATTAAAGGTTCCGTTCCCGAAGGGCGAAGGACAACCCTGCCGCAAGTTTTCATAATTTCTTTGGCTCTCTCTGCCGCCTTCTGAACGCCTTCGTCCGCAACAATTTGAGCCAAAACTTCTTTTGACGCAAAACGCGGATTTTTATAAAATAAGGGTTCAAAGCCAAAAAGCGGAAAGATTTCGCTCACTTTTTTCTTCTGCGCCAACACGCCCAACGCCACCAACAGGCCGACAACCAAACCATCTCCGGTCTTGCTGAACTTTGAAACCACAACATGCCCGGATTCTTCTCCGCCGGCAGATGCGCCTATTTCCTGCATCTTCTCAATAACATATCGCTCGCCGACCGGCGTCGAATAATAATCCCAGCCTTTTTGCCGCACATATTTTTCTAATCCGGTATTGGATAAAATTGTTGAAACAACAGCTTTCTTTTCAAGCAGCCCCTGGGCAAAAAGATAATCGGCAACAAAAGCAATCAATTGTTCACTGGGAATTTTAGCGCCGTTCTCATCGCAGATAATAATCCTGTCGCCATCGCCATCTACGGCAATCCCCATATCTGCATGGGCGCCGCGGACTGTTTCCTGCATTTTTTCAATATGCTGGGAACCGCAAGCTTTATTAATATTAAAGCCGTCAGGCTCATTGCCGATAACAAGCACGCCGGCTCCAAGCTTCATAAACACATCCGGCAAAATGTGGGAGAAAGCGCCATTGGCACAATCCACAACCAATTTCAAACCTTTCAGGGCATTAGAAGAAGGAGGGATTTGGGAAATAACATCCAAATATTTGGAAAGAGCCTTATCATCATGGCTGACGCGCCCGATTTCATCCGGATTCAAAACAAATGTACCTTCCTGAACAAGCTTCTCAAGAGACGCGGTAACATCATCGCCGAATTTGTCCCCCTCGGCATTAATAAGCTTAATGCCGTTATCATGATAAGGGTTATGCGAAGCGGTAATCATCACAGCCATATCTGCCTGATAAGACGAAGTTATCACCGTCAGCGCAGGGGTCGGCAAAACGCCGAGCAACACAACATCAACCCCGGCAGATGTAAACCCGGCACAAAGGGCAGATTCGAGCATATCTCCGGATACACGGGTATCTTTCGCAATAATAACTTTTTTACGCGATTTGCAAATTTCCTGTCCACAGGCCATCGCCAGTTTAAGCGCAAATTCCGCCGTCATCGGATATTGGTTGGCAATGCCGCGCACGCCGTCTGTTCCAAATAGTTTTGCCATAAAAGCCTCCTTATAAAATAATGCTTTTATTTTATAAGCAGAATAAGAAAACACAAGCTGTATTTTATAAAAAGGCTTCAAGAGATGTTATGCATTGTTACAAAAACAAAACCAACCGCCGTTTAAGCGGTTGGTTTTGAAACAGGATAAGCTCTGGTTAAAATTCTGGAACGGAAGCTTCCGTCTTTTTCTCCGGCGGAACAGGAGAAAGCGCAGACTTGTCAATCTTCTTGCCGGCAAGGATATCTTTAATTTCATCCCCTGTCAGCGTTTCATATTCCATTAATGCTTCTGAAAGGGTTTCCCATTCCTTTTTCTTTTCCGTCAGGATTTTTTTTGCCCCTTCATAACCGTGAAGAACCAGATTTTTTATTTCCGCATCGACAAGGCGCGCCGTTTCTTCGCTGATGTTTTTATTCTGCGTAACTGATTTTCCAAGAAAAACCTCGCCTGAATTTTCAGCATACAAAACCGGCCCCAAAACATCGCTCATTCCCCATTCCGTTACCATGGAGCGTGCCAAATTCGTTGCCGCGGCAATATCGGAAGAAGCGCCGGAAGTTATCTTGTCTCTGCCAAATTTCATTTCTTCGGCAACGCGCCCGCCCATGCAGATAATCAAGCGTGAAAGCATTTTCTCCCGGGAATAAGAATATTGGTCTTTTTCAGGCAGCTGCTGCACCATGCCCAAAGCCCTGCCCCTTGGGATAATCGTCGCTTTATGGATAGGGTCGGTTTCCGGCACATAAAGGGAACAAATCGCATGTCCGGCTTCATGATAGGCCGTGAGCGTTTTTTCCTTTTCGTCCATCGCCATAGACTTTCTCTCATTGCCCATCAGAACCTTGTCCTTGGCATCATCAAAGTCTTGGGAGGTAACCTTTCTTTTATTTTTGCGCGCCGCCAAAAGAGCCGCCTCATTGACCAAGTTTGCCAAATCCGCGCCGGAAAAGCCCGGCGTTCCTCTGGCAATGACAGAAAGGTCAACATCTTTAGCCAACGGCACCTTGCGCACATGCACCTTTAAAATTTCCTCACGGCCTTTTTTATCCGGATTTGCCACAGTAACCTGCCGGTCGAAACGCCCCGGGCGCAATAAAGCCGGATCCAAAACATCCGGACGGTTTGTCGCCGCGATAAGGATGACATTCTCATTGGCTTCAAACCCATCCATCTCAACCAACAACTGGTTCAAAGTCTGCTCCCGCTCATCATTGCCGCCGCCAAGACCGGCACCGCGATGGCGCCCGACGGCATCTATCTCGTCAATAAACAGCAGGCAGGGAGAATTTTTCTTGGCCTGAGCAAACATATCCCTGACACGGGATGCGCCGACGCCGACAAACATTTCCACAAAATCCGACCCCGAAATAGAAAAGAACGGAACATTTGCTTCTCCGGCAACGGCTTTTGCCAACAAAGTTTTTCCTGTTCCCGGAGGGCCGACGAGCAAAACGCCCTTCGGGATTTTTCCGCCCAAACGTTGGAATTTCCCGGGATCTTTCAAAAAGTCAATAACCTCTTCAAGCTCTTGCTTGGATTCATCACAGCCGGCAACATCTTCAAAGGTAACTTTTTTAGTATTTTCAATCAATCGCGCACGAGACTTTCCGAAACTCATCGCTTTATTATTGCCCGAATTTGCCTGGCGCATAAAGAAAATCCACACGCCTACCAACAAAATCATAGGAAACCACGAGATGACAATACCCCAAAAAGTATTGGCAGAATTATCTTCCGGGCGCGCAATGACTTTCACGCCGTTGTTCCGCAATGTTTCAACCATTGTCGGATCTTGCGGCGCATAAGTGTAAAACTTTTTGCCATCTGCCGTTTGCCCATGAATATCCGCCCCGGAAATCGTAACTTCGGAAATTTTTTTACTTTCAGCCAGCGCCATAAATTCAGAAAAAGCCAACTCCTCTGCCCCGGCTTTTTGAACATTAATATTCAGCAAATTCGCGGTAATCATCAACCCCGCAAAAATAACCAGCCATAAAACAACATTTTTTCCAGCTCTCATGACATTTCCTTATAAAAAATAATTACTGTTTATATATAGGGCGGTTTGTCAGCAAACTCAACCTTAATTTATACGGCAGGCGTTGTTTTTTATATTGCGGATTTTCAGCCAGCCAGGCATCCCATATTTTTTTATCCGGGCCTTTGCTGCTTTTTTGCTCAGGAATAATCCAAATTTTGCAATCTGCCAGCACGATATTGCACCCGCCTAACGTAGCGCTTTTAAAATTATCTTTTTCCATATTTTTCAATAAGCGGAGAAGGTCATCCGCACGGGGCGGATATTCTTTTCCGCCGGCCGCCTTCAGCAAAGATGAAAGAATGCGAAACTTCATTTCAGGGTGAAACTTGCGCCACTCGCCCAATGCGCAGCTGTACCCGGCACCATCCCAATTTTTAACATGATTTTTAATCAGCTTCCGGCATTGTTCATCCAGATAGCCTCTGGATGAATTTAAAGCTTCCATTGTGGAAAGGATTCGTTTAATGCCAATCCCCGCCTCTTTTTCTAAAACCGGCAAAAATTTACGGATTCTCACTCTTAAATAATCATCACACTGGTTAGACGGGTCTTCCACCCAGCGAACGCCGCGCTCTTTGAGCAATGCTTTCAAATCATCGGGATTCTTATCCAGCAGCGGACGGATAATTTTGATTTCTTCCATAAAGCTGACCGGTGCCATCCCGCATAAGCCGTCCAAACCGCTGCCGCGCTGGAGGCGCATTAAAAAAGTCTCGGCCTGGTCCCTTTGGTGGTGCGCAACGGCCAATGCCGCAACACCATGTTCCCGGCACCAGTTTTTAAGCAGAAGATAACGCATCTTCCGCGCCTCTTCCTCAACGCCGGTCTTAGGCTTTTCTCCAAGCCACGGCAAAATATGGTGTTCGATTCCCCAGCTTTTCATAAGGCTTGCAACATAATCTGCCTCCGCCGCAGATTCCGGACGCAAACCATGCTCTACGGTCAAGGCAATAATCTTGCGTCCGTTTAAGGACGCCCATTCTTTGAGCAGCAAAACCAAAGCCAAAGAATCTGCACCGCCGGAAACACCGGCAGCAATGGCCTTGTCATTGATTTGAAATTTCTCAAAAAAATTTCGCATAAAAACTATTTGCAGCCCAATTTTTTAGCCGCATCCTTCGCCTTTTTCAAAACATCCGGATCCGCTTTGGGAAATTCGGAAGCCATGCTTGCATAAGCTGCGCAGGCCTCGTCTTTTTTATCAAGCGCCTGCATAGACATCCCAAGCTTTAACAGGCTGTCCGGACCTTTGGGGCTGTCCTTGAAATTTTGCACGCCTTTGCCAAAAGCAACCGCCGCCTTGGTAAAATCCTTGCGGACATAATAGCTCTCACCCAGCCAATATTGGGCATTTCCCGCCAATTTATCTTTAGGAAAACGCTTTAATACAGAACTAAAGCTGGCTTCCGCCAATACATTATCATTTGCCTTTAACGCATCCATGCCCTTTTGATAAATTTCTTCGGCTGAAGCGCCGTTAACCGGCGGCAAATCGCTTCCCTTCGTTACGTTATCGCCGACTAAAGATTTCGGAGCGCCTGAAGCAACCGGCGCAGCAAATTTTTCTGCCATTTTAACTTCTTCAGAAGAGTTGTCGACAATCGGCTTGCCTTCAATCATTTTAATGCGGATATCAATATCTTTGTTAATCATATCGATTTTTTCAGAGAGCTGCTTAATCTTAAATTCCATCTCGTCAATTTTTCCGATGGCCTGGCGCAAATTTTCATCCATCTCGCCAACTTTTACAACAACGCCTGAAGCATTCAAAGAAGCTTCATCGCCTTTGTCTCTGTATGACTGGCGCTGCAAAACCAAAATATCTTCTTTAAGCTCATCCAGCTCCTGCCGCAGGACAGAAGCATCTCCGCCAAACTGGGCGAAAGCCGGCGTGCATGACAACAGGACAGCTCCGGTTAAAAGATACAGCTTTTTCATAAACATAACTCCCAAAATTACAAATTAAATTAAATCTAAAGCAATTTAAGCGGAAGTACAAGAGGCAAAATCAGCTGCAAACAAAAAAACGCACTCCTCAAAAGGAATGCGTTTTTATAAAACTCAAACTGTTAATTAGTTAGCTTTAACTACAGTAACAGCACGACGGTTTTGAGCCCAGGCAGCTTCGTTGTTGCCCAGAACAGCCGGTCTTTCTTTACCATAAGAAATGGTAGAGATGCGGTCAGCTGCAACACCCTGAGAAATCAGGTATTGTTTTACAGCGTTAGCACGGCGTTCACCCAAAGCGAGGTTGTATTCACGAGTACCTCTTTCATCGCAGTAACCTTGAACGATTACATTAACTTTCTCGTGTTTCTTCAACCATTCAACCTGAGTGTTCAAAACTTCAACGGCGTTATTTGTCAAAGCAGAACTGTCAAAATTGAAGAATACTCTGTCTTCGGCATTTGCCATAAAATCACGAGCTTCGCGGGAAGCACATTCAGAACCACCGAACAAAGCGCTTTCGCTCAAAGAAGAGCAGCCAGACAATGCTACGATAGCGACGAACAAACTTAAAAGTTTTTTCATATTACATCTCCATATGGTTTTTTTCAAACTTAATTGTTAAACAACTAATACAGAACTAACTTAAGCAATAAAAAGATAATTTTCAATAGCAAAAATATGTTAAACAGAAAAAAACGCAAAAAAAAGAAAAAAACTCTGCCCGATAAGCCTTGAACAAGCAACACCCGGCAAACATCCCCCAAAGATAAACGGCTCTCCCGGCAAAAAACAGGTCTTTTTTCTCAGAAGCCCCTCGCCCCGGCATCCGAAAATTTGCAACAAAAAGTAACCCCCGCGTCAAACGCGGGGTTCTTCGTTAACGGGTGTAACCCTA
>CAJUAK010000018.1 GCA_910584385.1 uncultured Alphaproteobacteria bacterium | reverse complement strand
CCACGGCCATCTGGGCATTAGCATCGGCAAGCACGGCATTATTAACAGTGCCGCCGTTGACATTGAGGGCATAATGGACATCCTGCCCAAGATAGAGATTGGAACCCTCCACCGTAACAGTCGGAACATCGGTTAAGACGCCGTTCAGTTCAACCCGGCTGCTCTCGTCACCGGTTACAGCAATTGTTCCGATACCGTTTGAGCGAATGCCGTCGTCTATTTTGACAAGGCCTTTGTTGACACTGTTGAGTGTGAGAGTACTTACCCTGTCAGAAAATGTATCTATATAAATAGCCTCCGATTGTTCAATATCATTGCCGGCAGCATCCTTGTAAATAATCTTGTTGCCGGAAAATTCCGACTTTCCGGCATCGGCCGTGATGAGAAGATTTTTATTTGTAAAAATGGCACCGCCTTTTACATCGTTAATATCTGTTGAATCTGCCTGAGCATAATTATTATAAAAACTGCTGTTGAGGATATTTTTAATGCCTTGATCATTTTCACCCCAAACATCTGTTGAAATAGCTCCGCCATTTGCTGTGTTTCCATGCACATAATTGCCTGTAAAATCACCTTTAATAACGCCGATCCATCCTTCATCCTGCTGAATAGCCCCGCCTGCTGCAAACCCTTCAATGGCTATTGCATGATTACCAATAAAATTACCTGTTATATTATTAACTGTTCCTGGGTGATCCTCCATAGCCATACAAATAGCTCCACCACCAGCAACAGTCTTACCAAAAGAATAATTTTCTATAAAATTTCCATAGATATCACCTATATGACCAAAATTATAAATAGCTCCACCTTGTGCTCCAGAAGTTTCTGATTGTGCATGATTTCTTATAAAATTTCCTGTAATATCTCCAATCGTGTCAGTATTATAAATAGCCCCGCCTTTTACATAATCATACGCCCTTATATAGTTTTCTGTAAAATTTCCTCTAATATTGCCTATTATGGCACCTACAACTTCACCATACCAAGCTTTCCGGTTAAAAATAGCACCACCATAAGCTTGTGAAGTCCTAGATTGTACAGAATTATCTGTAAAATTACCTGTAATATCTCCAACTGAATTGCCCCAATTAAGAAAAAATCCTCCTAAATTTTTAAGAGAAGAAGTATTAAGATTATCAAAAGCCATACCATTCTCAATTTTAATATTCTTAAGCTTTAACCTTTGTTCTTCAGTATAGTTTTTTGAAAAATTTGTTTTGAAATTAAAAAAGTTCGCATTAACTTTCGTATCGCCGGTTTGTTCCTGTCCAATAATCTTAAACCCCTGCCCGTCAATTACCGTGCCGGCGGCATATTTCGTAATCGGGGCATTTAAATCCGCGGTGATGTTACCATCAAGATAAACCGTGCCACCGCTGCCGTTTTCAACGGCATCTTTAAGTTCAGTCCAAGTTGAAACATGAACATCAGCCCTTGCGGCAAAGGGAAGCAAAGCAAAGGAAAAAAGAGAAGCCGCAACAAATATTCTATTCTTCATCATAGCACACCTCGACATATAATATCACAAACAGTTATTATAATAATAACATAATTTGCAATGCATGTCAAATTTATGGATAGTAAAATTTATATCCGTTTGATTTTTTAAGATTTTTTTATATTGGATTTTTTACTAATTTCTTGCGACTCTGTTATAATCTTTTCTTTAGGCTGTCCATATCAAAAAAGATATTTTGCACGCCTAGCTTTTTAATATTATCAATCACTTGCGGATTATTCTCATAGGCTGCAAAAGCCCAAACAATCATTCCTGCTTTGATGGCTGCTTTTATGCCGTTGGCAGAATCTTCAATAACCAAACAATTTTCAGCTTTTTCATTCATTTTTTCAGCTGCTAGTAAAAATAAATCTGGCTCAGGTTTCCCTTCACAGACCATATCTGCTGTAAAAACATGGTCTTCGGGAAAATATTTGCGGATACCGACAACATCAATCTTTCTTGCGGTTTTTTCCTGTGTGCCGCCAGTGGCAATGCATTGTTTATATTTTTTATCTTTAAATATTTCTTCTATGCCGGGGGTTAATTCAAATCCTTTTTTTATAGTTTGCGAATCTAAATCATAATTCTCCAGCCAGAATTTGTCATTTGTAATGATGCCCATTTTATTGAGGACATCTTTTTTTGTTTTATCGCTCATTCCGGCCAGATATTTATATGTAGTTTCATAATCCCAATTTTTTGCAAAATATTTATTGATTGTTTCCATACGATTTTTCAGCCATAATTTTTCAGTATTGGCAATAACGCCGTCAAAATCCCATATGATTAATCTTTTTTGCATTTTACAACTTTCGGTATTAAAAAGTCGAGTCTGTATAAAGCTCGCAGAAAGGTTTTTCAGAAAGTTTATGATAGATTCCTTATGATAAGGTTAAAAACCTCTCCACAGTCAAAAAAACGCTTTTTTTTCATTTTTGCATTTAAACTTGCATAAAAAAGGCAATTTGTTTATACCTTGATTAACAGTTGGAGATTATAATGTCTGAAAAAACAATTTATGCCTTATCAACCTTATATGGAAAATCCGGTGTTGCGGTTATTCGGGTCAGCGGAAAACACGCCTTGTCTGCAATTATGGAAATGACGGATATTAAAAATGTTAAACCCAGATATGCTTATTTTGCAAAAATAAAACATGCTCAAACAAATAATGCGATTGACAGCGGATTGGTTCTTTATTTCAAGGCGCCTTTTTCTTTTACGGGAGAAGATATTGTTGAATTTCAGACGCATGGTTCAAAAGCCGTAATAGCCTCAATGCTTGACAGCCTTTCCTCAATGCCGGATTATCGTTTGGCAGAGCCCGGCGAGTTTTCAAAACGCGCTTTTTATAATGGCAAAATGGATTTAACACAGGCGGAAGGTTTGGCGGATTTAATCGAGGCCGAAACTTCAGAACAGCAAAAATACGCCTTGCGGCAAATGGAAGGCGGGCTTAAAAATCTTTATGATGATTGGCGAGAAAAGCTTTTAACCATTCTTGCACATTTGGAAGCTTATATTGATTTTCCGGATGAGGATATTCCTCCTTCTGTTATTGAAAATATTCAAAACAGTGTATTTAAACTTAAAGAAAGCATTTTTAAGCATTTAGAAGGAAATACGGCGGGAGAAAGGCTGAGAGAAGGTTTTCGCATAACAATCATTGGTGAACCGAATGCCGGAAAATCCAGCCTCTTAAATGCTTTTGCCGGAAGAACGGCCGCAATCGTTTCTGATATTGCCGGAACCACGCGCGATGCGATAGATATTCATTTGGATATAAAAGGCTATCCTGTTATGATAACCGACACAGCCGGTTTGCGAGAAACAGAAGAAGAAATTGAAAAGCAGGGCATAGATATCGCTTACAACAAAATACAAGACGCTGATTTGGTTGTTTGTTTGTTTGATGCTTCAAAAGACTCTGTTCAAGTGTTTGATAATTTAAAAAAATCGTTTAAAAACAAAATGCTCTTCGTTGCAAATAAATGCGACAAATTAACTTTTGAACAATGTTCAGTTCTGGAAAAGGACGGTTGTATCGTTATTTCAGCCAAGGAAAAGAGAGGTTTGGAAGTTTTGTTTGAAAGAATATATAACCATATTTCAAGCCAGTTTACAACGGGGTCAAATCTGCTCATTACCCGCCGCAGATATCGGGATGCTTTGCAGGAAGTTTTAGATAATCTGCAAATTTTTAACTTCGATAAAGAAATTGAACTTTCAGCAGAAGATATCCGCCTTGCGGCACGTGCTTTGGGCAAAATTACCGGACGTATAGAAGTTGATGAAATCCTGGATAAAATTTTTGGTTCTTTTTGCATCGGAAAATAGTTTTAGCAGATTTTAACCTATTGCATTTTAAGCGCTTTTATATTATACCCAAGCTATTGCTTAACATAAGGGTATGATAATGGCTTCTTTAGAATATGATGTGATTGTTATTGGCGGCGGGCATGCCGGTTGTGAGGCTTGCGCAGCTGCTGCGCGTACAGGCGCAAAAACAGCATTGGTAACGCATAAAATAAGCACAATTGGCGAGATGTCCTGCAATCCGGCTATTGGCGGATTAGGCAAAGGGCATTTGGTTCGGGAAGTCGATGCCCTGGATGGTTTAATGGGACGTGTCATTGACAAGGCCGGAATACAGTTTCGCATGCTTAATCAGTCAAAAGGCCCGGCTGTGAGAGGTCCCAGAGCCCAGGCGGACCGAGAATTATATAAGAAATATATGCTTGAAGCGCTTCAAAAGCAAAAAAATCTTGATTTGATTGAAGCAGCCGCCGAAGGTTTTTCTTTTGACGGAAATAAGATTAACGGTGTGATTTTGGCTGATGGCTCAATCCTGAAAACCAAATCAGTTGTATTAACGTCCGGAACATTTTTAAATGGTGTTATGTTTGTTGGGCATGAGACATCCATTGGCGGAAGAATTGGCGATGTAACCTGTACGGGTATAACACCGTATTTAAAGTCTAAAGGGCTCAAAGTAGGGCGTTTAAAGACAGGAACCCCTGCCCGCTTGAATGGAGATACGATAAATTGGTCTGTCTTGGAAAAACAGCATGGCGATGAGCAGCCTGAAGCATTTTCCTATTTAACCAAAGAAATTACTCAGCCGCAGATAGACTGTTATGTAACTTATACAAATGAGAAGACGCACAAAATTATCAGGGACAATTTTTCAAAATGCGCCCTTTTTTCAGGATTAATTACCGGTGTTGGCCCGCGTTATTGTCCTAGTATTGAAGATAAGTTAGTAAAGTTCGCTGATCGCACCAGCCATCAAATATTTCTGGAACCTGAAGGTTATAACACGAATGTCGTTTATCCGAACGGTATATCGACATCTTTGCCGGCTGATGTTCAAGATGCTTTCATTCACACAATGAAAGGGCTTGAAAACGTTGAGATTTTGCGTTTTGCTTATGCGATTGAATATGATTACGTTGACCCGCAGGAACTGGATAACCGGCTTTCTGTAAAGAAAATTCCGGGATTATACCTTGCCGGGCAAATAAACGGAACCACCGGATATGAAGAAGCTGCGGCGCAAGGGCTTTATGCCGGGGTAAATGCAGCGCTTTATGCCAAAGGCGGAGACAAGGATTTTATAATTGACCGCAGCGAAGCTTATATCGGCGTGATGGTTGATGATTTAATTACAAAAGGTGTTGATGAACCTTACAGGATGTTTACATCGCGCTCTGAATATCGCCTTTATCTGCGTTCAGATAATGCTGATATGCGATTAACGCAAAAAGGTTATGATATCGGCTGCGTCGGAGAAGAAAGATACACTGTATTTAAAGCAAAAAAAGAGAATTTGGATAAATATAAAAAGCTGTCAAATGATTTGGATATCAGTCCGAATGAGCTAGATAAATACGGCGTAATTACAAAAAAAGACGGTGTAAGACGGACGGCTTTCAATGTAATGTCTTATGAAGGTGTTTCACGTGAAACGGTTTCTGAAATATGGCCGGAACTTGCAAATATCCCCGATGATGTTTATGAACAAATTGAAATAGAAGCCCGTTATGCAGGATATATTAAGAGGCAGTTGGCGGATATTGAAGTCTTTAAAAAAGATGAAAAGCTCAAAATAAAAGAAGACCTTGATTATCGCCAAATTGGCGGCTTGTCTAATGAAATGGTTGCAAAATTAACAAAGGTGCGTCCGTCCACAATTGGCGAAGCCTCTCGAATCCCCGGTGTAACGCCGGCGGCAATTACGGCAATTCTTGGCTATATCAAAAGATAGTTTACGAAGCTTTAATCCTTTGCTGATAGATTTTTCGGGAAAGGATTCTCATGCAAAAATTTACATATCATACGCATAATAATGCTTTGGGTATTTACGATGGCCGGGCAGCTCCGGATGAAATGATTTCCAGAGCTGAAGAGCTTGGCTTCTCTGCCATTGGCGTGAGCAACCATCTGATCTGGCACCCAAACATGAGCCATGCCAGCAAAATGTTTTTTCAAGACTGGAACAAGGCATTAGATGTTGCAAAAAGGGGGCTTGACGGCCTTCGTGAAGCAGCGCAAAATCACAATATTAAAGTAGCTTGCGGCTTTGAAGTGGATTTTTTTCCATCTGCAACCTGGCGTAATGGTTTTGAAAAAATGCTTAAGGAATTGGATGTTGACTATTTAATCGGCTCAACCCACTCCATTTTAACGTCAGATGAAGAACATATTTATAATATATATCATCTTGAAGAGCTGCCGCTTAATATCAGCAATGAAGAAAAAGATGAACTCCTTAAAAATTATTGGAATAATGTTATTGGCAGCATAAAAAGCGGTTATTTTGATTTTATTGCGCACTTAGACTATTGCACGCAGTTTAACCTATGCACCGATGACAAATGGAGGCCTTATAAAGAGAGTTTAATTGAGGCGCTTGATGAGAATCGCCAGGCATATGAAATAAATACTGGCGGATATCGAAAATTAAACCGCCCCTTTCCGGACATCTGGATTATCAAGGAGCTTTGCAAGCGTAACGTTCCTGTTTTAATATCTGATGATGCACATTATGTAGAGCATATCGGAAGTTATTTTGATGATGCCGAATCATTGCTTGAAAGTTTAAATTATAAAAATCGCTGGACGCCTAAAAATCTTTGATATTTTGATTCAAGGAATGGTGTTTAAGTTGTTGAATTTAAAATATATTTAAATGTGTCTTGTTCTGTTTTTTTAAAAGTGTTCATAACTGCTTATTTTTTGTTTTAAATTTTTTATAAAAATAATATAAATATTTTCATGAAAAACGAAAATGAAAAATATGATGTTTCACGTGAAACATTTGATCTCTTAAAAGCTTATGAAGCCTCTCTGCGGGAGTGGCAAAATAAGTTTAATCTTGTGAGCAATAGTTCTTTGGAAGATGCCTGGAATCGCCATTTTTTAGACTCGCTTCAGCTGCTTAAATATATTCCTGAAACTGCGTCTTCATTGTGTGATTTTGGCTCTGGTGCTGGTTTTCCGGGTATGGTTATTGCTGTTGCTTTGAAAGAAAAAACACCGTATTTAAAAGTTGTTCTTGTTGAGAGTATAAAAAAGAAAACGCTGTATTTAAACGAGGTTAAAAAAATAACCGGCGTTAAGGCAGAAATTATTAATGACAGAATCGAAAATCTGCCCCGGCAAAAATTTGATGTTATTACTTCTCGCGCAATGACATCTCTGGACAAGCTTTTAGAATATTCTTTTCGTTTTTGTAAGAAAGAAACATTATGCATCTTTCCAAAAGGAAAATCTTTTCAGGCAGAAATAGATGAAGCCAAAAAGAAATGGCGCTTTGATTGCACAATAGAAGACAGTGAACAAAGCGAAGAAGGAAAAATTTTAATCATTAGCAATTTATCAAAATGCAAAGGAGTAAAAAATGCCTAGAATTTTAGCGATTGCAAACCGCAAGGGAGGCGTTGGTAAAACAACAACTGCCGTAAATGTAGCGACGGCGATGGCCGCTGCCGGCAAAAAAGTTTTGGTTGTCGATCTTGACCCGCAGGGAAATGCTTCGACATCCATGGGCATAAACAAACGCGGGCGCATGGTTTCTTCTTATGAAGTTCTTGTGGGCGAAAATAAATTAAGCGAAGCGATTGTTTGGACAGAGATACCTAATTTTTCAATTGTCCCCTCCTCTCCTGACTTGGCCGGCGCCGAGATTGAGCTTGTTGATGTTGAGGCGCGCGAATATGCACTGAAAAAAGCTTTGGAAAAAGATGCCGTAAATTACGATTATGTAATTATCGACTGCCCGCCATCCTTAAGCCTGGTAACAATAAATGCTTTAGTTGCCGCTAACGCTGTTATTGTTCCTTTGCAATGTGAGTTTCTGGCCTTGGAAGGCATCACAGACCTTATTCGCAACATTAACCAAATTAAGAAAAGATTCAATCCGGGGTTGGAATTGCAGGGCGTTGTTTTGACCATGTATGATAAGCGCAATAACCTGTCGCAAATGGTTGAAGACGATGTGCGCAATTTCTTTGGCAAAAAGGTTTATGATACGGTTATTCCGCGCAATGTGCGCATTTCTGAAGCGCCTTCTCACGGAAAGCCCGTTTTGATTTATGATTTCAAATGCCCGGGATCTCAGGCATATATCAGCCTCGCCGGAGAAGTGTTAAAAAGAGAAAAGGATAGAATTGCATGTTAGAAGACACAAATTTAGATGAATTGGACGCCTTGCTAAATAAAGACGAACCGCACCACAAAAGAAAAAATCTGGGACGCGGCTTGGGTGCGCTGTTGGGCGATGATGATTTGTCCGAACCAAATTTAGATATTGAAACGCCTAAAAGCACATCGCAAATTTCTATTGACAGCATCGTGCCCGGAAAATATCAGCCGCGTACGGAGTTTGATGAAGAAGCCTTAAAAGCGCTTGCGGAATCTGTAAAAGAAAAAGGCGTTTTGCAGCCGCTGCTGGTTCGCAAAAGTGGCGAAAAATATGAACTGATTGCCGGCGAGCGCCGTTGGCGCGCAGCAAAAACTGCCGGATTAAAAGAAGTTCCCGTAATTGTAAAAGAGCTCGATGATAAGGAAGTTCTGGAAGTTGCTTTGGTTGAAAACCTGTTGCGTGAAAATCTTTCCGCAATAGAGGAGGCCGAAGGCTTTCAGCGTTTAATCAATGAATTTTCCCATACGCAGGAAGCTTTATCGCAAATCGTAGGAAAATCCCGTAGCCACGTTGCCAATACTTTGCGTCTGCTTAATTTGCCGAACAGTGTTCAAGCCTTGATAAAAGAAGGAAAATTAAGCGCAGGGCACGCGCGTGCTTTGGTTGGCTTGCAAAATGCCGAAGAACTTGCCAAGAAGATTATTGAAAAAGATTTGAATGTTCGCCAGGTTGAAGAACTTGTTGCCAAACAAAAAGATAAAAAAGAAGAAAATAAAGAAAAAGCGGCAAAAGACCAGGATATTATAGATATTGAAAAGGACTTGAACCGCAATCTCGGGCTGCGGATTAAAATTACCCCCAGCCGCCAGGGCGGCGGAAAAGTTGTGCTTCAGTATGCTTCTGCGGCAGAACTTGATATGATTATTGATATTTTAGAAAAAAAGCGTAATAATACCCCCGTCATGCCGGTTGGGAATCCGGCGGCAGATTCGGGTAATAATGAAAAATTCACAATAAAAATGGTTGATTAAGAGGAAAAAACATGGATATTTTAGAAGAAATGAAAAAAAGATGCGCAAAAGAAGGTTATTATACAACGAAAAACCTCGAAAAAATTGCTAAAGCCAAAAATATGATGTTCGGAACAACCGAATGGCAGCGCTGCCCTTGCGATGGAAATAATTCTGCCCGTTACTGCATTTCTGAAACCTGCAAAAAGGATATTGAAGAGCACGGCATATGCCATTGCCACTGCTATTCTAAAGTTGCAGCAGAATAAAATATAAGGCCGGTTTTAATAACCGGCTTTTTTATTATATCTTTCTTAAAGAATTTTATATATCCTTAACAAAAAGCCACTTTACTAAGGAAAATAAATATGGGATTTCTTAAAAAGATTGTTTTTGGCATAACCGCCTGCATCCTTATTTTATGGGGCGGCGCAGGAACTCAAAGCAGCAGCATTTTAATGCAGGGCGGCGGTTTTATCGGTCTGATTATCGGTCTGGTTGTCTTATATTTATTTTTAAGAATGGCATGGCGGGCTGTCGGCTGCCTGCCTTCTTTGCTCATTTTTTTAGGGATTGCAGTTTTTATCCTTTATGCCATCGGCGCATTTCGCGACGGCCCTTCCGGCATTTTAAGAAACTTAAAAGGTTTTTTGGGGCAAAGCACGATGTCTGGCGTATCAGAGCAAGCTTCGGCTGATGCTGCGCAAACGGGAGGCGGCGAGCCTTTAACAATCGGAGAAGGGTTTTCTTCCGCGCCGGCACCGGCAGAAGGGGCGGGAACTTTTGAAAAGCTGATGGGAGCCATAGAAGGAAAGCCCTCAGCCAAACAGGCATCGGCCAATAATGTATGGCAGCAGCTGCCGGTAATCAGGAGTTCTGTAAAAGTTGTTACTGGCGATACGGTAAAAATCGATAATGCATATTTCAAAATTTACGGTGTAAGCGCTCCGGCGCTTAATCAAAACTGCTCCGACGGGCATGGGCGGGCTTATGGCTGCGGAAGGCAATCTGCCGCATGGCTTTCAGATTGGATTCTTGATTCGGAAATAGAATGCCGGGTTATGAGCCAGAATGCAAAAGGCAACATGATTGGAACCTGCACATTTGGCCCTTATGATATCGGCGCGGCTCTGGTCAATGCCGGATGGGGCTTAGCCAATACGCGCCAAACGGATATTTATCTGCCTTATGAACAGCAAGCCAAGGAAGCGCGCAGAGGTTTATGGCAAGGGCAGTTTTACCGTCCGGAAGATTGGCGGAAAGCTCAAAAAATGAAGCCGAAAATTAAAATTATTGAGCAAAAAGAAAAAAATCCCCACGCCTTTTTCTCTTTTTAGGAGGAAAAATGAAAGAATTTACATTTTACTCAAAGAATGAAGATGAGACAAAAGAATTCGGAAAGGCTTTGGCGGCTTTTGCCAAAAAGGGGGATGTCTTTGCGCTTTTTGGAACGCTGGGCATGGGCAAAAGCGTTCTTGCCAGAGCTTTTATTCAAAATTTTATAGGCGATTCAGAAGTTCCCAGTCCGACATTTACCCTTTTGCAGACATATGAAGCGCCAGATTTTGAAATCTTTCATTTTGACTTATACCGCATTAAATCTGCGGAAGAGATTTTTGAGCTGGGAATGGAAGATGCCTTGCAAGGCGGGGTTTGCCTGATTGAATGGCCTGAAAAAATGGGCGCTTACCTTCCTAAAAATGTTTTCAAATTGGAAATAGCGCCGTTTTCCAATGGGCGCCGGATAGTCGTTTCAACCCGCGACGAAGCTAAGCAAAAACGCTTAAGCGGGCTAGAGGTGTAAATATGCAAAATATTCATGCGTCTTGCGTTTCCTGGCATGGCAAAGGGATTCTGTTTTTAGGGGATTCTGGAATGGGAAAATCCGATATTTGCCTGCGGATGGTTATGGATAAACAGGCAAAGCTTGTCGCCGATGACCGTGTCAATATTTTCATAAAAGGAAACAGGCTGTTTGCCGAAGCGCCGGATAACCTCAAAGGGCTTATTGAGGTGAGGGGGCTGGGTATTGTTTCCTTTCCTGCAAAAAAAAGGTGCCAAATAAGCCTGGTTGTCCGTGTGGTTTCAAAGAGGGAAGATGTTGAACGCATGCCTGAAAAAATTTTTTATGAGTATGAAGGCATAAAAATCCCCCAAATCGCGCTTTATCCTTTTGATGTATCGTCGGTAGACAAGGTTTTGCTTGGCTTGTCAATAAATAAGCTTAAGAGTTGATTTAAAAAGCTTGTTGCCCTAATATCAAGGCATTATCAATATAAGAAAGAAGAACTGCAATGTTGGAAGCATTAGTTAATTTTTTTAGAAAACAAGGGAAGCCTTTGGTTGCATTTATTTTCCGTTTGGGCGAACTGTCCATTTTCATCACGCGCTCTCTTTACAGCTGTTTTACGCCGCCGTTTTATTTAAAGATTCTCGGCAAGCAAATGATGGATATCGGCTTTTATTCGCTGCCGGTTGTCGGCTTAACCACAATTTTTGCCGGTATGGTAATTGCTCTGCAAAGCTATTCGGGGTTTGCGCGTTTTGGCGCGGAAGGCGCGGTTGCTTCTGTTGTTTTGATTTCGGTTACCAGGGAACTGGCGCCTGTTTTGTCGGCGTTAATGGTTGCCGGGCGCATCGGGGCGGCAATGGCTGCTGAAATTGGCACAATGCGCGTAACGGAACAAATTGACGCTTTGACAACATTATCAACAAATCCATTTAAATATCTGGTTGCGCCGCGTTTAATCGCCGGGGTAATTGTTCTTCCGATTTTGGTTATGATTGGCGATGTCATCGGCATTTTTGGCGGTTATGTGGTCGGCGTCTATAAATTAGGCTTTAACCCGGCAAACTATGTAAACGCAACTTTGCAGGACTTGCAGCCGATTGACATAACCACCGGTCTGGTTAAAGCGGCTGTATTTGGCTTTATTATTTCTTTAATGGGCTGCTATAACGGCTATAAATCCAAGGGTGGCGCGCAAGGGGTTGGCTCGGCAACGACAAACGCCGTTGTTTCCGCTTCAATCCTTATTCTGATTTTCAACTATATCATTACCGAAATGTTCTTTTCCAAATAGCAAAGAGGCAGAAAATGAGTGAAAACAATGAAAATAACGATGTTAAAATAAAAATTACCGGTCTGCATAAAGCTTTTGGCAAGAAGGTTGTTTTAGATGGAATTGATTTAGAGATAAAAAAAGGAGAATCTCTGGTTGTTATCGGTGGTTCCGGAACCGGAAAATCTGTCTTAATCAAATGCATCCAAGGCATTTTGCAGCCTGATTCCGGGTCTATTTTGGTTGATGGGCAGGAAGTTGTCGGCGAGAGCGAAGAGGAAAAAGAAGCCATGCATTCCAAAATGGGCATGCTGTTTCAAGGCGGCGCCTTGTTTGACAGTTTGAGCGTTTGGGAGAATGTCGCATTCGGACTGATGATGAATAAAAAAGTGGATAAAAAAACGGCAAAAAAAGTAGCTGTCAAGGTTTTGCGGCAAGTCGGGCTGGCTCCTGACGTTGCCGATTTATCCCCTTCAGAACTGTCCGGTGGCATGCAAAAACGCGTGGGATTGGCCAGGGCAATTGCAACCAAGCCGGAAATCATCTTTTTTGACGAGCCCACAACAGGGTTGGATCCGATTATGTCTGATGTCATTAACGATTTGATTATCGAATCAGTCAAAGACCTCGGCGCAACCGGGCTGACAATTACGCATGATATGGCTTCTGCCCGCAAGATTGCCGATAAAATTGCCATGTTGTATAAAGGAAAAATCATCTGGCAGGGTACGGTTAAGGAAATGGATCAAACGGATAATCCTTATGTCCGACAATTTATTAACGGATCATCTCAGGGGCCGATTAAAGTAGAGGTTTAACCATGGGCAAAAAAAGCGCATTGGAGTATGTTTGCAACAATTGCGGCACAGTCTATCCAAAATGGCAGGGAAAATGTGATGCCTGCGGCGAATGGAACTGCATAGAAGAAGAAAAACAAGGCGGGGAGGGGTTTTCAACCTTTTCACAAAAACGCAAAGGGCGGATGATAGATTTTGTTCCCTTAAGCGGCGAACAAGAAAAACTGTCCCGCCTGACAACTTCCATTAAAGAAGTTGACCGCGTTTGCGGCGGCGGTTTGGTGCCGGGTTCTGTTATCTTGGTCGGCGGCGATCCCGGGATAGGAAAATCCACATTATTGTTGCAAGTCAGCGCAAGTGTTGCAAATCTGCCCGGCAAACCGGAATGTTACTATATTTCCGGAGAAGAAGCCATTGACCAGGTTCGGATTCGCGCCCGCCGCCTTAAGCTTGAACAATCTCCGGTTAATCTGGCCAGTGCCACGGATGTAAAAGACATCCTTGCCACGCTTGAAAAATCTTCAGCCGCTGTGGTAATTATCGATTCTATCCAAACCATGTATTTGGAAGACATAGATTCTGCACCGGGAACGGTAAACCAGGTGCGCGCCTGTGCCTACGAATTAATAAAACTGGCTAAGAAAAAAGGTTTCACGCTGTTTTTAGTCGGGCATGTAACGAAACAAGGCGCCATTGCCGGCCCCCGGGTTTTAGAACATATGGTAGACACGGTTTTATATTTTGAAGGCGAAAGGGGACACCATTTTCGCATTTTGCGAGCCGTTAAAAACCGTTTCGGCGCCACAGATGAAATCGGCGTTTTTGAAATGCAGGATGAAGGTCTGGTTGAGGTTGAAAACCCCTCGGCGCTGTTTTTAGCAGAACGCCAGGGAAATATTTCCGGCTCTTGCGTTTTTGCGGGGGTAGAAGGGTCAAGGCCTGTTTTGGTAGAAATCCAAGCCCTTGTGAGCCCCACAGGCTATGCCAGCCCGCGCCGGGCGGTGGTCGGTTGGGATTCTAACCGTTTATCTATGGTTTTGGCTGTTTTAGAAGCCCGCTGCGGCTTAAATTTAAGTTCGCAGGATGTTTATTTGAACATTGCCGGCGGTTTGCGCATAAGCGAGCCTGCGGCAGATTTGGCTGTTGCCATGGCTGTTATATCTTCATTAAAAAACAAGCCGATGCCGGCGGATATGGTCGTTTTTGGAGAAATAGGGCTCTCCGGGGAGATTCGTATGGTCAGCCAGCCAAACCAAAGGCTGAAAGAAGCTCGGAAATTAGGGTTTCTAAGCGCAATAACCCCGCCGGCTCATCATGACAAGAAAGCCAAAAATTATGATATTACCCAACATGAAATAGGCAATATCCAACGCCTGATTAATTGGTTTGATTAAAGGAAAAAACATGCAGCAGCTTAATAACTTAGATGTGATAATCTTAATTATTGTCGGTATTTCCGCTCTTATCGCTTTGAGCAGGGGGCTTGTAAAAGAAGTCTTGTCCATTATTGGTTGGGTATTGGGAACTGCGGCAATTATCTATATGCTGCCGATATTGACGCCGATTGCCTCTTTGTATATTAAAAGCGGGCTGATGGCAGGAATTGTAACGTCTATTTTCATTTTGATAACTTTTCTCATCATATGGATATTAATGACGGGGAAGATTGTCGGCAAAGTCCGCAGCAGCAAATTAAGCAATGTAGACCGCATGTTGGGTTTGTTCTTTGGCATTGTCCGCGCGGCGTTGCTGGTTATTTTATTTAATATTCTCATAAACTGGATGATTCCCAAAAACCGCCAGGCGGAAGTTTTAACGGAATCAAAATATTTCAACATTGCCGGAGAATTTGCCAAACCGATTGAAAGCCTGATTCCGCAAAGCACGCTGGATATCATTAAAGAAAAGGCAAAACAATCCCAGATTGCAGAACAAGAACCCGAAGAAAAAGAAGATGAAGAACAGAACGCATCAAAAGACCTGTTCGAAAAATTGGCTCAGCCCCAAATTAAAAAAGCCAAAAAAGAAGCTACCGAAAAAGTAAAAGAGAACTTCAGCGGTTATAAAGAAACGGAACGGGATAACCTCGACAGATTAATTGAAAACGCCATTCAATAATTAATCGGCATAAACGCCGCTTAAGGTATAACTGTCCAGAATAAGGCTGTTCATAGAATCTTCCAGCTCTTCTTTTGTGAAACCGTTTTCTAAAGGAAGAAAGCGGGAAAGCGCATAAACATGTATGTTATATTTATGTGGTGCGTTTGGAGGGCTCATTCCGCCATAACAAGACAGCCCCCAGGAATTTTTGCCCTGAATAAATTGAGGATTATCCTGAGAAGCATTTTCTTTTAAATCTCCTGTTGTTATATTTGCGGCCAACCAGTGTATCCAACTGAACCCGGCAACAGGAATAGCATCCGGATCATCTAAAATTATGGCGTAAACAGCCGTACCTTCCGGAGCATTGCGGATTGTCAACGGCAGCGAGAGGGACGGAACGGAAGAGTCAATAAAATCTTTGCCCCTTTTTCCATATTTATCAGCAATAATGCCGTTTATAATCCCTTTGCTTGAAACAATCATTTCTCTCTCCATAGCTATCCTTTGTAAATATAACATCTTTTTACCAGGCTTCAATAAAGATTTCAAATAAAATCCTAGACAGAAAAGTCCTTGACAAACTTATTTATTATATGTTAACATGCCTATGTGTGTGATAATTATATATAGGTGTGTGCCATGTACTCCGTCTTAAAAAGGTTTTTCTTCGCAGTCTGCTTTGCTCTTATAAGCTCGGCTGCTTTCTCTGCAACTTATTGGCTTCCTGATTACC
>CAJUAK010000017.1 GCA_910584385.1 uncultured Alphaproteobacteria bacterium | reverse complement strand
TGGTGTCTTCGGCAAGCCCGCCGGCATGGACAATCATCTTGCCGCCGTCATTAACAGCGTTGCGCTTGGTAGAGGCACCAGAAGCAATATTAACCAAACCAAGGTTGTCAACGACCGTATCTTCAGCAGCAGAATTAATGTTCAACACCCCGCCATCATGCGTAACCGAACGATAGAACACGCCTTTATTAACATCAACATTCGTACCGCTTACGTCAATCGCCCCCACATTCTCAATCTGCTCATTGAACTCAACGCGGCTGCTCGCGTCGCCCGTGATGGTGATTAAACCGCCATACAATGTCAAAAGATATGTATTAGATTCCGTTGGCTCTATTGTATAAAGAAGAATATCTCTTTCATCTTCTTTATCCTTTATTATATATTTATTGTCATTTTTCTCTATCTTAAAATTCATCTCTTCAAAAAGCGATAACCTACTCTCAAACTCATCTTCAAGTATTTCTCGTTGGGATCCAGAGTGGATGCCATCATCAAACTTGATTAAACCGTTGTTAATAGAATTAAGTTTTAAATTGGCATCATCTAAATAAATCGCCTCGGATTTTTCAATGTCGTTGCCTTTGTCATCTTTGTAGATAATTTTATTGCCGCTAAACTCAGACTTGCCATTGTCTGCTGTGATAAGAAGATCTTTATCTGTCCAAATAGCCCCGCCTCTAACATTACGGATGTTTGTTGAACCTGTTTGCACATAGTTGTTATAAAAGCTACTGTTTAATATGGTACCTATTTTACCGCCATTATAAATAGCGCCGCCATAGGCAGAATTTGTTTCAGCTTTGGCATAGTTGCTAGAGAAATCCCCTGAAATATCTCCAATTGTGCTTCTGTTACTATTATAAATAGCGCCGCCAGATGCAGAATCTTTACCAGATACGTAATTATTAGAAAAAATTCCATCAATATCCCCTAGCTCACCTTCGTTATAAATAGCACCTCCTCGAACAGAAAATCTTTTAGATTGTGCAAAGTTGCCCCAAAAGTCTCCCGAAATATTGCCAATCACACCTCTATTATAAATGGCACCACCTGTAGCCAAAGTAATTTCAGATTGTGCATAGTTTTCCGTGAAGTCTCCACTAATATCTCCAATCGTGCCACTATTATAAATGGAGCCCCCAAAGATAGTAGATATTTTTGCATAATTCCCCGTAAAATCCCCTATAATATCACCAATCGTGTTACCTTTATTATAAATAACACTGCCATAAACATAGCTTGTTTCAGAAAAAAATACACCATTCTCAAAATCAAGATTTTGGATTTTTAACCTTTGTTCTTCAGTATAATCTTTTGAAAAATCCGTATGAAATTTAAAAAAGTTAGCATTAACTTTCGTATCGCCGGTTTGCTCCGGACCAATGAGTTTAAAACCTTGCCCGTCAATTACTGTGCCGGCGGCATATTTTGTAATCGGAGAATTTAAATCCGCGGTGATATCTCTATCAAGATAAATTGTACCCCCACTGCCGTTTTCAACAGCGTTTTTAAGTTCTGCCCAAGTTGAGACATGAACATCAGCCCTTGCGGCAAAGGGAAGCAAAGCAAAGGAAAAAAGAAAAGCCGCAACAAATATTCTATTCGTTACCATATTCTACCCCACATTATAATAACACAAACATATAATTATAATACCATATATTGTTCCAAATGTCAAATTTATGGATAAGAAAGCATATAACCAATTGATTACATTAGATTTTATTTGTGGCAATATTTTTCCGAATCGCAAAAGTTTTATGATAAATAAAAACTTCCGCAGATATTTACCCGCGGAAGCAATGAATAAATGCTTTTGCAAAAAAAATTACAAAGGCGGAATGTTTAATTGGACGATATCGCCGGGGCGTATTTTTACATTTGAATAACGCATATTTCCGGTTTCAATCACAAAACGCTGGCGTCCGGTTAATTGCGAAGCCAAATCATAAAAATCCCGGGCGTTTAATTCCTGACGCTGCGGGTTCATAATATACAAAACGCAGCCCTGAGTCTTTTCCGCAATGCCGCATCTGGCGCGCCCTTGCGGAACTTCCGGATTAACAACAACGCCTTGCAGCCCGTTGCGGACGATTTTTTGGTCTGTAAAGAACAATTTTGCAATCGTAAACCCTGCCAAGAATAAGACAACAGCCATCAGGATGAGCACATTTTTTGTTAAAAAGGCCGGCAATTGTCCCTGATGCATGCCAAATTCCGCGTCTAATTCTGCATCATCAATAAAATGAGGCGTTTCTTCGGGTTTGCTTTTTACCGTTGCAGAATTTCCAAAACTCGGCAGGTTTACTTCATCTAAATAACCGTCCAGGTTAAATTCCGCATCCTGCTGCGGCTGGCTTTGCGCTTGCGTTGCCGGCGCCTGAAATGGCGATGCCGGCACAGAGGCAGACATCGGCTGCGAAGGCTGCGGCGCAATCCTTCTTACCGGGCGTTTTACTTTTTTTAGCCTCGGACGGTTCGGGTCAAAGCTTTGTGAAGCGTTCATATTATTTTCATCAACCATGTTTTCCTCACATTAATTATAAATTGTTCTGCAGGTGTTTGCTGGTTTTAAGCGTTCTGATAATTCTCGGCACCATAAAAACAATCGTTTCAGACTTTGGAGACTTTTTATTAAATATGGCATTTGGAATGCCGATAATCAAGAAGTTTTCCCCCAAGCGGCTGCGGATGCTAAACTGGGTAATCTCGCCTTTCGTTGCTTCCAGCGTAACATTTGAGAAAAGCATGTTTCCTTGCTCAAAAGAAGCCTTAGCCAAAACCGAAAGGTCAGATTCAATAGAACGGTTATCGCCGCATTTGCCAACATCAAAACGGGCGAACCAATTGTTCGGAACTACAAATTTTCCCTCGGCAACTGGAACAATTTTTCCTTGTTTTCCGATGAATGCGTTCAGCGAAGCCATGTTAATGTCGTCCGACGTTGTCAAAACACGTCCTAAAACGCCGGTCTTTGTGCTTTTAATTGTTCCAAAACTGAAAATATTCAGCAGTTGCTGCCAATCAATATCCTGGTTATTATAAGGATATATTCTAAAGACATTAACGTCAAAAGCAATCAAAATGGGATTTTCTTCAAAATAATTAATCAGATTCAAAATCTTTTGGTGCAGTTCAAAATCCGCCTCAAAAGTAATGGAATAATCTTCAAAATCAGAAGTGAAATTCGTAATTCCGGCCCCCCTTAACACGTCAAGTATCGCCAGCAGGATAGGGCGCGATTGCGGCACGTAAAGGCTGAAATTCGCTTTGCGGCTGATGCGCAGGGTTTTGTTATTTGCATTATAGGAATAATAAATCTCCGCAGCATCGCAAATCATGTTAATGACTTCGCTCAAGTCGCCGCTTAAATTCTCAGCGGAAATGCTGGCATAAGGCGAATCTTTCGCCACCAGTTTAATGCCGGCTTCTTTGGTAAGCCTTAAAAGTGCGCGTTCGGCAGGCATTGTCTCAAATGAAAAAGCGTTCACCTCAAACTTAGGCAAAATATCGTTGCTGCCGTTGCGCACCATGTTAAATGCCCTGATGTTATAAGGAATGGTCGATATCATTTGCTGGGTTTTCCAGTTGACGCTGCAGCGCAAAGGCGTTTCCAAATCTAAAGAACTTGCCCCCTTAGGCGTGCGGATAATATTTTTTTCAGGCTGGGAAACCGTGCTTTGCGGCAGGCTGTTTTCAACCCTTTGTTCTGCCGGTGAAGACGAGAACATCTGGGAAACCCACTCCGAAGAGCACCCGCCCAATAGGCAATACAACGGCAGATACAAAAAAAGAAAAATATAATTGCATGAAACTTTTTTCATTAATTTTCTGCCTTTTTCTGTGCCGGCGCCGCTTGGTTTTTCTGCGGCTGTACCCGGTTGTCTTTAAGTTCTATCTGCTTTCCGTCATCTCCGAAGCGTGCGGAATTGTCTTCTAAATTATTATCTTTCATCAGCTTTTCGACAACCTCGTCAATATTCATGCCGGCACCTTTTGTCGGATCGTCTTCAGAACCGATTGCGCCAAGGGCTTTTTTCATTTTTTCAAGTTCGTTGTCGTCTTGCTTAATCATGTCCGGAGAAGAATTGCGGCGCAGTTCGTCGCGAAATTCATTCAGTTCTTTTTTGAGCGTGGCAATGCCGCCGGCAATTTTCTTTTCGGCATAGGGATGCAGTTCTTTATGCGAAAGGATTAAGTCGCCGGTTTCGCTTATTTCTTCCAAAACATCCAAAATATAACCATAAAAAGGATATTCTTCGATTGCAATGTTTCCTTTGCGGATGCAGCGCGCGGCAATGCGCGAAATCGTCCGGTCGTAATAATCTTTTAACAGGACGTAATTATCGACATACCATAGCAGTTTCTTATCAACATTGCCAATGTTTTGAGACTGATTTTCTTCCATTGCTAACTCCTGCTATTAAAATAAATGAGCTTGCGCCTATTGTAAATTGTTTTTTTAATCTTTCATACTGTTATTTACAACGTATGGGTCGTTTTCCATGTCATTATCATTCATAACATCAAAAGTGGATATTTTATCTGAAGTAAATAATTTTGCATTATGCGAAACTTTGGTTTGCGACGGCAGATAAGGGTCTTCATCCGGCAGGGCGGGAGAAGCTTCGCCATCTTTTTCATCTTCTATATCGCCATTAACTGCATCTTCTTCAACATATTCCCAATCGCCGCCTGTTTCACTTTCATCAGATTCAGTTTCCGCAAGGGGTTCTGCGCCATCTTGGATAGCCGGTGCCTGCCAATCTTCATCATCTTCAGGCAAAGTTTGTTCTGCCGTATCAGCAGCCTCGTCTTCTTCGACATATTCCCATTCCCAGTCGCCGTCATCTTCTTCGGCATCTTCGTTTTGCTGCATATCATATTCTGTGCCTGCCGCCGGCTGATAATCGTTTCCATCAGGTTCTGGCAAAGCTGATAGCCCCCAGTCCGCAGCGGCATTTTCATCCAGAGGAATGGAAACGTTGTCCGCGGCTGGTTCTTCTTCATCTTCTTCAACATATTCCCATTCCCAGCCGTCATTTTCAGAATTATCTTGTGCAAAATCAGGCAGGCTGTCTTCAAGAACCTCTTGTTGATTATCTTCATATGATGTTGCGTCATCAGGCTGTGTTAAAACGGGCTCTGTTTCGGCAGCGATAAAATCGTCAGCAAAGCTTTCCTGCTCCGAAAATGGCGCGGTTAAAGCCTCCTCTTGCGGCTGAGGTTCATGGGCTAAGGTTTCATTAGGCAAAATTCCTTTTTTATTTTTCTTCTTTTTGTTTTTTTTCTTCTTTTTTTTAGGAGGTTCGGAAACGGTATCTTCTTTGGGCGATTCAACGGCAGGCGTTTCAGCAGAAGGGCCTTCGTCAGCGAAAAGCATGTCAAAATCTTCACTGCTTTCAACATGGATATCATTATCTTGCTTAACGGCTAAAGGAATACTTTCTGAAAAAGATGTTGCGTCATCTTCGCCGGCATATTCTAAGGTTTCATTTTCTTCCGTTTCATCAGGAAAGTCATTTTGCAAAATGTCGGCGGCAGCAATTGTTTCTTCACTGGGGGTTCCGACATATTCCCATTCACCATCCACGGTGTTTTCGCTTGCCTCGGCAACCGGAGTTTCGGAAACTTCTTCGGGTTCTTCAACATATTCCCATTCGTCATCAGCAGTGTTTTCGCTTGTCTCGGCAATCGGAGCTTCGGGAACTTCTTCAGGCTCTTCGATATATTCCCATTCATCGTCCGCGGCGTTTTCACTTACCTCGGCAACCGGAGTTTCGGAAACTTCTTCGGGTTCTTCGATATATTCCCATTCATCGTCCGCGGCGTTTTCACTTACCTCGGCAACCGGAGTTTCGGAAACTTCTTCAGGCTCTTCGACATATTCCCATTCATCATCCGCGGTGTTTCCGCTGGTTTCGGCAACCGGAGCTTCGGGAACTTCTTCAGGCTCTTCGATATATTCCCAGTCCCAATTTCCTGCCGGTTGGGAAGGTGCGGCGGGAGAAACTTGTGAAACATTATAAACCGGTGCCGGCATTGTTTTTTGAAGCTCTTTGAGGGCTTCTATAAAATTTTGGGTGGAAGCTTCCTGGCTTTCCTTCAAAGCGACAGAAATGATTGCAGAAAATTCTTTGGCTTGCGCTTCTGCCATTTCTTTAAAGATTTCCGTTTGCGATTTATTAAATTCCTGAAACAATGACGATTGCGCATTAAGAAATTTTTCTAAATCAAATTCCGGCGCAGGATTAATATTAACCGGAGCTGCAACAGGCATGGGCGCATTGTTTATCTCAATGCGATTTGCGTTTGTATTATTGTTTTGCAGCATCATTTTAGCAATTTCCAACTGGTGATTGGTTAAGGTTTGAGCCAGCTGCGAGTTGTCTTGCCGCCGGTTTTCCTCCATGCTTTTCAAGATATTGCTAATTTGGAGCTGTGATTGGTTAAAAGCCTGCAAAATATTTTGGTTTTCCTGAAATTGCTGCCGTCCAACCGCCGCAACGGCTTCTGAAACAGCTTGTGCTATTCCAACAGTGAAACTTCTGTCCAAAACCATTGTAACATTTTCTGCCCGCGCAGATGAAACTGTGTTCGCTTGGACAGCCGGTGCCTGAGGCGGCGTTGGGGCTTCTGCAGCGGGAGCAGGATTCTCCCTTGCAGGAGGCTGTCCGGTTAATGCCTGAAATACTTGCTGTATTTCCTTAATTTTTTGAACATCATTATTCTTTTTTGCTGCCAAGAGTTCATTATGTATGTCTTGAAGCTTTTGTTGCAAATCCGGCGCTTTAGGCGTTTCCGGTGCTTGGAAATTGTTTAGGGAGGGCTGCGCCGCCGCAAGGGCTGCGGCCAAAATAGGCGTTTGCTGTGCTGATTCTGTGTCTATCCTTGCGGTGCCCTCTTGCGAATGGTCGCGGAAGATTCCGGCATTTTGTTCCAAATCGTCAACATATTCCTGCAAAAGGGAACCGCCGGGCAGATTTCCAAACATGCCCCGGATTTCCGGAGGCAAAGCCAAAATTTCCTGATTAAAATCTTTTTTTCTTTCTTCTGTGAAAATATGCAGTTGGCGAAAAATATTTAAAAAACGCTGGGCAATGACGACTGGGTCTTCCTCACCGTTTCTTCTTTTGAAATTTTTCTTTATTTCAACCACTTATTTTGCCATCCATTTAAACAAAGCGCCGTTTGGCGCATAGACTCTTCCGCATAGTACCAATTTTAGCGCGTGCCTCGTAAATTTCAGGTTAACAAAAGCAAAAAAAAAGCGCCGTTTCCGGCGCTTTTTTAGAAAAATATTAAAGGTAAATCGCAACGACCTTATGGATTTTATTTAAATCATCATTGCCGATTTCAATTTTTTCATCAGGGTTGTAACGGATTCCGTAAAGCTGTCCGTTGTCATCTTCCCTGATGCTGACAATTTTTGCCTCTTCTTCATTAATATAATAAAGGGCGATATCGCCAACGCTTACCACATCCTGAGGGTCAACAAACAAAACGGAGCGTGTCGGAAGCAGGCTGCCCAAACGCCTTGTACAAAGATTAACGGCATAAGCATCTTTTTTGTTATAAAGCTGAGCAGGGCGCTGAACTTTTTTTGTCTCTTGTTCAAAATCGACAATAACATTGCCGTCTTTGCCCGCAACGCCATAAACGGAAATTTTAAGCCCGTCGGGAGCACTGCTGCCAAAAGAGGAAATAGCGCCTCTTGGCGTGGAAAGCAATTTGTATTTGGCGTCATTGCGTTGGATAATCTCATCAAGCATGCCTTTTTCTTCCAAGGTTTTAATGCTTGATTTTAATTCTTCGGGAGAAATATTCAAAGCTTTGGCAATATTTTTATATTCTTTTTCGGAAACTTCGCGCTGCCCCATTTCAATCCGGTGGTAAACAGACAGCGTCATATCGGCGCTTTCCGCGACTTCAATCAGAGTAAGGTTCTTTTCATTGCGGATTTGGCGAAGCCCGGCGCCCAAGGTTTTCAGGCCTGTTTTTTCATTAATCTTATTGCGCCGTTCCTGTTCTCTGCGCCATGCTTGGACAATTTCCTGCTGGGAATTTTGTTCATTCACAAAAAGTTCCTGCAAAGGGCAGTCCAAAAACTCGGCAACACGGACCAGCTGTTCCTGGTCAACGCGGCGGTACCCTTTTTCAATTTTAGAAATTGCTGACAAGCTGACGCCCAAATGGTCGGCTAACTCTTGCATGGAGCGGCCGCGTAAACGGCGATACATTCTGATTTGATTGGGAAAAATAATTTCTTCCATTGGAAAACCTCATCATAATTGAAACCAAATTTTCTAAACACAGTTTAATATAACTTACAGATTAATCAAGAAAATAGTACAAAAAAAGACAATTTGTGTACTATTTTTATTTTTGTCATAGATTCCCTTCAAATTCAATAACCAGGGGCACATGGTCCGATGGCTGCTCAAAGCGCCGTATGTCTTTCAAGATTTTTGCACTCTTAACGCTTTTTGCCATTTCTTTTGTTGCCCAGACATGGTCCAGCCTCCGGCCTTTGTCATTTGTCTGCCAATTTGGATTCCGGTAGCTCCACCAGGAGTAAAGCTTTTGCGGTTCGGGATAAAATTTTCTAAAAATATCTTCAAATTCCAAAGAATTTTTTAACCGGGACAGCCTTTCAATTTCTACGGGCGTGTGCGAAACAATTTTTAAACATTGTTTGTGGCTCCAAACGTCATTTTCCAAAGGCGCAATATTAAAATCTCCGCAAAGGAGGATTCTTCTATTTTTTAAATTGCCGGCCTGCTGTTCAAGCCATTCGGAAACATCGTCGATAAATGCCAGTTTATGGGCAAATGACAAGTTTAAGAGCGGGTCGGGAACATCCCCGCCGGCAGGAATATAAAGGTTGCTGATAATTGTGCCGTCTTTAAGCTCGGCATAAATATTGCGCGCATCTTTTCTGCCCGCCCAGTCAGCTTTGGAAATGCTGTTAAAAGCGGTTTTTGAAACAATGGCAACGCCGTTGTATCCGGGCATGCCGTAAAGGGCAATATGCGGAAATCCGCAAGATTTTATGTCTTCAAACGGAAAATCTTCCTCTTTTGCTTTCACTTCCTGGATGCAAAAAATATCCGGATTCTCCTGTTGGACAATATGCTGGAAGCATGGCATCCTTTTGCGGATGGAATTAGCATTCCATGAAACAAGCTTGTAAGTTTTAGTCATATTTACTTCTTTTTATAATTAAGAGTTTTTTTCTTGGGAGCCTTAAATTTAAATAAAGATGCGTCAAGCGGGGTATCTGTTTGCGCATTATAAAGCGAAACAGCCACCTCAATCCTCTGGGGGTCGATAACTTTCCATTGTTTGAGTTCAAAAGGCGAATTGTTAAAAATAAGCGTTATCGGGCCGATATCTCCCTTTTGGACATAATCAAGCGTAATCGAAGTTGTGCCTTTGTCCTGATAAAAATCGCTTATTTTAATGTTTTTATTGTCGATTTTAATGTCATTGGCTAAAATCAGCGTTGCCGGAATGTCATCATAATCAATATGCGTGGTTTGGTCTAACTCTTTATCATGATAAACAATGTAATCTCCATTGCCGACAATCAGCACGGACACCGGGTCTGCATACTCCATGCGGATTCTGTTGGGCTTTTGTATAAACAGCGAACCTTCGGCAGTTCCGCCGTTGCTGGAAACCTGAACAAATTGGGCTTCCAAAGAGTTTAACGAGTTAAGGTAATTTTCAATCTTGCCGATTGTTTCTGCCGATTGTGCGCCAGCCGCCCCAGTTCCGCCAAAGAACATAAAAGCCGCAGCTAGAATTCCTGATAATCTTTTCATGAAGATTCCTTATATACGGGTTATGCTTTGCTCAAGTATAATAAACGTAAAAAAAATTACAACAAAAAATGCCCGGAGCCAAATAACTCCGGGACACTTTTTTATCTGGCTATTTTCTTCCGCCGCAACCGCAGGGGCTTTTGGAAGTAGATTTTTCATTTGATGTATTGCTGGAATTTTGAGAACTGGCTGAAGCGCTTTTTGTATTTTTACAAGACATTGTGATAACTCCTAAAAAAATTAAACCATGTTGTCTCATTGACAACAAAAATAATTTAACCATGCTTTTGAAAGATTAAAGGGCGTCTAAACGGATTATCTATATTGGCTAAGCGTTTCTAGCCTTAAAAATGCCGTCTTCAAAACCTTGGATTTGACGGTTCCCCTCTGCAATTTGGAGACGCTTGACGGCAAGTGCCGCATATTCTTTTTCTTTTTCAATCCCGATGAACTGCCGGTCCAGCTTGTAGGCCGTAACGGCGGTTGTGCCCGATCCTGAAAACGGATCCAAAATGATATCTCCGGGACGTGAAGAAGCTAAAATCAATTTGGCAATCAGCTTTTCTGGTTTTTGCGTCGGATGGTCAGTGTTTTCGGGCATAGACCAAAAAGGGACTGAAATATCCGTCCAGATGTTTGAAGGATGCGTGTAACGAATTTTTTCGCCGCTTTCTTCTACCCAATCTTTTGGGGTCCCGTTTCTTGTGCGGTACGGTGCTAAAACGGGGCGCTGTACTTTAACGGCCTCAATGTTGAAATAATAGGATTTTCCTTTTGTGAAAAACCAAATATCTTCCAGGCAGTTTTTCCAGTTGTTTTGGGCGCCGCGCCCTTTTTCCCGTTCCCAGGAAATGCGGTTTTGCAAAATGAAATATTTAGAAGCGACTTCCGGAATAAGCAGAGATGTTTTCCAGTCGGAGCAAATATAAATGCTTGCGTTGCTTTTTAAAAGGCGGTTCGCTTTTCCCAGCCATTTATCCAGCCATTTTTGGTATTCCCGGCTGCCTCTTTCTTTAAATGTCGAGGTTCCAAAATCTTTTGTAAGGTTATAAGGCGGATCGACAATAAGCAAGTCGGCACAAGCTTCCGGAAGCAAATCCATCGCCTTGAAACAATCCTGGCAAATAATTTTATTGCAAGCGTCATTAATCGAAACCGGGTGTGTTAAAAAGATTGTTTCTTTTAAACATTTTTCGGATTCTTCCTGAGAAAGCCTTAATGTTTTGTTTCTCGGCGCTTTGGGTTTGAGCATATTTATTCTTCGCCGAATTTGTTGTCCAGAAGCGCTTTAATCGCGGCCATAGCCTCTGCAGCATCGCTGCCCGTAATTGTAACTTTTATTGTTGTGCCTTTGGCGGCGGCCAACATCATCAGACCCATAATGGAACAGCCGCTGACTTTTTGCCCGATCCTTTCTACCGTAATTTCAGATTCAAAAGGGGTTGCCGTTTTTACAAAAGCCGCGGCGGCCCGGGCATGAAGCCCCTTTTTATTTTTAATTTCCAAATCTTCGCAGCAAGTATTTTTTTCCATTTTTACATCCCCAGAAGTTGAGAAGCGATATTAATATACTTTTTGCCGGCTTCCTGTGCACCTTCAACGGTTTCTTTCAGGCTCTTTTCTTTGCGCAGGGAAGCTATTTTAATTAACATGGGCAAATTAACGCCGGCAATGATTTCAACAGGAGCCCTGTCCATAATGGATATTGCCAGATTCGAAGGCGTTCCGCCAAACATGTCTGTAAGGACAACCACGCCTTTTCCTGTATTGACGGCTTCAACTTTTTTCAATATTTCCGCCCGCCGCATTTCCATGTCATCTTCAGGGCCGATACATACCCCGGCAACGTTTTCCTGCTGGCCGACAACATGTTGCATCGCGGAAATAAATTCATCTGCCAAATGCCCGTGCGTAACCAATACCAAACCTATCATAGCGCCTTATTCCTTTCCAGACGAAGTTCCGCCCGTCCAGCTGCGGACAGCGCCAAAACTCTTCAAGACATCATCTTTGCTTTTGGCTTTAACCAGCTCGTCAGCGCGTGTCTGGCGCCCTTTGAAAACAATTTCCTCTACATTCTCAACAGGAACGCCGTAAACGCGTTCAACCATTTTTCCTTTTAATTCCACAATCATTAAAAATTCAGCCTCGGCCAAGGGGCCTTTTGTTTCTTCGTCAATATTATCAAGCTTAACGGCCAGGCGCTCATCGCGTTTCAGCAGCGCGGTTTTTTTACCGTCAAATTCCAAGACCGGATTAACAGGGGCGCCTTCGCGTGCATCGATAAAAATAGCCAGCTCGCCATATTTATTTTCAATGATTTCATAAAAATCCTGTTTTTCAATTAGAGTATAATATTGTGTTTCCATAACTATGACCTTTATATTGTATCGAAATTAAATGCATGATATAACATTAAGCGCAATGTGTCAATTTTGAGTTAACGGAATAATAAAATGCCCAAAAAGCCGCTGCCATTTATTTTGCACTACATGGCCCTTTATAAAAAACAATTTTGTGCAATGGCGATTTTCCTTATTATCGGACAAACTATGGGAAAAGTCTCAGAATATTATATGGCTGAAGTTGTTGCAACTGTGGTTTCCGAGCCGGCGGGGCAGGGCTTCTGGCAAAACATACAGGGCAGTTTGTCGATTTTTATCCTGATGATGGGCTTGAGCAAATTGTTGGAATGGTTTCCTTTATCTATCTCGGCAAAATTTTATCCCAAGCTGCGCACGCTGGTTGTCAAAGACTGCTTTGAATATGTCAATAGACAGCCGATAGCTTATTTTCATGAAGAAATGAGCGGAAATATCGCAAATAAAGTCAGTCTGTTGACAAACGGCCTGATGGAAATTCTGAATACGTTGCAAAACGGCGCTTATACCCTTTTCATGTTAATAATTATAACGGTTCTCCTGTGCCTGCAAAGCTGGTATTTTGGATTCTTTATTTCTATTTGGATTTTTGTCGCTGTCATTTATAGCATGTTTTTAGGAAAAACGCGGGCGGTTCTCGCCAAGGAAACCGGAAAGCAAAAGAGTTTGGTCAGCGGAATGCTGGTCGATTCCATTTCGAATTACAGCGAGATTAAAAGTTTTGCAAATTTTTCTTTTGAGAAAATAAACCTGTTAACATATGCCAGAAAGCTCCGCCGGGCAGAAACAAGCGAACTAAGTTTTCGTGCACGCCTGAATTGCTGGCACAGCTTGTTTATGGCAATATCTGTTTTTGGTTTTATCCTTTTTTCGCTTTGGTGTTTGTCGGAAAATATCATTAATGCTACGGGCTTTATCTATGTAAATACATTATTTACCTCAATCTCCGGAATGATTTTTCATACGACCTGGCTATATAACAATATTTCATCCACTTACGGGCAAATGAATTCTGCCTTGGAGACGCTTGCGGTGGAGCCGGCGATAAAAGATAAAAAAGGCGCGGTGGTTCTCAAGGCGAAAAAAGCCGGCATCTGCTTTGATAATGTCGGATTTGCCTATAACGGAAAAAAGATGTTGTTTGATGGGTTAAGCCTGGATATCCGGCCTGGAGAAAAAATCGGCCTGGTTGGTGCCAGCGGTTCTGGGAAATCTACCTTTATCAAGCTCCTTTCCCGCTATTTTGATGTCAACCAAGGGGCAATTAAGATAAATGGCTGCGACTTGCGCGATGTAACTCAGGAATCCCTGCATCAAAATATTGCCGTGATTCCGCAAGATATTTCCCTTTTTAACCGCAGTTTATATGATAATATCAGATATGGGCGGACAAACGCCGGGCGGGATGATATTGAAAAAGCTTCTAAGCAAGCTTTTGCTGATGAATTTATTAAAGGATTCCCTGATGGGTATCAGACAATCGTCGGGGAACGAGGCGTTATTTTATCCGGCGGCGAACGGCAGCGCATTGCGATTGCCCGCGCGATATTAAAAAACGCCCCGATACTTGTTTTCGATGAAGCCACATCTGCATTAGACAGCCAAAGCGAAGTGCAGATTCAAAAATCTCTAAAAAAACTGATGAAAGACAAAACAGTCATTGCAATTGCACACCGCCTTTCCACTTTGCGCGAAATGGACAGAATTCTTGTTTTTGACGATGGTAAAATAATTGAGGAAGGAAGCCATTTAAGCCTATTGCGCAAAAAAGGCGTTTATGCAAAATTATATAAAATGCAGGCGGATGGATTCGTTAAATAAAGCAAAATTTTTATTCTCTGGGAGGCTGCTCTTGCTGCTGGGGTGCCGGGCTGGGCGCATTCTGGGAAGCGTTGCCGGCAGATTCCCCGCCATTAAAAGCCTTTTCCAATTTTTGTTTGGAGGCTTCCCTCTCCTGAACTTGTTTATCCGTCAGCTTTTTGCCGCTCTTAGAATCCTGATAGCTCATAGAACCGTCTTTATTTTGAATCTTGGTAACATTGCTGTTAAATGAAACCTTACCGTCTGCCCCAATTGTTGCAGAGCTTCCCCTGTAATCGACGCTGCGGCTGCCATCAGCCTGACGTTTTGAATAATTGGCGCCATCAACAGCATTGGCAAGCTGTTTAGCCGTCGCTTTTTGTTGGGCATGTGCCGCGGTAGTATTTGCACCGAATGCCTTATCAAATTTTTCTTTTGTACTTTGATTGACTTTCTGGCGGAAACTTTTGCTCATGGCATATCTTGGAATGTTAACCGGCGCCTTGACAACAGCGTTGCCAAGAGCCTTCGCGCCGCTTTCCATCGCTCCGCCGACTTTTTCTTTGATAGCGTTTGTGGTCGGTGCCGCTATTTTGCCTGCGGCACTCTTAATCGCGCTCGCGGCCATTGTACCGATGGACGAACCGATTCCGCTAATGGCGCCGCTCGCCATTTGCCCGGCCAGCCCGGAAACCTTTCCGACAAATTTAAATCCGAAAATACAACAAGCCAACAAAATCAAGAAACCTACGCCGCCGATATCTGTAATTTTCTTTAATGTTGTAAAATCACTGTTGTTGATGGCATTATGAATGAGTGCAAAATTGCCGCAAGGTACAGATTTCTCTTTTATCTTGCCGTTTTCATCTACCACGGTTGCTTTGCATTGAGCATCTGGAGTAGAAACAGAAGTATTTTGTGTCAATGCTGCGCCAACCAGCTTAAAATCAATGTCTATGGCAATGGCCATAAAGATAAAAACAAAGCAGCTGTTCAGAAAAATATCAAAACCTTTGCCTGTATATTTTGACGTAAGCTTAAACGGCCAGCAAAGAATTAAAAATGGAATAATGGCACCGACAATGCCAAGCTGCACGATAGCATCAATTAAATAGAAGCCAAAAGCCAGAGATAACAGAAAGGCAAAAGCAGCAATGACAAGGCCCTGGACAACCATCATAAAGGCAGAGCCCCAACGCCCGAAATTCAGGGAGAATAATTGGTTGGAACCAACGCACATCAAGGATTTACCGACGGATTGCATAACGGCAATTTCTTGCTGCACAGCCGAGGTGAAAGCTTCTAATTTATTATACGTAGCAGAGCTAAAACATTTGCCGCCGGCGCTTCGTCCGCTTTCAGAAACCTTACCGGCACTTCCCTTATCCAGTAAAGTTGTGCCCATTTCCAAGCTGGACTGAAGTAGAGGGTTGACAATAAGATTATAAACATGGTCAGAATTCATCAGCATAAAGAAAACGATTAAAACCTTAAATGACTGCTTAAGCAGGTTTCCTAAATATTTCGGAGCATCCTGTTTTGTCAGCGAACCAACATGGTTAAGTGTTACAAAAGCAATCCATATGGCTAATCCCATAATAATGATAACGCGAAACGGCGGGCTCATCTTATCAAAAGAATTCCAAGACATTTCGTCTGCCGCATTGTAAAGGACAAAAAATAGAGGACAGAAAAAACAAGCTTTGTCTTCATAGACTTGTGCAGGAATAGTTTTGCAGCCGCTGGCAAAACCTCCGATATATTTATTATCGACACCTATGCAAAAATATTCAGTTGGATCATCATATTTTTCTTTTACGGCAGGTCTCATATCTCCGTCAATGCAGGCATCCTTTTCTATCCTTTTTTTGGCATCTTCTCTATCTTTGCCAGCACTTTGATAATTAATATAATCTGAAACACTTGAACAAGTATTTTTACCGGCACTCCAAAAACTTTGATTATAGCAGATTTGTCCTACTTTGCAGATAGGCTGCCAACCGAATGCTCCCCTTACGCCTCCAGTACAGGCACATCCTCCCAGTTCAGAAGCGCCAATCCCCTTTAAATGTTCGGCATTAATATATTTATCTTTATTGCAGTTAGGATAGCATTTATTATCTACGCAAGATTCTCCAGAATCGCAAGTTCCGCATTCTGCCCCGGGTTTCGCCCAAGCATTTGCACTGCAGCATAAAAGCAGCAGCGCGAATATAAAACCCAACAATGTTTTATTTCCGATTCTCATTATCTTCCTCATCGCGGGTGCGGGCGTTAATCATTAACTTAAAAACCAACAATAAGACGGCGATGATGGCTACCAGTGCAATCGTCAGATTCCCGCTGACAAACCAGCCGAACAAATCAATCGAATATGCCCCGGCAAAGAGCAGGATTATTAATAAATAAATGCCAAAAGCCTTCATCAGATTCCGCCTGTTAGTTTTTCCTCTTTTTATTATACAATAAAAAAAGTATATAAATTGTTACAGTTTTTTGATTTTTTACGTTTTAAAAACAATTTAAAATTTGCCAAATTTAATAAATTTTATAGCAGCATCGACAACATCATTATTATTAAAGGGATTAAGCCTATAATTTTTGATATAAAGAGTCTTTTTTCCTGGAAGCGCCGCTTCTTCCTTTTTGGCAAACAGATCGCTAAAAGCAATAATCCCAACGTCCAGATCTTGGGAAAAATCAGGCCAAAGGGCTGATTTAGGCGGAACAATTTCTCCAACCATTGGCCCCAAGATACCTTTTATAAAAGAAGAACCGCACAGCCTGTGAAAAAGCCTTGAGCCCTGATTCGGCGGGCAGACCTGCACGATTCTGCCTATTTTAAGTTTTTGCCGCCAAGGAGAATCTAATGCCAACAGCCGGCGCAAAATAATTCCGCCGACACCTTTGGTAATGAAAGAAACTTCGGAAACATCCTGCAGATGGTTTAGCATAAAATCTATTTGCCGAACATGACCTTCCGTATTTTTTAATGTGGACGGATAGTTTAATGCTGCTGCCAAAAAGCTTTCTTTTATAGCTTTTCGCCACATCGGCTTAAATATATTTTTGGAGTCGCCTAACCCGTGAAGCATTATAATCATATGACCGCGCTGCCGTGAAAGCTGGTAGACTTCAATAAAATGCAAAAAAGCTTTTCGGCATTCTTCAAAAGTCCCTTCAGCGCGTTGAATATCCCAGTTATCCAGAAGGCGGTATATCTTTTCCTTATAATTGCGTTGGATTCGCCATTTCTGGTAATAAAAAACATCTTCCCAAAACTGGCTGCCGCCGAATGTATAAAAAGCGCCCATAATATCCTCGTTATTTAATGCCCGCCTGATTCGGAATCGCTGTGAGCGTTACAATAGAATCGTCGGCCGATTTGCTTTCGACAAGCATTTGCAGGGCGCGATTCTCTTTTATATAAGTCAAATGGCTGATTCTTGCGCGGACTGTTGCAACCTCTACCCAACCCATTTTGGGAAGCTCAGACATATAAAAGTCAAAAACCTCGCTTGCACTGTACGGAGTCGTGTAAACAAGCGTCCCAATCCAATTGTTGCCGCTGCCCAAAGCTTTGGTCTCTTCCAGGTTAAGAAATGCCTCTTTGGGGAACGGAACATCTGGGAAATGGGCAAACGCCGGAGGAATCGGAGCTCCGTCCATGCCGGCAATAGGCGCCTTTGTTGAAGAACAAGCCGAAAGCATTAATACGAAAGTTAATGCCAATATATTGATTCTTAACATATTTATTACCTTGTAGTCAAAAATGCATTATGATAAATTGAAATTATCTTACGGGATGATGGTTAAAAAAAAGAAAATAATCCACGAATTTTCTTTCTAAAAAATATCACAAAGATTCAAACGACTACAAAAAAAATGAAAAAAAAATGCTTTTTTTTGATTTTTTATGTTGACAGGAGCGTTGTTGTGTCATATAACCCGTTTCACCGAGAGCGATGAAGCAATGCTTCTGAAAATCACGGTGGTTATAGAAAGTAGTAGATAAGAAGAAAAAGAAGAGGATACGCAGACAGTGTA
>CAJUAK010000016.1:26058-36233 GCA_910584385.1 uncultured Alphaproteobacteria bacterium | reverse complement strand
GCACCTAAAAGGTGCCTTTCCGTAGAACCACGGGTTTACCCGTGGATATCTATATTTTGCCATGGCAATGTTTGAATTTTTTGCCGCTTCCGCAAGGGCAGAGATCGTTTCTGGCAATCTTTCCCCAGGTTTCAGGGTTGTTGCTGTCAAATTCTTGTTGCCCGTATTGAAATGGAACTTGCTTTTCCTTTTCTGTCGGAGCTTCCGGTGCGCTAAAAGCGGAATCCGGCGTTTCATGAATTTCTTGCAGGTTTTGATGCGCCGGGCGTCTTGCGGGCATTTCTGCCGGCGCTTCTGCGCGGATTTCCAGCCGCAACAAAATCAGCGTAACTTTTTCGCCAAGCTGGTTGAGCATGTCGGAGAATAGGTTAAAAGCCTCTTTTTTATATTCGTTTAGAGGGTCTTTTTGCCCGTATGCACGCAGGATGATAGTGTGGCGCATATAGTCCAAAGTGGCAATATGGTCTTTCCATAATTGGTCTAATTCCTGCAAGAGGATATTTTTCTCAATGGTGCGCATAATGTCTGCCGGAATGTGGCTGTTTTTTGCTTCCACTTTTTCATCTATGGCGGCAAGAACTTTTTCAATGAATCTTTCTTCATCCATTTCCGGTTCTTTGGCCCATCCTTCTAATGGCAGTTCAAATCCTGAAATGCGGGAGATTTCAGCTTTTAAGTCTGTTACGTTCCATTCTCCCGGGGCTGATTTTTCCGGGATGTAATTTAAAATAATGTCCGTTACTTGGTTATGGCGCATGTCCAAAATGGTGTCAGAAACATCTTGAGCTTCCATTAATTCTTTGCGTTGTTCGTAAATAACCTTGCGCTGGTCATTCATGACATTATCGTATTTAAGCAGATTTTTACGGATATCAAAGTTTCTTGCTTCAACTTTTTCCTGGGCTTTTTCCAGTGCTTTGCTGATCCAGGGGTGGACGAGCGGTTCGCCTTCCGGCAGCCCCAAGCGTTTGAGCATGTTGCCCATGCGTTCGGAACCGAAAATCCGCATAAGGTCATCTTCCAGGGAAAGGTAGAATTTTGATGTGCCGGGGTCTCCCTGGCGTCCGGAACGTCCGCGCAGCTGGTTGTCTATGCGTCTGCTTTCGTGGCGTTCGGTTCCCAAAATGTATAAGCCGCCGGCTGCAATTACTTTTTCTTTATCTGCTTCGGTTTCAGCTTTGATTTTTGCTTTAAGTTCGGCGATTTGTTCCGGCGTTTCATCTCCTTTTAGGATTTCTTTCAGCCGCATGTCCGGATTGCCGCCCAGTTGAATATCCGTTCCGCGCCCGGCCATGTTTGTGGCAATGGTAATGGCACCGGAAACGCCTGCTTGGGCAACAATGGAGGCTTCCCTCTCGTGATGGCGGGCGTTCAAAACCTCAAAACGGACATTGGAACGTGAACGCAAAAGTTCGGCGACCAGTTCGGATTTTTCGATGGAGGTCGTGCCGACTAATACAGGCTGCCCTTTTTGGTGGCATTCCAATATGGTTTTGATGATGGCATCATATTTTTCCTGGGCTGTCCGGTAGATTTCATCGTGGTGGTCTTTTCTTTGAACCGGACGATGTGTGGGGATTTCTACGCAGGAAAGGTTATAGATGTCTCCAAATTCGGCTTCTTCGGTCATGGCGGTGCCGGTCATGCCCGAAAGTTTGGGGTAAAGGCGGAAATAATTTTGGAATGTGATTGATGCCAGCGTTTGGTTTTCTGATTGGATATCAACGCCTTCTTTGGCTTCAATCGCCTGGTGCAGGCCATCGCTGTAACGGCGGCCTTCCATCATGCGACCGGTGAATTCGTCAATAATGACGACTTTGCCGTTTTTGACAATGTAATCAACGTCTTTAAGATGCATTTTATGCGCACGCAGAGCTTGGTTTACGTGGTGGACTAAAGCAACATTGCCAATATCGTATAAGCCGCCTTCTTTAATCAAGCCGACTTCTTTTAACAGCTCTTCAACATGTTCTTGTCCGCATTCGGTCAAGACAACCGTGCGCTGCTTTTCATCCTTTTCGTAATCTTCTTCGATCAGTTTCGGGATGATTTTGTTAACGGAAATATATTTTTCCGAGCTGTCTTCTGCCGCGCCGGAGATGATTAAAGGCGTTCTGGCTTCGTCAATCAAAATAGAATCCACTTCATCGACAATGGCATAATTGAACGGGCGTTGCACCATCTCGCTTAAATTAAATTTCATATTGTCGCGCAGGTAGTCGAATCCTAATTCATTGTTTGTGGCGTAAATAATGTCGCAATTATAGGCCTCGCGGCGTTGTTCGTCATTTTTTTCATGAATGACATAATCTACAGTCAGCCCTAAAAATCTGTATACCTGCCCCATCCATTCGGCATCGCGTTTGGCAAGGTAGTCGTTGACGGTTACGATGTGCACGCCTTTGCCGGAGAGGGCATTGAGGTAAGCAGCCAGGGTTGCAACGAGTGTTTTGCCTTCGCCGGTTTTCATTTCGGCAATCATGCCGTTATGCAAAACAATGCCGCCGATAAGCTGCGTGTCGTAATGGCGCTGGCCCAGAGTACGCTTTGCGGCTTCCCTTACAGCGGCAAATGCTTCTGGCAGCAGGTCATCAAGCGTTTCGCCTTCGGTCAGGCGTTTTTTGAATTCTGCGGTTTTGGCGCGCAGCTCTTCATCGCTTAACTTGATGAAGGATGGTTCTAAAGCATTAATTTGTTGAATGGTTTTTGCCTGGCGTTTAACAAATCTGTCGTTTGCGCTGCCGAAAATTTTGCGGGCGAGTTGGCCTAACATTTATTTACCTCATTTATTTTTCTACATATTTAGGTTTAGAAATAGTGTTTATATTCTTCATTGTCAATAGCTGCGGCGCGAGTTATAACCAAACTGGGCAAATATCAAAAAAAGGGTTGGAAAGATTTTTAAAAATATTATATAACATTCACAGATTTAGTTGATAACGGAGGTAAATATGAAAAATCAAATCACTGCCCTGACATTTTGTTCTGTCCTGATGGCCGCAGGCTTGGCTCAGGCCGCGGGCAAAGACGGCGTGGCTGCTGTTATAAACGGTGAAAAAGTTACCGTTGCGGAAATCAAGCAGGCTTATGATGCGAATCCGGCAGTTAAAAACCAGGTTACTTTTGAAGATTTTTATAAAAAAGCGCTGGATGTTTATGTTAATGGCAAAATCATTTACCAACAGGCAGTGAAAGAAGGGATTCCCGATACCCCGGAATATCAAAAACAGCTGGATATGGCTAAGGAAGATATTGCCCGCAAGCTTTATTTGGAAAAGAAAGTAAAAGATAAAGTTACAGACAGCGAAGTTAAAAAAGTTTATGCCGAATATCAGAAAAACTTTAACGGGCAAAAAGAAATGAAGGCAAAACATATTCTTGTTCCTGATGAGGCTAAGGCAAAGGAAGTTATTGCGAAGTTGAATAAAGGACAGAATTTTGATGCTTTGGCTAAAGAATATTCTAAAGAACCCGCCGAACTTGGCTATTTTACCAAGCAGATGATGGTTCCTGAATTTGCCAATGCGGCTTTTGCCATGAAAAAAGGCGATTATTCTAAAACTCCTGTCAAAACCCAGTTTGGCTACCATGTCATTTTGGTTGAAGATGTCCGCGATGCTAAGGCTTTGCCGATGAAACAGGTTGAGCCTCAGCTTAAGGGTATGCTGACCCAGAACGCTGTTGCCGAAATCCTTTCGAAGAGTGAACAAGGCCAGGATGTTACGAAATATAACTTAGACGGTACAATGCAATAGAACCGTAAGATTCATGTTAAAAACCCCCGGATGAGAAATCCGGGGGTTTTTGTTATGGCTATTTTATTAATGCGAGCTTTTGCTGAAGATATGCCAACTGCTCTTCTGTGCGTTTGGGGTTTTTTAATTGTTTTTCCAAAAGCGCATAAATTTCTGGTTTGAATTGTTTGTTTAAGGCTATATCAGCCAGGCTGTTTACTGCGGCTTGAAATATTTGGCTGTCATTTGCCTGAAGCTGCTCTGCAATTTCCAGGTAAATCGGCGTGTAGGTGTCTTTTTGCTGGCGCCGGCTAAGGTCGTAGGCATTTTTTTGAATTTGTAACGCGACCTTTTCGGAAATGGCATTATCCGTGCTTTTGTAAGGGATAAATTTGTAACGGGCTTTTTTGACAAGCGATTTTATTTTTTTGACAATGTTTAATTGCGCTGCAAATTTTGACATGAATTATCCTTGTTTTTGAACTGGTTATTTATTCTTCCACCATTTTTGAATTTGTTGCCACATGTTTAGTTTTTCTTCGCAGACTTTTAATTCGCTGTTCCAATATCCGCCATTGTTTTTACATGTGATTTCATTGTAATTCGTTAGATAGTAATATCCCAGAAATAATCCGGCGGCAAAAAGGATTAAAAGAAGAATCTTAAAAAAGCTTTTGGCGACAAACCAAAATATCCATAAGCCGCAAATGCCGATTAAATAGGCTTTATTAAGCAGCGTATCCTGGCCAATGATATATATTTTGGCGAGAAACCATAAAATGGCCCCGATGAATAAGAGGCTGACCGGAGATTTAAAGATTAAGGACAATATTCTTTTAAAAAAAGATTTTGTGTTTGTATCTTCGCTCATTTGTTCTCTCCTTTTATAAATTTTATTTTTTTTAGCATATTTTTTTTCAAATAGGAAGATGTTTTTTGGATGGAATCTCGGGGTAAACAGCTGATGTGAATAATGCTCCGCGATCGAGGCCGCGGTTTCTCGCCCCTTGAGGGATAGATACAAAAAAACGGCATAAAGCCGGTGTTTTTGTGATGGCGGGAGTGACGGGGCTCGTCTTGCTGCGTGAGGCTTGCATTAAAATGCGCGCCAACTTCGCTGCGGTCACTTGATTTGTAACGTTTGCAAACTTGCGCTGCCGCTTGTCTGCAAACTAACAAATTTGGCGCCTTTCGTCGAAAAAATGTCCCCCGGAAATTTTTTCTTCCTTCAGCCCGCGATCGAGGTCGCGGTTTCTCGCCCTTGAGGGATAGATACAAAAAAACCGGCATAAAGCCGGTGTTTTTGTGATGGCGGGAGTGACGGGGCTCGAACCCGCGACCTCCTGCGTGACAGGCAGGCGCTCTAACCAACTGAGCTACACCCCCATCACTGCCCCTTATAACCAACAAAAATTTTAAAAGCAAGAACTTTTTTCGTTTTTATTATATTTTTTTTAATATTATCTCTGATATAATGTATTTTGTATGGTTACTTATGCACATAAACCTATATTTTATTTGTTTTTTTTCGTGGTTTTATTATATTTCAAAAAATGGGTAAACATTGTTTTTATAAGGTTTAAGAGCGTTTTTATGAGTATTAAAGATTATATAAAATATGGTATCAGCCATAAAAATAAGCATAAAATCATTACCGTGGGATATGCCGCCGCAATCGCCGGTGCTTTTGTGCTGTCTCTTATTAATAATAATGATGTGAATGCTTCAACGCCTTCTTCCGAGCGCTTGGGATATGTAATGCTGGAAGAAGATATCCGCAGTTCCATGAGCCCTGCCGATACGCTGTATCCTGAAAGTTCGGTTGAAAATATCCGTAGCCTGTTCCAATTGGTTAATCATTTTGAGCGTGAAAAAAACGTCGTTAAGGATATTGAAGTTAAAAGCGGCGATACGCTTATTTCCCTTTTGCAGAATCTGGGCGCGGACAGAGGCGTGGCGAATGATGTATATGCGGCTTTAAAGAAAGTTTTTGATCCCCGGGATTTGAAGGCCGGGCAAAAAGTTCAGGCTTCCTTGTTAATCAACAGCGAGGATGAGAGCCTTATTAAAATTAACTCCCTGGTTATTGATAATGGTCCAGGCAGCCGTTATGTTTTGGAAAATGATGATAATAATGCATATTTGGCAAAGCTTGTGAAAGATGAATTGGTTGATGAGGTTAATACAATTCAGGGCGTGATTGAAGGCAATTTGTCCGTCTCAATGAAAAAGCACGGAATATCAAGCCGGACAGTTGCGGAGTTTATTAAAATCTTTTCTTATTCTGTTGATTTTCGCAGAGATGTTCACAAAGGCGATAAATTTGAAATTGTTTATGAAAATCAGCTGACGCCGGATGGAAAAGTAGTTAAGTCCGGTAATATCCTTTATGCCGCTTTGCAGCTGCGCAATCATAAAGTCGCTTTGTATCGCTTTAAGAACAGCAATGGCGAGGTTGATTATTATAATGAAAAAGGCTTGGCCTTAAAGAAAACTCTTTATAAAAAGCCTCTTGCTTTCCAACGTGCACGCATTTCTTCACCATTTGGCAAAAGGCGGCACCCGATTTTGAAACGGACGATTATTCACTGGGGCGTAGATTATGCGGCGCCGATGGGAACGGCGATTTATGCCGGCGGCGACGGTGTTGTTCAGGCTGCTAAATATAACGGTGGATATGGAAACTATGTTAAAATCCGTCATAATTCTGAATATTCGACGGCTTATGGGCATATGCAGCGGATTGCAAAAGGCATCCGTCCCGGCGTTCGCGTAAAACAGGGGCAGGTGATTGGTTTTGTCGGCTCAACCGGAAGGTCGACCGGTCCGCACTTGCATTATGAGGTTGTTCAGAACGGGCGGCGTGTTAATCCGACAAGGATTAAGGCTGCAACCGGCGAGAATTTGGCTGGTGCGAATTTGAAAAACTTTAAGAAAGTTGTGGCAAGCTTGAAGACGGATTATCCGAATCTTTTTGCTGCGGCAAATAATGAAAAGTTAGCGCAAAAATAATTGCCTGTTCGGCAGAAGAAAACGGAGGACTTGTAAAGTTCTCCGTTTTCTTTTTTTAGCGTAATTTTACTTCATAGGCAGTTGTTTTTTAAACGGCGGCTGCCGGGGTTGTAAATAAGGCTTTTGATTCTGCTTTTTTCTCTGTGCCTTTGTCAGGGAGAGAATCGGTGTCTAAATCATCGGGAACGAGGGGTGCCCGTTTGATTTCAAAAAACATCCAAGCATAGAATACGACATAAATGATGCCGATAATAATGAGAGCTGTCATGGTGTTTGATTTTTAGGGTTTATAAATAAGTTAATGCAAAATTTTTATTTTCTGCGCTGCCGTTTGGTCGGGAGACAGATAATAAACGCTAAACAGAGACCCGCAATAAGCGCGGTGGGAACAAAAAACCAGTGAAAGCCAACCATTGATATAATGATTATTGCAAATATAAGAATGAACTTATTTTCTTGCTTCATGATAATAGGAATAAAGGTAAGGTATTACCTATCAGGATAGCGGATTTTGGACAAAAAGCAAGCGTTTTTTTAGGTAAGGGAATATATTTCCTCGCGTACGGCATCTAAATTTTGCTTTTTTTCGGAGCTTGTTGCAATGACTTTTATGTAGGCCGCCGCATGCTTTTCCAGCTCTTTCTCTGTTGCCGCCATTGTTTTTGCGAGTTCTGCCTCAGATATTTTATCGCATTTGGTCAGGATGATTTGATAGGTTACGGCGGCTTTATCTAACAGCTCCATAATCTCTAAATCGGCTTTTTTTATGCCGTGGCGGGAATCAATAAGCATGAAGACGCGTTTTAAATTAACCCGCCCCTGAAGATAAGCCAAAAGAAGTTTTTGCCATTGCTTAACCAGTTTTTCGGGAGCTTGCGCGTAGCCGTATCCGGGCATGTCGACCAGATAGAGGCGGTTGTCTAAATTAAAATAATTTAGTTGTTGCGTGCGCCCTGGCGTATTTGATGTCTTGGCGATTGTCTTGTTGTTAAATAGCGCATTTATCAGACTTGATTTCCCGGCGTTTGAGCGTCCTGCAAATGCTATTTCGGGCAAATCAGAATCCGGGAGCTGCCCCAGTTGGGCAACACCCAGCATGAATGCCGGAGTTCTTTTAAATAGAGCTTGTGCCTGGATTTTATCTTCGGGGCTTAATTCCTCTATTTTAAATTCCATTTTATACTCCGACTTTTTTCATAATGACTTTTTGCTGCATAATGGACAGGACATTGCTTAGTGTCCAGTAGATAACCAGTCCGGATGCAAAATGCCCGAGCATAAACATGAATATTAAGGGCATTAAGGCAAACATGCGCGCCTGGTCTTTGTTAGCCGGTGCCGGATTTAGCTTTTGCTGGATATACATGGTCAGTCCCATAATAATCGGCCATACGCCGATATCTATCAAAGAAGGAACCGGCAGATGCGTTATAACAGAAAGCGTAAGCGGATCCGGTGCCGAAAGGTCTTTAATCCAGCCGATAAACGGTGCATGGCGGATTTCTATAGCGATGTTTAATACTTTATATAATGAGAAAAATACCGGGATTTGGATTAAAATCGGCAAACAGCCGGAAGCCGGATTGATTTTTTCTTTTCTATAAAGCCCCATCATTTCTTGCTGCAGTTTTACTTTGTCGTCTTTATATCTTTCTTGCAGCTCCTGCATTCTTGGTTGGAGCTTTTTCATTTTAGACATGCTCTCATAAGATTTGTTTGCGATGGGAAACATTATAAGCCTTAATATGGCGGCAAAGCATAAAATTGCCCAGCCCATGTTGCCAATGAGGTTGTATAAAAAGTCCAGAATATAGAAGAAGGGCTTTGTCAGGAAATAATACCAGCCAAAATCTACCGCCAAATCAAATTTGTTTATGTTTTGCTTTTTTGCATATTGGTCAAGCAGTTTGATTTCCTTGGCGCCTGCGTAAAACTGTATATTTGTTGTTGCCGCTGTTCCCGCATCTATTGTAACAGGCTGTCCGACATAGTCTACTTGATAAAGGCCGTCTTCATTATGGCGGAACTGGACTTTGCTTTCTTCTTCGCGGTCAAGGATTAAAGACGAGAACCAATAACGGTCAGAAAAGCCTGCCCAGCCGCCAGTGGTTTTATATTCTTGTTTTTCCCCTTTTTTAAGGCTTGAAAATTTTTCTTCTTTTAATGAGCCGTCAATAACGCCGCTCATTCCTTCATGCACGACATTGCTTTGAGATTTTTCATCCGGCCCGCTGCGGGAAATAAGCCCGTAAGGATAGAGGCTGATATTTTGCGCGGTATTGTTTTCAACGGTGTCGCTGATTGTGAAAAGGTAATTTTTATCAAGGCTTATTTTACGGATAAATTTTAGGCCTTGGCCGTTATTCCATTCCAGAACAAGCGGCGTTTTGGGCGTGAGTTCCTGCCCTTTGCTTTTCCATATCGTTTCAGAATTCGGCAATTTAACATTTTTTCCGCTGTTTAGCCAGCCAAATTCTGCGTAATAGGGGGATTTGCTGTGTGCCGGTGCCAAAAGGGCGACATCGGGACTGTCATTTTCTAAGTTTTGCTTATATTTTTTTAAGGATAGTTCGTCAAAACGGGCGCCCTTGGTTCTCAGGCTGCCTTTTATGGCGGAATTGTCAATTTGAATGCGGGAATCTTTTGCTAAAATCTCTTCCGTCGGCAGAGCTGGAGCAGGTTCAATCGCTGCAGTTTTCTCTTCTGCGGCAACTTCCGGAAGAGGCTTATCTGCCGTTGGCAAATCTTTTTTTGGCCAAAGCCAGTTTGTGAGAAAAATAATCATAACAGACAAGATAACAGCTAAATACAAACCCTTTGTTTCTTCTCGCATTTTTTTATTTCCTTATTAAAATTCGCTTATTATCGTTATGTAGTATAAAAACCAATCCTTGGCAAGGAATTATTTCTTTTTTTCCTTTGCCGGCGGGACGGGGTCTTCGCCGCATCCGCCCCACGGATGGCAGCGCAAAAGCCTTTTGCATCCTAAATAAACCCCATAAAAAACCCCGTGGATTTTTATCGCCTGAATCATATATTCCGAACATGTTGGGCGGAAACGGCATACTCCCGGACACAGGGGAGATAAGAATTTTTGATAACCCCTAATTATCCAAATGAGGATTTTTCCCGGCATTCTCTTTTTCTTTCAGCAAGTTATTAAGCTTTTTAACACCTTTTTTTAAGTCTTTTTTCAGCAAGTCAAAAGGCACTTTCTCGGTATTATATCTGCCAATCAAAACATAATTGAAGCCATCTTTTCCCAAATCCGGCAACACATCTCTCGCAGCTGCCCGAAGCCTTCTTTTCACCCGATTGCGGATATGGGCCTTGCCGAGTTTTTTTGTTGCTGTGAATCCTATGTGAAAACGGTTTTTAAGGGGATTCTGCAGGCACTTTCCGGTGCTCGCTTCCTCACGTACATCTTTG
>CAJUAK010000016.1:0-25958 GCA_910584385.1 uncultured Alphaproteobacteria bacterium | reverse complement strand
TACGCTGCGGAGCTGTGCTCCGTGGAAGTACCTTCATTATCCTCCTTAAAACCCGTTTTCATATCTAGGGAAGCAAGGGGATTCTGCAGGCACTTTCCGGTGCTCGCTTCCTCACGTACATCTTTGTACGCTGCGGAGCTGTGCTCCGTGGAAGTACCTTCATTATCCTCCTTAAAACCCGCTTTCATATCTAGGGAAGCAAGGGAATTCTGCAAGCACTTTTCGGTGCTTGCTTCCTCACGTACATCTTTGTACGCTGCGGAGCTGTGCTCATCTGTATAGAATATTTTTTCTTTCTTTTCCTTTTTCGCAGGTAAAGTTTGAGCCGCTTGGATTATAAGCGAATTACAAACAACTTTTAATCCTTGTGCGGCTCGAATAAAATCTTTCCTGTTTCTCAGGGTAACGATTTTTACCATAGGTTCCCCTTAGGCAGAAATTCTTTTACGACCTCTGAGACGGCGTGCTGCTAATACTTTGCGGCCATTTTTTGTAGCCATGCGTGCGCGAAAGCCGTGGCGGCGTGCGCGAACCAATTTACTCGGTTGATAAGTGCGTTTCATTTTCATTTCTCCGGTTGCGGCTTATTTTTAAGCCTTTTATTATTGATTATTTGAAGCTCTGCTTAATTGCAGAACTCTCGGACAGCTTCCTTATAGGTTAAAATATTTTATGAGTCAATAAAAAAAGAGGCCTAACAGCCTCTTTTAATTGTTTTATTTGCGGTCTCCCAATAACCGGAGCATATAAATGAACAGGTTTATGAAGTCCAGATATAAGCTTAAAGCGCCATAAATCGCTTTTCGGGAAGAAACATCTCCTGTGTCCTGTTCATAATAAATCTGGCGGATTTTTTGTGTGTCATAAGCCGCAAGCCCGGTAAAAATGCCAACGCCGATAACTGAAAGCACAAAATCAAACATGCTGTTGCCCCAGAACATATTGATTATCAGGCAGAGGATTAAGCCCCATACGCCCATATAGAGGAAGCTGCCCATGCTGTCCAGGCTTTTCTTGGTCGTGTAGCCATATAAGCTCATTCCGCCGAAGGTGGCTGCGGAAATCAGGAAGACTTTTGTCAGGCTGGTGTGGGTGTAAGCTAACATAATCGGAGACAGAGACATTCCCATCAGTGCGGCATAGCCCCAAAAAATTGCCTGGGCTTTTTGAACCGAACCATTCCGGATGACGGAATTAAGCCAGAAGACTAATACCAATGGTGCAAAAAGGATTAAGTAGCCAAAGCCGGACATAGAGACTTGCCCTGCTGCGTTAATGTTGAAAAACAGCCGTATCAGCGATGTGTTGACAGTTAAAAATGCGGCCAGGGCTGTTACGCATAAAGCACCGAACATATAATTATAGACTTTAATCATAAACTGGCGCAGGCCTTCGTCGATAAAGGCTGCAGCAGCCGGTTTTGCAAAAGTTTTATTTTCCATTTTGTTTTTCTCCAGAATTGTTTCTATTGTTTAATATAGTGAAACTTTGTTCTGAAATCAAGCGAATGCTTGAGATGTTCATAGGATATTTAGAGTGCATTCAGATTTTTGCTGGTTTTGGCGATATCTGCCGAGATTTTTTTTATGTCGCTTTGCAATTCCATGTTTTCATAAATGTAAAGGGCATCATGAAAATATTCCAGCGCTTCTTCATAAAAGGACTTGTCATCGCTGTTCTTGCCCAGCCGGTAATATATTTCGCCAATATGCTCTTGAATTTGCGCCCAGGCCAGGGGATCTCTTTTTTCCGTGATAACTTTTTGCTGGTTTTTAAATCCGCTGATGGCAAGTTCGGATATTTCTTCAGACTTTGTGATGTTTCCAAGCAAGGATAAAAGCCGCCCGATTTCGCCTTCGATGTTGCTCCAAAATTCAGGAAACAGCGCATAGGTAAAAATTCTTTCGGCTTCCCTGAGTTGAAAGACAGAATCCCGCAAGGCCTGAATATCTTCTTTTTGCCGCCAATAACTGAAAAACAGTCCGGATAAGTTGTAGCAAATATATCCGTAATCATAGGGGTAAGCATATTTGCTTAAATATTTTTGAGCCAGCTGGTAATAGCTGATTGCCCCTTTGTAATAGCTGATTGGGCGCCGGCTCATGTAACGTGTTGCGTAATCGTACAATTGGCCGAGATGGTAATATATGCAGCCGAGGTGAAGCGGCCTTTTTATCAAATCCTGATGTTTTAATGCAGTTTCAAAAAGGCTTTGCGTGATTTTGAAATCTTTCTCATCATCATTTTCGCAGCAGTAGCTTAAATAGATAATTCCTAAAAAGTTCATGACAAAGGGCATCAGGTCTATTTTTAATTCTTTTGCCGAATTGTCGTTTGATAATTTGGCAATGATTTTTTTCAGAAGGAATTTTTTGTGAATCCGGCATTCCTTGTCTGCTGGATTGACTGCGCTGATGATGGCGCCGTAGATAAGAGAGCTGATTGCCGGCGGCAGGCTTTTTTCGCCATTGATAAATTCGGAAGGGATGTAAAGGCTGTCCAGCAGGGAAATGATGCTTCCTGCCGATTTCTCATATTGTTTGCCGTTTTGGAAATTTAGGCGCAGCTTTTCGCCTTCCCGATATCCCCAGAGGAGGACATCTGCGCCGGTTTTATCCATAATTGTCTGCCCTTTGTCGATGAAGTCAAACAGGTTGCGGCTTTCCAGGTCCAAAAAGCCCTTGGAAAAAGGTTCGTTAAAATATACGACCTCGAGCCCTTCCGCCCCTTGAAGCTCGGCGGCGACAACTTCTCCGCCGCTGCTTTCGACATTGTCGGCAAATTCAATGATAACAACCTTAAAACGTATATGGCTGCTGACAGATAAAGGGGCTTCCTTTTTTTTATGTGCGAATCTTTGGATAAATGCTGAAAACGCCATGAACAAATTAATCCTTTGCGGAGTTTTTGCTGATTTGCTTTATGTTTGTTTTTATTTCTGAGATAACTTCCCTGTTTATTTCCCTGAAAGTTTGGTTGCCGATTTGCCAATTTTGCAGCCGGTATAAATACCATAAGGTTAAAACAAGCGCAAAAACAGGAACGGAATAGTCATTCGGGGCATAAAGTTCAAAACAGCCCATAATCAGCAGTAAAACAAGTATTCTTGAAATTTGGCGATATTCCAAATTGATTGGCATGCCTGTTTTCTGGGCTTCGTAATAAGCCATATATGTGTTCAAACCGGAAATTTTTCCGTTGAACAACATGTTCAGCGTCCCGAAAATCATTTCGCCGATGAGGAAAAAGGAAAACGTCAGGACGCAGGGGCCGCTTTTTTCCAAAAAAGCATAAAAAAGCAGAAAGCCTAAAAGGAATCCCAAAACGGAACAATCACTGCTGGAAAGCTTAATCCTTGCCGGTTCTTTGTTGTAAAGGAAAACGGTCAAAGCCATTCCGCCCCAGGCGGCGGCAATATATGCGAATAACATCGGAAGGCCGTTTAACCAGCCCAGGCTCGCTATGCCCAGACAGAAGCTGAAGGCGCAAAGAGCCACAAGGCCGGTCAGCGCGTTAAGATAGCGCCAGCAAAAGGCAAAAACCGCCCATGCGGCCGCTGTAATAATGGGACCTGCCCACATCGGCATTGCTTCAAAATATGAAATTTGGCGCAAAGGCGTGAAGCTGCTGATAAGCATTGCCACCAGCAAGATGGTAAAAAATTCAAACCGTTTCAGCCCTTTTAGCTGTGCTGCAGCGTATATTACTGCCGTGCCGATAATCAGATAAGCAAAAGTTTTTGCTTCCGGCGGGACGATAAAATCGTAAAAAGAGTTAAAATATAAGCTCAAACCGCCTAAGCAGCAAAGCGCGGAAAGCAAAAAGGGAAGAAAAGAATATTTGCTTTTGGAATCCGGTGCATAGAGCCCTTTCCAAAAACATAGTCCGTAAACAATCATGCAGCCGATGAAACCGCCGATGAAGCAAATCAGCATGTTGATAATATTTGTTGACATGGGCCTCTCCCTCTTTGCGATATTTTGTTACTTTATACACTTTTTCATTTTTTTCTTCAAGCGCAAACATCTTTATGCCAAGATTATATTATAAACCTTGTCCATCAGCCCTTCAAGCTTAGACCCTTTGCGCCCTTCTTCGCGAAGGCGCGCCCGGAGCGGGGCGGAAATGGCTTCCAGTTCTTGCCCTGAAGAAGATGTTAATTCTTTTTGCAGCGGATATTGGTAGGAATTTGGCGTCAGATGAAGTTTTTTTACAATTTCTTCACAAGACAAATCCGGGCAGCCGGAAAGGCTGACCGCTTCTTCCGTGCAAATTCTTAAATCTTCGCGATATTGTTTGTTTTTAATGATTTGCCCCAAATTTTGGTTATAAGCGGCTGCTGCGAGGGAGCCTAAGGCATAAGGGATGAAATGCCTCCAAAAGCATAGGGAGCTGTCGCTTTCATAAATGCAGGGAATGCCTGCGCCCTCCATATATTCTTGAAGCAGAGCCTGTTTCTTTTTAGACACGTTTTCATCAATAATAATCTGCGGGCTTCTTCCCAAGAGCGTTACAGTCTGGTCGTTTCTTTGTAAAAATCCCTCAAAAAACGCAGGAATTAAAGGTTGCTTAAAAAAAGTTTCCAGATAGCTTTTGTCATTTATCTGCGTAAAGCATAAAACAGGGGCATCGATAATCTTTTGCGGGGATATCGTGGTGGACAAGGCGTTTATTTCGGCAGGCGAAGCAGCCAAAATTACTAATCCGGCGGGCTCTTTTAACCAAAAGGAGGTGTTTATTTTATATTTCTTTTTGCTTAGGCTTTGGTCTTCTTTAAGCGTGAAGCCGTTTGTGCTTAAGCTGTAGTTGTCTTTTTTTCCGGCGATAAGCGTTATGTTTTTTCCTTTGTCGGAAAATTTTGCGGCAAGGTAGCAGGCCAGAGGCGTGGAGCCGATAATATAAACGGGTTTGTCTGTCATTTTATTTTCCTTTGCGCAATTTGGCAATGAAGAAGGAATCGCATCCCTGTTCTAAATGGAACGGTAGCAGCCGGACAAAGCCTTCCGGCGTAATGGCATCTTTGGAAACGCCGCCGTGCGGAAATAAATCTTCAAGATGAATCGGAACGATTTCAAATTCGGGGTGCCTTTTTATGAATGCGCCGATTTGTTTTTCGCCTTCGGCTTTGCTGATGGAGCATGTGCAATAGATGAGCAGCCCGCCTGGATTTAGCGCATCAGGGACGGCGTTTAAGAATTCTTGTTGGATTTTTGCTTGGGCTTCTATGTCTTTCATGCTTTTAATGTGAACTACTTCAGGGTGTCTTCTCAAGGTGCCGGTTGCAGAGCAGGGCGCATCTAAAAAAACGCAGTCATATTTTTCCTGAGCGTTTTCTTTTAGATATTTTATGCCGTCTGCAGCAATGATTTCTTTGGGTTCCAATTGAAGCCGCTTCATGTTTTGCCGTAGTTTTTTCAGACGGTCTTCCGATATGTCCAGAGCGGTTACTTCTCCGCCGTTATTAATGAGCTGTGCCGTTTTCCCTCCGGGGGCAGCGCAGAGCTCAAGAATCTTTTTCCCCTTTATCTGTCCGGCACTTGGAACGGCTAAAGATGATGAAAAGTCCTGAACCCACCAGGAACCTTCGCTATATCCGGGGAGCTTTTCTATTTTCCCCTGGTTTTCTATGCGGATGCTCCCATTGGGAAGCATTTTTCCCTGCAGCAATTGCGCCCAATGTTCCGGATTGCTTTTGCAGGTTATGTCCAACAAAGGTTCTTGCGCCGAAGCAGTTTGAATTTTTTTGATGGTGCCTTTGCCGTAATCCTGATTTAAAATTCTGAAAAATTCATGGCTGAAAAATTCGTTGTCGCTTTCTTTGAGAATTTCCTCTTTGTTGCGGCAGATGTTGCGCAAAACAGCGTTTACGAATCCGCTGATATATTTGTCCGTATGTTTTTTTGCCAGCGAAACATAAGCGTTTAAGACGGCGTAATCAGGCGTATCCATATATAAGATTTCACAGCAGCCGAGAATTAATGCATATTTGGCAAGAGGCGCACCCGGCATTTTTTTTACATATTTTTTCAATATGCTGCGGATGAAGACTAAACGGCGGAGCGCCGTTTTCAGGAGCATGTTTAAAAAGCTGCGGTGTTCCGAATTTTCATAGGCTGCCGAGGCGGATAAAAAATGGCGTTCCTCTAATACCTCTTGCAATATTTTTAATGCTTCTTCCCTGCTGTCTTCCATCTCTCTCTTTCCTTTTTGCATCTATCATAATCAAGGCGCTTTTTATTTACAAGTAAGAATTTCTGATTATTGGCGCTTGTTTTTTTGTAAAAAATATTTTAGCTTAAGAAAATTATGATAACCGGAGCAAAAAAATGAAAAGAGTAATACTGCTGCTATGTTTGTCTTTTGTAACAGCCTGTTCGCTGCCGCAAATAAACTGGAACCCTTTTGCGGAAGATGAGGAAAAAGGCAAAGAAACATACGTTTATGAAAATGTTAATCCGTTTTTGTGGAAAGCCGCTTATGACAAGCTGGCGTTTTTGGGCTTTACGAAAAATGATCCTGCACAGGGGCTGTTGGAAACAAGGTGGAGCTCTCCGGAAAATAGCGAACGGCTGATGGTTCAGGTTTGGATTAGTTCGGGGCGATTGTGCGCAGATGCTTTGCAAGCTGCTGTCATAAAGCAGAAATTTGAAAACGGCGCATGGAAGACATTGCCGGCAAACCCGCTGTTAAGCAGGGAAATCGAAAAAGAAATCCTGCTGGAAGCCAGAGATTTATATAAAAGCAATATTGTGAGATAGGATTAAAAATGAGCGACAGATATAACGGAAAAGAAACTTTTGAAGAATGGGCGAAAGAATGGCGTATCGAAGACCGCTACAACTTCAAAACAATTGAACAAAAGTGGCAGAATATATGGGATAAGGAAAAAGCTTACAAAGTTGAAATAGACAAGGACAAAGAAAAATTTTACGCTTTGGTCGAATTCCCTTATCCTTCCGGTGCCGGGCTGCATGTGGGGCATCCGCGTTCTTATACGGCTTTGGATGTTATTTGCCGCAAAAAGCGCATGCAGGGATTTAACGTTTTATATCCGATGGGGTTTGACGCTTTTGGGCTGCCTGCAGAAAATTATGCTATTAAGACCGGCGTCCACCCGGCCGTTTCGACAAAGGCAAATATCGAAAATTTTACCCGCCAGCTGAAATCAATCGGTTTTAGTTTTGATTGGGACAGATGTTTTAACACTTGCGATCCGGAATATTATAAATGGACGCAGTGGATGTTTATTAAATTCTTTGAAAAGGGCTTGGCCTATAAAGATAAAATAGCCATTAACTGGTGTCCGTCCTGCAAGGTCGGTCTGGCGAATGAAGAAGTTGTCAACGGGCATTGCGAACGTTGCGGCGCGGAGGTTGTCCGCAAAGACAAGGAACAATGGATGATTGCCATTACCAAATATGCCGACCGCCTGATTAACGATTTGGATGATTTGGATTTTATTGACCGTGTCAAATCCCAGCAGATTAACTGGATAGGGCGTTCGGAAGGTGCCGAGCTTGACTTTGGTTTTGGCGAGGATAAGCTTACTGTCTTTACGACGCGCCCGGATACGGCTTTTGGCGTTACTTACATGGTTTTGGCGCCGGAGCATGAATTTGTGCAAAAATATATGTCCCGTTTTGAAAATCAGGAAGAGATTAAGGCTTATGTCGAGGCAACGGCGAAAAAATCTGATTTGCAGCGGACAATGGATACGACAAAGACCGGCGTGGAATTAAAAGGGGTTTGCGCTAAGAATCCTTATACAGGAAAAGAAATCCCCGTCTTTATTTCCGATTATGTCCTGACAGGATATGGCACAGGCGCAATTATGGCGGTGCCGGCTCATGACCAGCGTGATTATGATTTTGCAAAGGCTTTTAACCTGCCGATTATTCAAGTTTTGGATGGCGGCGATATCAGCGAGAAGGCGTGGGAAGAAGACGGCGCGCATATTAATTCCGGTTTCCTTGACGGCATGAATAAAGATGATGCCATGAAAGCGGCAATTGATTATGCTGTTAAGCATAATTTTGGCCGGGCCAAGGTAAACTTTAAGCTTCGCGACTGGGTTTTCTCCCGCCAACGCTATTGGGGAGAACCTATCCCGATGGTTTATTGCGAGCACTGCGGCTGGCAGCCTATTCCGGAATCTGAGCTTCCGCTGACTTTGCCTGAGGTTCCTGATTATCATCCGAATGACGAAGGCGAATCCCCGCTTTCTAAAGCAGGCGATTGGCTGAATGCGACTTGTCCGAAATGCGGCGGGCATGCGCGCCGCGAAACGGATACAATGCCAAACTGGGCAGGGTCCTCTTGGTATTTCCTGCGTTATTGCGATCCGCATAATGATAAGGAATTTGCTTCCAAAGAAGCTTTGGACTATTGGATGAATGTGGATTGGTATAATGGCGGCATGGAACACACGACGCTCCACTTGCTGTATTCGCGTTTTTGGCACAAGTTCCTTTATGATTGCGGCCTTGTTCCGACAAAAGAGCCTTATAACCGCCGCACATCCCATGGTATGATTTTGGCTGAAAACGGCGAGAAGATGTCAAAATCGCGCGGCAATGTTATTAACCCTGATGATATTATTGATGCCTATGGCGCAGATACATTCCGCCTTTATGAAATGTTTATCGGGCCTTTTGACCAAGTGGCGATGTGGTCGGATGAGAGTTTGATGGGCGTCTACCGTTTTGTCGGAAAAATATTCAACCTGTTTAAGAAGGTCTATGCGGATGCTGCTGTATCTGCGGAAGATTTGCGGGCAATGCATAAATGCATTCTGGATGTTACGGAGCGTATTGACCAGATGAAGTTTAATACGGCTGTTTCGGCACTTATGACTTATGTTAACTACCTTTCTGCCAAAGAAAAGATTGCTCCCGAGCTTTATGAAACTTTGCTGAAGCTGATGTGCCCGTTTACGCCTCACTTGTCAGAAGAAATGTGGGCAAGGCTCGGACATAATTCTTTGATTATTAAAGAAGCTTGGCCGGTTGGAAATCCGTCTTTGGCTCAGGATACGGTTGTTACTTATGCCGTGCAGGTTTGCGGAAAAGTCCGCGGAACGCTTGATATGCCTAAAGATGCATCAAAAGAGCAAGTTGAAGAAGCTGCGTTAGCGCTTGAAAATGTTAAACGCCAGCTGGCCGGCAAGGAAATCAAAAAGATTATCGTGGTTCCCGGCAAGATTGTAAATATTGTTGCCTGATTGGCGATGCTGTTTTTAACCGGCGGGTAAAACTGCCGGTTATTTTTTTTGATGTTTGAGAAAAAAGCATTGCCTTCATTCGTACTTGTGATAAAGTTTTAGGCATGAAAGGTTATGGGAAATGTTTGGAATGAAAAAAATCGGGCTTTTTTTATGTGTTTTGTTTTTCTCTGCATGCGGCTTTGAACCTTTATACGTGCAGCAAAAGAGCGGCAATTTATGGTTTGGCGGCGATTATGATGCGTCGATTACCAAAGAAATGGCCCAGATTAAAGTGGAACCAATCGGCGAGCGTTTCGGACAGCAGGTGCGCAATCAGCTTTTGGATGTTTTAACGCCGCTTGGGCAGCCGAAGAAACCCAAATATCGCTTATATGTCTTTTTACAGACCAAGGACATTGACCAACAGGCCATGCGCAAAGATATTACCGCAACCCGGGAGAGGGTGAAATATACGGTTGTCTACTATTTGGACAGTGAAAACGAAACTTTGGTCAATGGCGACAGCATTGCTTTTGTCAGCTATGATATTTTGGCGAATCCGTATTCCACAACCATGGCGCAGAAAAAAACAGAGGCGGATGCCGCAAAGATTGTCGCAAATGATATTGCGATGCGTTTAGGCGCCTATTTCCATACGGTTTATTCGCAAAAAGGCAGTTTTAGAGAATTTGAAAGAAAATCAGAATAATGCAATTTAAACCCGCGCAAATTGAAAAATATCTGAAAAAGCCGGAAGCCGGAATTAAGGGATTTGTTATCTATGGCGCCAATGAAGGCCTGGTGTCGGAATATGTCCGCTCTTTAATTAAAACTGTTGCCGCGGATGTTAATGACCCTTTTCAAGTGGTGTATCTTAACGGGGCAAACGTTAATGCAGATCCAGGGCTTTTGTTTGGCGAATATGGGGCGCAGTCTCTGATGGGCGGCCGCCGGGCGGTGGTTGTTCAGGATGCGGATAATAATTTGACCAAGCATCTTAAGAATATGATGGAAACCGTTGTTTCCGATGCTCTTTTGATTATTTATTCTTCTTCTTTAAATAAAAAATCGTCTTTGGTGGCTTTTGCCGAAGGGCGGGATGATTTTGGCGTTTTGCCTTGTTATGAAGACCGGGATGAAGACATTTTTTCAACTGTCCGCCAAGCTTTGGTCGAAGGGGGATATCGAATCGGGAATGAAGCTTTGCAATTGATGTGTGCCAGATTTTCAAATGACCGGAAAACGAATCTGGGTGAAATCCAGAAATTGATGACCTATATGGGAGATGCTAAAGAGATTGCGGTTGCGGATGTGGCTGAGGTTATTTGCGACCAGTCTGCTTCCAGCAGCGAAGATGTCAGCTATTATGCGGCTTCAGGTTATATCCGCGGAAATATGGAAAAGGCGTTAAACGCCTACAGGCGCCTGTTGAATGAAGGAAATGAGCCGATTTCCGTTGTCAGGACTTTGGCTTACCATTTTATCCGGATGGTCTCTTGCCTGGGAATTATGGAAAAAGGCGAAAGCTTGGACAAGGCCTTGTATAAATTGACGCCGAGGATTATTTTTTTCAGGGAAAGCAGTTTCAAACAACAAATGAGTGTCTGGAAAAAAGATAAAATCTTTGCTGTTTTGGATTTGCTTTATAAATGTGAAAAAGACTGCAAGACAACCAATATGCCTGCAGCTGATATCGTCAGCTATGCGATTATGCAAATCGCTTCAGAAGCTGCCCGTCTGGGACGGACAGCTTCCTATTAGCCTATTTCTTTACAATTGAATTGCTGAACGGGCAGCCAGGAATAAAAATAACCAGCAAGGCCGCAATTCCGACCAAGATGTATGTTAATGTGCTGAGCATTGTCATTGAACCGAAAATTGCCGTTACCAAATTAAAGTTAAACAATCCGATTAAGCCCCAGTTTAATGCACCGATAAGAACTAAAACCAAGCTGATTTTTTTAATGATATCCATGTTTTTTCTCCTGATAAATAAGTTGAAACGACTGCTGATTCCTGATATAGCTGTTAAAAAAGATTATTCAACGGGTTAGATTTGATGTTTAGTGAAAAATTTTTGCGCTTTATTGAGATTTGGAGAGATGATTTTGCTTTTGAACGCAGCCTTCAGGAAAAAGCCTGTGTTGACAAAGACGGAAATCCGCTGCCATGGTATACCTATCCGGCAATAGAATATTTGTCGCAGTTTGACTACAGCCAAAAAAAGGTTTTTGAATATGGCTGCGGCATGTCCTCTTTATATTGGGCAAGGCGGGCTTTGTCTGTTACAAGCATTGAGGATAATCCGGGCTGGTTTGAGAAGCTTTCACCGAAAGTGGCGCATCCTAATTTGGAAATAAAATTGCGAGAGGAAGGCGAAGCTTATGAAAACGCCATTCTTGAAACGGATGGACAATTTGACGTGGTGGTAATTGATGGAAAGCGGCGTGCAGAATGTGCGGCGGCTGCGGTAAAAAAACTGGTTCCCGGCGGTATGGTAATTTTGGATGACAGCGATCGCGCAAATACCTCTGATGAATATAAGAAGGCTATAGGCATTTTAAGGCAGGAAAACTTGCTGCAGGTGGATTTTTACGGGTTTTGCCCGATGAATAATTTTACAAAAACCACTTCCGTATTTTTTTGCAGGGATTTTGATTTTAAATCAAAAAGCCCGATTCAGCCGGCGAATGGTTGGGGAAATTTATGGGGCATGTCTCGTAAAAAGCGCAAGGAAGCATATAAAGGGCAGATGTAACTGTTTCAAAAAACAATAAAAAATATTTTTTATAAAAATATAAAAAAAGTACTTGCATTTTTTTTATGATATGTTAATTAATATCTCGTTCGCATGATGCGGGTATAGCTCAGGGGTAGAGCGCAACCTTGCCAAGGTTGATGTCGTGGGTCCGAATCCCATTGCCCGCTCCAATTACAAAAAGCCGTCCTTTAGGGCGGCTTTTTTGTAAGCGGTTTTAGCGGACAGGGATTTGGACCCACGAGAAGTGGGTGCGACTACAACGCTCAGGCGGACGGGAGTGCGCCGGTCGGCAATGCCGAGAGCGGCAGTGAACGAAGTCATCCCATTGCCCGCTCCAATTACAAAAAGCCGTCCTTTCAGGGCGGCTTTTTTGTGAGTGGTTTTAGTGAATGAATATTTAAAAGCTAACAAAGCCATCCGGGAAGGATGGCTTTTTTGCAAGAAGTTACTTCTGCAAGAGGTTATTTTTTATAAGCTTCCCCGCGCAGCGTAATGATTTCAAATCTTTTTTTCGATGTTATTTTCAGAAATTTTATCTGGTCGCCTTTTTCCAATTTTAATTGGTCAAGATTGTCGCGGTCATCAACATATTGTACGATATCGCCAGAATTATCTGTTTCAAAAATAATTTTAGTTGAATTTCCGTTTCCAGCAATTATCGGATCTTGGATAATTGTTGCGACAGGCGTCTGCTCCCATAGCTGTTCAAATTTCTGGTCGTTCTTTTCTTGCATTATGCAGAAAAAAGTAATGAAGATAAGAGCCGGGATTATATAGCTTAACCACCATTTCCCTTTTGCCATTTTTTCCGCTTGGGGATTTATTTCCCAAGAGAACAGGGTAATTAAATAATCAAAAAGGACAGTTAGAATGAAAGCCGAGATGTTAAAGAACCAGGAATGGAGAAAAGCGCCCGGCAGTAAAACGGTGCTGGCGATCAAGCCGCTGCCCCCTGCATAAGCGAGGATTGTTTTCCAGTCAGCACAACGGAGAAAGAAGATGTAACGGCGGAGGATTTCACCCAAAACGGTTACGATGCAAAAAATAATAAATGTTGTCATAATTAAAATGTATTTAGTTTTTATTTGTTCTATTTAACTAAAACTTATGATATCATTTACAGCTAAAGTAATTGATATAATAATGCTTTTATTGCGTTATGTATAACATAAATTATGCTTCATGTAAAGTGCTTTGTCTAATCTTCGCCGCCGGCTTTTTCCTCCATTACGGCAAAGATATTTTGCAATGTGGCAACGGCTAAAATAAGAGCTATTTTGCTGGGGGAAGTTTCTGCTAAGGCGTTAAGCATTAAGAAATCATGAATTGTTCCGTTTATCCTTATAGAAACGGCATCAACTCCGGCTTCATTCAGCTTGCGGGCGTAAGCTTCCCCTTCATCGCGCAGGACGTCGTTTTCATCTGTTATGATTAATGCCGGCGGCAGGCCTTCCAATTTTTCTAAAGGTGCCCGCAGAGGGCTGGCATAAATTTCTTTATATGATTTTTTGTTTGGGGCGTATTGTTTCCAAAACCATTCCATTGCTTTTTTTGTGAGCCACGGGCCGTCTGCAAAATCCTGGTATGATTTGTTTGTAAAATCAACATCAGTAACGGGGTAAAACAGCAGTTGAAAATTAATCGGCGGAATATTGTTGTTTTCTTTTGCCATTATTGCCATGACAGCAGCCATATTTCCGCCAACGCTGTCTCCCGCAACGACCAGCCGGGAAGTGTCCATATTATATTTGGCGCCATATTCTGAAATATATTGCAGCGCGTTGAAAAGGTCGTTGGTCGTTTGAGGGTATTGGGCTTCCGGCGATGGCGTGTATACCGGAAAAACAATTGCCGCCGGGATTCTTTCTGATAATTGGCGGATTAATCTGTTGTGTGTTTTTTCATCGCCCATAACCCAGCCGCCGCCATGGATATAAAAAACGATGGGCAGGCTCTCTCCCCCTATTTTGGGTTTGATGATTATTGTGCGCATTTCCCGCCCGTTTCCAATCGGGATATTTATCTCCTCAGAAACAGTTTCTGTTTTGGTCGTGTCTCCGGATTGGGCTTTTAAAAGAACGCCTCTGGCTTCCTCAGGGGAAAGTTCGTATAATGGCTTGCCGCCGGCGTTGTTTAGGTTTTCAATAAATTCTGCAACAGGTTGCACGAGATTGGCATTGGTCATGTTTCTTCTCCTATATTAATTTATAAAAGATATAAGCCTGTTCCGATGTTTTTAAAGTTATAAAAAAATAAAGTCCGTTTTATATACGGACTTTATTTTAAAACACTCTTCTTACAGTATTGTAAAACCGTTGCTGATAAATATGGTTTTCTACCATGTTTGAAAGGTCTTTAGATTCCTGTTCGGTCAGATATGAACATTCAAAGAACTGTATTCCCCTGATGCCCAAAGTAAAACAATCAAAACCGTTCAGATTTTTATCGATGCCGCGGTATCTTTCCAAGATTTTTGTATGTAAAAAAAAGTTTAAATCTTTGGTTGGCGCGTGTTCTTTGATAAAAGTTTCCAACAGTTCTTGTGTGATGGCAGAGGGATGCGTGATTACAGCCATGAGCAGTTTTTCATAAGGCGGCGAAGACATCTTAACACAATGTCTTTGGAAGAAATTTTTTTCCAGCCCCCGGTAAATTGTTATATCTTTAACGGGATTGCTTTCCTGCCGAGGCGGTGCCTGTTTTTTAGTAAGTTTCTTAATTTTTTGCAGTGCGCGGTGCAAAATTTGATGCAGTTTTTTCATAATTTGAGAATTGTTTGGCTAATAATTTTAATATGCCTTTATTGAAAGCACATAGAAAATAAATGTCAAGGGAAAACATGAGGGGGAGACCGGGTAAGGCTCACCGGCGCACTGGCGTTCGCCTGAAAACTCAGCCCGAACCCACGTTGTGTTTTCGCCTCCCTCGGGCACCATAAATAAAACCGCCCCTAAAGGGCGGTTTTATTTATGGCGTACCCGGCGGGGGTCGAACCCACAACCTTTGGCGTCGGAGGCCAACACTCTATCCAATTGAGCTACGGGTACATCAAAACTTTCATCTTTTTACACTAATTATTTTTAGATTTCCAGAAAAATTTTTATTATTCTCGATGATTCTTGATAAAGAGGCGTTTTTTTGCTTGACTTCTTTTGATTTTATAGCTATTAACAAGCAACAAGTTTTATTTATGGTAATGTTTATAGGATTAAAAAAATGGCTAAAAAATGTGATATCTCCGGAACCGGCGTTATGAGCGGCAACAATGTCAGCCACGCTAACAACCGTACTCGCCGCCGTTTTCTGCCCAATTTGCAGATTGTTTCCCTGTTGAGCGAAACTTTGGGCAAAGTTTTCAAATTGAAAGTTTGCAGCAAGACTTTGCGTTCAATTGAACATAATGGCGGCTTGGATGCCTATCTGGAGTCTACTTCCAACAGCAAATTGACTGAAGAAGCTAAAAAAATTAAAAAATCTATCGCAAAAAGCAAAGCTTCTAAATAATAAAAACGCGATGAGAGCTCCCTGGTTTTCAGGGAGCTTTTTTATATTTTCTTTTTAATAAACTGTACTTATCCCCGTTATCCCCATTATTCACAGGCTTGAAAATTTATTTGGGCAAAGGTCTTTGTGTTTTATGAAAACTTGGCTATAACAGGTACAAAAGAATCTGTTTCGTGAAGGATAAATAATGGAAAACAAAATTGACCCGGCTGAACTCCCCCAAAATCTGGAAGCGGAGCAAGCATTGCTTGGCGCTATTCTTGCAAATAACAAAGCTTTTGAAAAAGTTTCTGAATTCTTGAAACCGATTCATTTTGCAGACTCTATCCATGCAAAAATTTTTGAGGTTGTTTCCAAATTAATCTTGCACGGGCATGTAGCGGATGTCATTACCTTAAAAAATTACTTTGAGCAAGAAGGAACGCTTGCCGAGGTCGGCGGCCATAAATATCTGGTTAAATTGGCAGACAGCGCCACGCCTTTGACAAATGCCGAATATTATGCCCAGTTTATTTATGATAAATATCTGCGGCGCGAGTTGATTGCAACGGGATTTGAGATTGTAAACAATGCCGTTAAAGAAGATTTTGATTCCGATGCAAATGCGCAAATTGAGCAAGCTGAACGCCGCTTGTTTGAATTATCGGATCAGGGGGAAGCACAACGCGGCTTTCAGGACTTTTCAGATGCATTGACCCAGTCTTTGGTCCATATTGAAGAAGCTTATCAGAAAGACGGAAAAATTTCCGGGCTGCCGACGGCTTTGGATGCGCTTGACAATAAAACCGGCGGTCTTAACAATTCCGACTTGATTATTATTGCCGGACGTCCGGCAATGGGAAAAACCGCTTTGGCAACGAATATTGCATATAATGTGGCAGATTATATGCTGCATAGCAATAATGTTAACCCTAAAGACAAAGGTGTGGCGTTTTTCTCTTTGGAAATGTCGGCAGACCAGCTGGCAAGCCGTATTCTGGCTACGGTTACCCAGACAAACGGGCATAAAATGCGTACAGGCGAACTTGAAAATTCTGAATTTACCAGAATCGTGGCGGCTGTTCGGGAGTTGGAGAAAATTCCCCTTTATATTGACGATACGCCGGGCTTGAATATTAATACAATCCGCACCCGTGCCAGACGCTTGAAAAGGAGCAAGGGTTTAGGTTTGATTGTTATTGACTATATTCAATTGATTGTGGGCAGCGGTTCTAAGAAAAACGAAGGAAACCGCGTGCAGGAACTTTCGGAGATTTCCCGCGGTTTGAAGATTTTGGCAAAAGAGCTCAATGTTCCGGTAATTGCTTTGTCTCAGCTTAACCGCGGCGTGGAACAGCGCGATGATAAACGTCCGGTTATGTCAGATTTGCGCGAATCCGGATCTATTGAACAAGATGCCGATATCGTTATGTTTGTGTTCCGTGAAAATTATTATTTACAAAATGAAGAACCCAAGCAAAAAGCTGCGGAAACGCCGGAGCATTTGCAAAAACGCATGGAAGAATGGGAAGCCCGCAAGCGTGCGACGCAAAATATATGCGAAGTTATTATCGGCAAGCAGCGCCATGGCCCGACCGGAACCGTTCAGCTCTTTTGGAACGGAGATTATGCCCAGTTTGGCAATCTGGCAAAAGAAGAATATTTGCCGGAACAAATTGGAGCTTAGCCAATGGGAAATTTTTGGCAGGATAAGGCGTTAACAGATTTCACGCCTGAGGAATGGGAAAAAGTTTGCACCCGGTGCGGCAAATGTTGTCTGATTAAGCTGGAAGATGAAGACAGCGGCATGCTTTGCTATACCAGGTTGGTTTGCAAATATTTTGACAAGGCAAATTGCGCCTGCCGGGAATATGAAAAACGTTGTGTGCTGGTTCCCGAATGCTTAAAGCTTTCTCCTGAAAATTTGCAAAATCTGACCTGGATGCCGTTTGACTGCGCTTATCGGATTTTATATGAGCAAGGGGATTTGCCGGATTGGCACCCGCTGAAAACAGGGAAGCCTCTGCCTGAAGAAAAAACGATTGCCCCTTTTTGCATTAACGAGGAAGAGGCTGACGGCGATTGGGAAGATTATGTTATTGAGGATGCAGAATTATGACAAAAGAATATGTTTTGGAAGCAGATTTCAATCCTCAAGAACGTTATGAACATTTGGACCGTTTTGAAAAAGAATTTTGGAAAAAGAAAAAGCTTGAGGATATGAGCCGTGAAGAATGGGAACTTCTTTGCGACGGTTGCGGCAAATGCTGTTTGAACAAACTGGAAATCCGCGGCAAAATTTGCTTTACCAACACCTATTGCCGTTTTTTGGAAACCGGCAGCTGTTTGTGCCGGATTTATCAGCACCGTTTTGAAAAAGTTCCAGATTGCAGGGACATCACTTTGTCTGCGGTTCGGGAGAAACCGCGCTGGCTTCCAAAAACCTGCGCTTATTGGCGGCTTGATAACGGATTGGACCTGCCGGATTGGCATCCGTTGAAAACCGGGCGGGCAGCCTCGGTTCATGAAGCCGGAATGTCTTTGAAAAATCGTGAAATCGTTTCTGAATCAGGAATTGAAGATTATGAGAATTACCTTGTTGACTGGCAAGACCTTTGATTTGGAAAATGCTTTTGATTTTGCCATAAAAATTAATATTTCAAAACAGGCAAAACGCCTAACCTTAAGAATTGACGCAAAAGAAAAGCTCCCCGTCCTGACGCTCCCGCCCAGGTGTTCGCGGCGGAAAGCCTATGAATTTGTGATGGAACACAAAGACTGGATTAAAAATAATCTGGCCAAGCTTCCGCAAGCCAAATTTTTTGAAGACGGCGAACAAATTTCCGTAATGGGAAAGCTTTATCAGATTTCTCACCAACCGGCAAGGCGGGGCGGCGTTTTTATTGAAGAAGACAAGTTGGTCGTTTGCGGAGAAAAAGAATTTTTACACCGGCGGATGGTTGATTTTTTGAAGCAAGTTGCCAAAAAAGAACTTATGGCGCTTTCAAAAAAAATGGCTGGAAAAATCAGCCGAGACGTTAAAAATGTTACGATTAAGGATACGAAATCCCGCTGGGGCAGTTGTTCTAACCGGGGAAATATCAATTATAATTGGCGAATCGTTTTGGCGCCAAAAAATGTCATCTCTTATTTGGTGGCGCATGAAGTTTCCCATTTGGCACATCAGGACCATTCCGCGGATTTTTGGTCTTGTGTGGAAGGGCTTAATCCTGCCTTTGAGGAAAACCGCCATTGGCTGAAAGTTCGCGGAAAAATGCTTTATTTGTATGTTTAGGAAAGGAAAAAGAATGGCAGATGCTCAAAATACGCCCAGAGGGCTGCGCAGTGTGATAACTTTTATTGGCCGCAGAAATGCGGGAAAGTCATCGTTGATTAATGCTGTCTGCGGGCAAGATGTGGCCATTGTTTCGGATGTGGCCGGCACAACAACGGATGCCGTTGCCAAACCATATGAGCTGCTGCCTTTGGGGCCGGTTACGTTTTATGATACCGCGGGTTTGGATGATGAAGGCGGATTAGGGCAAAAACGAATCTTGGCGACGCGCAGCGTTATGCGCCGTTCGGATGTGGCGGTTTTGGTTTGCGGCGAAGATGGAATCGGCGAAACGGAAAAAAACATCCTTTCCGAGGCGGAGAAATTTCGGCTTCCGGTTGTTGTTGCCTTTAATAAAACGGATATTTGCAAAATTAAAAGCGAAGATGAGGCCTTTTGCAAAGAGCGGGGGTTGAAATATATTGGGGTTTCTGCGGCAGAAGGAAAAGATATCGATGCGCTTAAAACGCTGATTATCGACGTCGTGCCGGCAGAACTTAAAGATGAACCCTTGCTGGCCGGAGATTTGATTAAGCCCGGAAATGTGGTTGTCTTGGTGGTTCCGATTGATATTTCTGCCCCAAAAGGGCGGTTGATTTTGCCGCAAGTGCAAATGCTGCGGGAAATTTTGGACAGCAACGCCAAAGCCGTTGTTACAAAAGAAAGCGATTTGCAGCAGGCTCTGTGTGATTTGAAAAAGAATCCGGATTTGGTCATTACTGATTCACAAGCAATTTTGCCGGTTTCCAAAATTGTGCCGCAAGAGGTTCCTTTAACGACCTTTTCCATTTTGTTTGCCCGGTTTAAGGGAAAACTTCCCGATATGGTGAGCGGGGCAAGAAAAATAGATGAACTGAAGGACGGAGACAGGATTTTAATTGCAGAGGCTTGTTCCCATCATGTGCAATGCGATGATATCGGGCGGGTAAAGCTTCCCCGCCTGTTGCAAAAATATACGGGAAAGAATCTGGCCTTTGATATTTTTAACGGGCATGACTTTCCGGAGAATCTGGAGGATTACGCTTTGGTCGTCCATTGCGGGGCTTGCATGTTTAACCGTGCGGAAATGTTAAACCGCCTGCAAGAATGCAGGCGGCGGAATGTGTCTGTTACTAATTATGGCGTGGCTATCTCAAAAACACAAGGCGTTTTAGACCGTGTGGTTTGCGCCTTTGGCTTATAGGCTATTCGCCTTCCGGTTCAGCAAGAGTTTCCTGTACGGGTTTTGAGGGGCGCTTTTGTTTTGTGAAAATATTCGCATCTTTGCGTCCTTCGACTTCTAGCTGAGGGTTAACGAAATTAATGCTACCTTTTTCGTAGAAATAGAAATCCCTGCGTATATTTGCTTTGTCTTTAACGGAAAGTTCATTCCATTCCTTGGCAGTCATACCGTAGGGATATGTCTCTTTTGGCGTTTCCGCGCAGCTGCTTAAGATGGTAGCGGCTGCTGCAAATATTAAATATTTTCTCATCTCTTTTTCCTTTCTGTTACCATTGTTTAATATAGCAAATTTTGAACCTGCCGCCAAGAGTTTTGTGGAAATTATTCTATGTTTTTGAATCCCTTATTACAATTTGAGTTAACCTATTTTTTAGAATCAAAGAGTAATATCCTTCCCATAACAATAATTATGTTATGCTTTTTGTATTAACTATTTTAAGGAAAGATATATGTCTAATCTGAAAAGAATCGGCGGCTTTGTCTTTACATTGCTGCTGGCTTTGGGGTTGGGTGCGGTTTCCGCTTCCGCTTCAGAGATTGACCTGAATATTCCGAGTTTGGATGTCGGGTATCATATTTGGGGACTGGATATTACCGGTGCGCAGATTTTGCTTTATGGTATGGGCGTTTGCGTTTTGGGTATGTTCTTTGGCTGGTATGAATTTGCTAAAATCAAAAAAATGCCTGCCCATAAATCCATGCTCGATGTTTCGGCGACGATTTATGAAACTTGCAAAACTTATATGAAACAACAGGCCAAGCTTTTGGTTTTGTTGGAATTGTTTATCGCTGTTTGCATTTTTTACTATTTCTACGTTTTGAATGCAACACCGCTGCCTAAAGTCGGCACAATCCTTTTGTGGTCTGTTTTGGGTATTTTGGGTTCTTTCTCTGTGGCTTGGTTCGGTATGCGCATTAATACCTATGCCAACTCCCGTACAGCTTTCCTTTCTTTGAAGGCGAAGCCCTATCCGGTTATGAGTTTGCCGCTGCGTTCAGGCATGTCTATCGGCGTTTTGCTGATTTGTGTCGAACTCATCATGATGATTGCGATTTTGCTTTTCGTTCCAAGAGAATCTGCTGGCGCTTGCTTTATCGGTTTTGCTATCGGCGAATCTTTGGGCGCTGCTGCTTTGCGCATTTGCGGCGGTATCTTTACCAAAATTGCCGATATTGGCGCAGACTTGATGAAAATCATTTTCAAAATTGATGAAGACGATGCACGCAATCCCGGCGTGATTGCCGACTGTACCGGCGATAATGCCGGCGACTCTGTCGGGCCTACTGCCGATGGTTTTGAAACTTATGGCGTAACAGGTGTTGCCCTCATCAGCTTTATCGTTTTAGCGGCCGGAATGTTCTATGCTCCGAACGGTGATTTGAGCTTGATGGCAAACGGCATTGATATTCAGGCACGTTTGATTGTTTGGATTTTTGCAATGCGCGTTTTGATGATTATTACATCTGTCATTTCTTATCTGGTTAATGCCGGATTTAGCAAAGCTATTTTTGGCAACAAGGATAAGTTCAATTTTGAAACGCCTTTGACCTCATTGATTTGGTTGACCTCAATCATTTCCATTTTAGTAACCTTCGGCGTTTCTTATGTTATGATTGGCAATATGGGTGATGATTTGTGGTGGAAACTTTCCGTCATTATTTCTTGCGGTACATTGGCCGCGGCTTTGATTCCGGAATTTACCAAAATTTTCACATCTTCAAAATCAAAACATGTGGAAGAAATTGTTAATGCGAGCCGTGAAGCAGGCGCTTCCCTGAACATTATTTCAGGTATTGTCGCCGGCAACTTCTCTGCTTTCTGGCAAGGCTTGGTCATGGTTGGTTTGATGGCGATTGCTTTCTTTACCGCCCGTACTGGCTTAGACAGCTATATGGTTTATCCTACAGTTTTTGCTTTTGGTTTGGTTGCGTTTGGTATGCTCGGCATGGGCCCTGTTACTATTGCGGTGGACAGCTATGGTCCGGTTACCGATAATGCCCAGTCTGTTTTTGAACTTTCCCAGATTGAAAATATTAAGGGAATTGATGAAAAAATTCAAAAAGACTACGGGTTTAAACCTGATTTTGAAAAAGGAAAACATTATCTGGAAGAAAATGACTCTGCCGGAAACACCTTTAAAGCAACGGCAAAGCCGGTGCTGATTGGTACGGCGGTTATTGGCGCCACGACCATGATTTTCTCAATCATTTTGCTGTTGAACCTGCAGCTCAACCTGCTTGACCCGGAAGTGCTGTTCGGCATTATTTTGGGCGGCGCGGTCATCTTCTGGTTCTCCGGCGCTTCCATGCAGGCCGTTTCAACGGGCGCTTATCGTGCCGTGAACTATATTAAGGAACATATTAAACTTGATACGACAAAAGCCGCATCAGTTAGTGATTCCAAAAAAGTTGTTCAAATCTGCACGCTTTATGCCCAGAAAGGGATGTTTAACATCTTTATTGTGATTTTCTCTTTCACAATCGCTTTTGCCTGCTTTGATGCGAACTTGTTTGCAAGCTATCTGATTTCAATTGCCGTGTTTGGTTTGTTCCAGGCGTTGTATATGGCTAATGCCGGCGGTGCTTGGGATAATGCCAAGAAAGTGGTTGAAGTCGATCTGCAAGAAAAAGGCACGCCATTGCATGATGCCGCTGTTGTCGGCGATACTGTTGGCGATCCTTATAAGGATACATCTTCTGTTGCCTTAAACCCGATTATCAAATTTACAACGTTGTTTGGCTTGTTGGCTGTTGAAATGGCCGTTGCCGCACCTCGCTGTGTTTCGCTCGGGTTGGGTATCGCATTCTTCCTTCTGGGATTGATATTCGTTTGGAGATCATTCTACAGAATGCGTATTGAAGCGAAAAAAATGTAACCTTTAAGTTACAAAAAAATAAATAAAAACAGCCCTTTCTTAATGGAAGGGCTGTTTTGTTTGCAATATGGATTGACAGAAATGTCCTTGACAACCTTTTGGTTATGTGATAAAGTTTTAGTGTGTGTGTATTCTAACTAGGTGAACAAAAATGTCAGGTATATTGAAAAAGTCTTTGTTAGCGGTGTGCTTTGTCTTTATAAGCACAGCCGTTGTTTTTGCTGCAACTTATTGGCTGCCCGATTATGAGGGATATTCTTCCCTCGGTGATAAGAAACCGGGACCGAATTTGCCCGGCGGGGATGATGACGGGGGCGATAAGCGCCAGAAAACCTGCGAAGATTTCAATATGCACTCGATAGGAAATGTGCCAAAAGGCACGACATGCAAAACAGCGTATCCCGGTTTTGGGCTGCGTTGTTACAGCAACTGCCGCTGCACTGCAGAATATACCTACACCTCACAAACACAAACGGATCTGTTTTGCAGTGGCAGTTGCACCGATGATAATGGGGAGACGAAGTATAAATGTACTTCTTGTTGTCCGTCGGGATATGATTTTGAACCGTATGATATGCAGCGTCCGCAAGTCGTTGGTTGGACGCGGTGTGGCGGTTTAAAAGATGAAAGCACAGCTCCGCTTTCGTTAAGTTGTAAAGGCAGCTGTTACCGTTGCGTGGATGTTTGCGGGAGCGGCAAGAAATATTGCAGTGATACGGACAGCTGCGCGCCGTCAAATGGCTGTTGTTCAGATAGTGATTGCGGTGGTGGTAAATATGGTATTGTGGCTGTTGGCAGCGAGGGTAAGACGCGTTGTGATATGTCTACGCATACTTGTACTTATCCGTTATGTGAAGACGGTTATACAGAAACGAAGCCGGCCTGTCCGAACGGAAAGACATTATGCCAGCAAGAAGGGAATCCCGGATGTTGGGGCTGTTGCGGCGTAGAATGTAATGCGAACTACAGCACGGCCACTACGGCAGAGAGCTGTAAAGACGGCCAGACGTTTGAGACGCAGGGCGATAATGAATTGTGCGGGATATGTAAGGGAACAGCCTGCGCATCCGGTTATACGACGGAAGTAAAAAATTGTCCGGCGCCAAATTTGTTAGAGTCGGATGCAAATAACGCATTATGCACCCGTTGTTTAAGTTGTGAAGACCAGGGCATGAAAGCTTGCGGCGGCAAGTGTATTGCGGCAACGGCCTGCTGTACGAATGGTGTAGAAGGCTGCGGCGATGGTCAGAAATGTGATGGAACAGGCGTTTGTGTCGCCAAGACTTGTGAAGAACAGGGATTGAAGACTTGCGGTACAACATGTATTGCCACAACGGCTTGTTGCTCAAATGGCACAGAAGGCTGCGGCAATGGCCAGAAATGTGATGGAACAGGCGTCTGTGTTGCGAAAACTTGTGAAGAGCAGGGACTGAAGGAGTGTAATGGCACGTGTATTGCGGCAGATGGCTGTTGTTCCAGCAGTGAATGCGGCACGGGTTATGCTTGCACGAACAATACTTGTACGGAAATCCCTTGCGAGGACGGGTATACGAAGATTGAAGGTTTGATTGCTGGTGTTTGTAACCATTCGAAAGGATTAACAGAAGTTTATCAAAAAACGAATCCGAACTGTTATAAATGTGAGGAGATTCCTTGCGAAGCTGGATATGAGAAGAATAATAGCGGGGCTCTAATACATGTAGTTTGCAATGCTAACCAAACCAAGGTTTACCAAGATACAAATCCGAATTGTGCAAAATGTGTTGATAAGAGTTGTGAAGAACAAGGTAAGAAAGCATGCGGCAATACATGCATTGCAAAAGATTCCTGCTGTACAAATGGAACGGAAGGCTGTTTGGCCGGAGAAGAATGCCTCTGTTTATATACGACTATAGATGGGGACCCCACATGTGCTTGTGGATCTAAAATACCAGGTATTGGCGATGGATGTGCAGCCGGATACAGCAAAGATACTGTATGTGCAGAACGTTTGGAAATTACCCTTACGCAAAGCGATAATCCGGAATGCAAAAAATGTTCAACAGAATGTGGCGGAGATTATCCTTATGTTTGCAGTGGGTCCGACGGGTATGTCTGCCAACAGCTGGCTAACCATTATTGCTGTGATAAACCGCGTACCGGACAAAAGAGCAAGTGTTATATAAAATCTTTGGAACCAGTAACGAATCCTTGCCAAAACGGATATCTTTGTACGGAAACGGTTACATATGTTTGTGGAAGTACACCCCGGGTTTCTAAATATAAGCTGTGTGCTACGGCGGTTAGTGAAGCTGGCGATGCATCAATATGTTTAGATGGGGAGACGAGAACCGAAACAAGGAATTATTGTTGCCCGCAACCATGCTCCAGCCTTTAAGGGCTTGGTGATGGGAGAGCCTCCGGAAATAACTTTCCGGAGGCTCTTTGTTTTATGTTTTGACAGATTTGTACTTGACATATCCATTGCGGTTATGATAACATTGTTATGTGTGTGGTAATTATATTAGGTGAACTAAAATGTCAGGTATATTGAAAAAGTCTTTATTGGCGGGGTGCTTTGTCTTTATAAGCACGGCCGCTGTTTTTGCTGCAACTTATTGGCTGCCCGATTATCAGGATAATCCGTCTTTAGGCAAACCTTCCGTTGGCAATAAGCCCGGACAGCAAACTTGCGCGAATTTCAATATGCTTTCTTCCGCGCCCAAAGGTGCGGAGTGTGATTCAGTGCAGCCCGCTAATGGGTTGCGCTGTTTTCGCAATTGCCGCTGTATGTCAGAATACACCTACACCTCACAAACACCAAACCTGGTTTGCAGCGGCAGTTGCACCTTGAACGGGGTAACAAAATACAAATGTTCAAAATGTTGTGAAGAGGGATGGACTTACAACGCCGCAAGTTATAGTCCATATGCGCGTACGACAGATTTGAAATGGCTTGTTTGTCGATCTCAGCCTACGAATCCCGTAAGTGCCGTTTATGAAGCGGCTAAGTGCTCGGAAGGCGGACAGTGCGGAAAATGCATGGCCGCTAAGGATGCTTGCGACTATCAGGGTAAAACCTGGTGCAGCGAGACATCTGT
>CAJUAK010000015.1 GCA_910584385.1 uncultured Alphaproteobacteria bacterium | reverse complement strand
TACACTGTCTGCGTATCCTCTTCTTTTTCTTCTTATCTACTACTTTCTATAACCAGAGTTTCCTCTGCTCGCTTCCTTCAAGCGTCGCTCTCAGTCAGCGAGGTGGTTTATATGACACTCATCCCAATATGTCAACACCTTTTTTCAAAAAAAATTGATTTTTTTGTGGAGAATTCCATAACCACCTGATATGACGTCATAATAGCATGAAAAATTTTTGGCTGTCAATAAATTTTCATTAGCAAAATAGTCTATAATCCAAAGCACACAGGCAAAAATCATTGGCTGAAACGGAGATTCTTCTTGCCAAGACATATTACTTATATATTATAAAGCTTACAAAAAATTAAGATTCTCGGTCTTATATATATGATATATTCTTTGTGTTAATTTATATTAAGGAGGCTAAAATAGCAAAAGATAATAACAATGCGCCAGTACGCGACGAAGACGGAACCCGCATTAATGAAGAGATTCGCGTAAAAGAGGTCCGGTTAATTGATGAAAACGGCACAAATTGCGGCATTGTCCCAATAAAGGAAGCTTTGGCAATGGCTGATGAAGCCGGGCTGGACTTAATTGAAATCTCGCCTCAGGCCACCCCGCCTGTCTGTAAGATTCTGGACTATGGCAAATATAAATATGAAACACAAAAACGCAAAGCCGAAGCAAAAAAGAATCAGAAGGTGGTAGAAATCAAAGAATTAAAACTCCGCCCGATGATTGACACGCATGACTATGAAGTCAAAGTTAAACAGGCTAAAAAGTTTTTAAGCGAAGGCAATAAAGTTAAATTTACAATGCGTTACAAAGGGCGCGAACTCAGCGCCAATGACATGGGAAAAGCCGTTCTCGACCGCTTGGTGGAAGATTTGGAAGGCCTCTGCAAAGTAGATTCGGCGCCCAAGCTTGAGGGCAAACAGATGATGATGATCGTCAGCCCGGAAAAATAACCCGTTCAAACCCTGCTCCGGCAGGGTTTCTTATAGAAAGAAGGAAAAAATGGATAAGCTTTTAAATCATATCAAAGAATCTACCGGCATCGGAGCATTATATTTATTGATATTTTCCTGTTTTGCCGCTTTTGTCATAACCTTTTTATTCAGACAATCTCAGGTTAATCTGCCCGAACGGCTTCAGGATACGGCCGACCAGATTCTTCCCATTCAAATCAGGGATGGACATATTGTTGAACCGGACAACATCGTTAAAAATGCAACATTTAATATTTTTGACAATGCTTCTTATAATGAGAGACTGAAAATCCACATCGATACCACGACCGATTCGATAAACACCGCAAAATTAAGACCCGGCATATATATCACCCGGACGGCATTGCATTTAGTCGATTCCCGGCAGGTAAAAACGACATATTTCACCAATAGCCTTGATATTCCGGCCGGAGACTACCGCCCGCTTTTTGAGCAAATATTGGATTATGCGGTAATTGTCGTCTTTTTATTTTCTTTTATGGGCTTTTTCTTTTATTGCTTTATTGCATGCCTGTTCTATGCCGGCTGCGGAGCGATTCTCTCAAAGATTTTAAAACGCACGACCGATTTTGATTTCAGAATGCGTCTGAGCGTCATTTGCTGGATTGGGCTCAAGGTGCTCATCTTTCTGTTAAGCCTCATGAAAATTTACGTCGGCGGGCTTGGTTCTTTTGCCGCAATGATTGCAGCAATGGCAATCATTATCGGACAGCTTCCGCAAGAAGAAAAACCTCAGGAAGAGAACAAATAACCACCTAAACAGCCTCTTAAACAGAGGCTGTTTTTTTCTCCTTCTGTAAAACTTTGCGATATTTCTGGAAATGCCTGCTCAAAAATCATATATTTTTACCATTAGAAAAACAGAGGGAAAACATGAAACCGATTGAAGAATTAACAGCTGAGGAAGCCGCAGAAGAACTGAAGCTTATCGCGCAAGAAATGGCAAAGAGCGATATTGCCTATTATCAAAATGATGCGCCATATCTGACCGATTCGCAATATGACGCGCTAAAGCGCCGCAATACGCAAATTGAATCTCGTTTTCCGGAACTCATGCGCCAAGACAGCCCCTCAAAAAAAATCGGAGCGCCGTTACAATCCGGATTCGCAAAAATCCGCCACCGATTCCCTATGCTTTCCCTCGGCGATGTTTTTTCCACGGCCGAAGTTGAAGATTTCATAATGGGCATCAAAAGATTCCTTAACACGGCTGACACGCCGGAATTTATCGCCGAACCCAAAATCGACGGCCTGTCTTTTTCCGCCCGCTATGAACACGGCATATTTACTTCCGGCGCCACCAGAGGAGATGGCACAGAAGGCGAAGACATCACTCAAAATCTGAAAACCATCCGCCAGCTGCCGCAAAAGATTGAAAATGCACCGGAAATTTTAGAAGTGCGCGGCGAAGTTTACATGGCAAAATCAGACTTTTTCGCACTAAACGAAAAATATGCGGCAAGCGGCAAAAAAGTTTTTGCCAATCCGCGTAATGCCGCGGCCGGTTCTTTGCGCCAGTTGGATCCCAAAATTACGGCTGAACGCAATTTAAGCATTTTTGTATATACTTGGGGCGAAGTTTCGCAAAGGATGTGGTCAACCCAGGAGGATTTTTTTGAACACTTGAAGAAATGGGGTTTTCCAACAAATCCGTTAAACAAGCTTTGCAAAAACATCACCGAGCTGAAACAAAATTTTGAAAAGATAATGGAACTCCGCCCCTCCCTTTCCTATGATATAGACGGCATGGTCTATAAAATAAATTCTATTGCCTTGCAAGAACGCTTGGGCTTTTTAACCCGCACGCCGCGCTGGGCGATTGCCCATAAGTTTCCGGCAGAACAAGCTTTGACCCGCATAAACAATATCCGCATCCAGGTTGGGCGCACAGGAGCTTTAACCCCCGTTGCCGATTTAGAACCCGTCAATGTAGGCGGTGTCATTGTTTCTCACGCAACGCTTCATAATGAAGATGAAATCAAACGAAAAGACATCCGCATCGGCGACATGGTTATTGTGCAACGTGCAGGAGACGTTATTCCGCAGGTTGTATCCGTTTTGCCTGATAAGCGCCCCAACGATTCGCAGGCTTTTATTTTTCCGCATCATTGCCCGGAATGCGGTGCGCATGCCATCCGCGAAGAAGATGAAGCCGTCAGGCGCTGCACTGGCGGGCTGACCTGCCCGGCACAAGCCATTGAACGCCTGCGCCATTTTGTCTCCAGGGAAGCCTTTGACATAGAAGGCTTAGGCGCTAAAATCATTGAAGATTTTTACCAGGAAGGAATTTTAAAAAGCCCTGTCGACATATTCAGCCTAGAACGGCGCAACCGCCCGCTGCGGCAGGATTTATTCGCCGCATTGGATGATGGCGCCATTCATCTGGAAAGCAAAGAGGGCTGGGGCAAAAAATCCGTTGAAAATCTTTTCAGGGCAATAAACGCCAAACGCAACATAAGCCTGCCGCGTTTTATTTATGCCTTGGGAATCCGTCAGGTCGGAACGGCAACATCGCGCCTGATTGCAAAAAATTACGGAAGTTTTTCAAGCTTCATGCACGACATGATAAATAAAGAAACGGCAAAACTGGTTACAATTGACGGCATCGGCGGCGCCATGGCAAAAGACATCGTCGAATTTTTCGGAGAAAGCCACAACCTCTATATTATAAACGCTTTGCTAAAAGAAATTAATGTTGAAGAATATATAGAAACCGCCGATTCTAATTCGCCGCTTTCCGGAAAAACGATTGTTTTTACAGGAACCCTGCAAAATATGACTCGCGCGGAAGCCAAAGCCAAAGGGCTTTCTTTGGGAGCAAAAGTGGCTGGTTCCGTTTCTAAAAACACCGATTATGTAATTGTTGGCGCTGATGCCGGCAGCAAAGCGGCAAAAGCTCAAGAATTGGGCATTAAAATTTTAACAGAAGAAGAATTTATGTCTTTCTTCGCTTAAGCCTTCAGAAAAAAGAATTCATAAGCTTTCGCCAAGACAACATTAAAATAGACAAACAGCGGAGACATCAAAAGGAATTCAAAAAATTTTCCGCCGGGAAGAATCGAAAAAACATTGCCAATCAGCAAAAAAGCTGAATTAAAAATAATCACCAGCATAACAAATTGCCAATAATTGCCACGGGTTTTGCCCCATGCCATCCGCAAAGAGCCGCTGCGTCCCAGAAGCGCCGCAATCCAAGCAAAAAACGGGCGGTAAAGGATTAATGGCGAAATCAGGATAAAAATCAAATTAAGCGCCAAGTCCAAAACATCTGTTTCTTCCATATAAAGGTGTAAAAAGCGGGCGTAAGCATCTGCATATTCAGGCGGCAAACCGATAAACGGCGGCAAAAACGGCAGGCTCATCAGCACAAATATAATTAAAAAGCTGACAACCAATATTTTAGTGGAAGGCACTAAAGATTGAAAAAGCGGCTTAATTTGAAAATATGGCTTTTTATCAAAATAAAAACGAAAAAAAACGCTCCATAAAATATACCCCAAGACAGCAACAGGCAGAAAAAGCAAAGTCGACCATGTATAAAACCCCAAAAGCAGCAGGAAAAAATTCACTAAAGCAAACACGCCGGCAAATTTAAAATTTTGCCGGCAATAATCATAACTTTGTTTGAAGATATCCGCCAAAGGAAGCTTTTTTACATTACTATCCATGCCCTCTCCTATTTGATTGATGCATCAAAGGGATTAAAACGCAACAACATTGTCTTCCACATATTATATTTATCCGAATATTTCTGCGAAAACATTTTATAAACCGGCGCGCAAACATACACCGCGCGCTTGGCGCTATCTGCAACGGAACGGAAATGCGTGTCGCTGTTGTAACGCGATTTGTCAAGAATATCCACGCTGCGTATTGTTCCATCGGGATTTAAATGTGTCCTGATTTCTACAATCATATCCTGAATCCCCATCGCTCCCGGATCAAGATTCCAACAAGCCCGCAGCCTTCCCGCAATTGCATCGATTTCAGAGATAGAAAGCTCGCTGAAATATGAACCGCCTGTTCCGCCTTCCACACCCATATTGGCAACATCCGTACCTTCTTTTATAACCGCTTTGCTGTCCTTGTTTCCGGTTTCTTTATCTAAAGCATCAACAGAAGCCAGCAGGCTCTTTAACGGATTCGCCAATTTTGGCTTATCTTTTTCGGGCTTGGGCTGTTCTTTTTTAGGAGTCGGTTTCGGCTTGCGCTGCGGCTTAGGAGCAGGTTTTGGTGCCGGCTTTTTAATATTTGGCTTTTTATCAGGTTTGGGAGCTTCCAGAAAATCATTCTTAGGCGTTTCCGGCTGCTCGTCAGACTGAACTTTTTCTTCTGTTTTTGGCTCGCTTTTTTCAGGAGATTCTTTTGGCGTTTCCTGCGTATAGTTTTCTTCAATTTTACGCTGGACTTTGCTGGCTTCTTTATTTTCTTTGCCAAATTCTGCCTTTGGCGGAAGATTTGTCATCTCCGAAATTTTTACATCATTTAAATCAACAATAATCGGAACCTGACCAACGGTATCCTTATTATGCCAAAATAAAGGCAAATCAACAGCAACGGCAATAAATGCCGCAGCGTGAAGGATTAACGATTTTTTCAGGTATGGTGTCATTTCCTATCTTTTCGCATTCGGTTTAGGTTCTGTTTTTAATCCAACCTTAGAAAATCCGGCTTCTTTCAACATGGCCATCAACCCGATAACCCGGCCGTATTGGGCACCGGAATCCCCGGCAATCGTAACACTTAATTCAGAATTTTCTTCTTTCATCGAATTAAGCTTTGCCACCATTTTATCGGCAGGCACTTCTGTTTGCCCAATATAAAAATATCCTTCTCCGTCCACACTGATTGTAACAGAAGTTTCTTTTCCCTCAAAAGCCTTGCCGCCGACCTTTGGCAAATCCAAAGCAATACCGGAAGTCATCAAAGGGGCTGCAACCATAAAGACCACCAACAAAACCATCATAACATCCATAAGGTTTGTGATATTGATTTCTGCCTTTCGGCGGCTTGCGCGGGCACCTCTCCTGATGTTATCGGTAAACAAAGCCATGACTATTCTCCTGCAATATCCGCCTTAATTGCCGTATCATCAATTTCGCGGGAAAGGATAGTTGAAAATTCAACCATAAAATTTTCCAAACTTTTAGCGTAACGGTCAATATCTGAAGAAATTTTATTATAAGCAACCACTGCCGGAATAGCGGCAATCAAACCAAATGCCGTTGTAAACAGGGCTTCGGCAATACCCGGCGCCATAGCAGAAAGCGAGTTGCTCTGCGTTGCGGCAATGGCATTAAAACTGTTAATAATTCCCCAAACCGTCCCAAACAGGCCAACCAGAGGAGCTACAGAACCCGTAGAAGCCAAAAAGCCCATACGCGTGTCCAAATCATCAAGTTCCTTATCCATAGAAACCATCATGGCTTTCTCAATACGCTGTTGCAGGGAAACGCCGCGCAAACCGCGGTCAGTTTTGGATTTCATAATATTCGTTCGTTTCCATTCGCGCATTGCTGCGGCAAACATGGCGGCCATCGGGTCGCTGGGATGGTTGCCGATGGTTTCATATAAGCGGTCTAAAGAACCGCCGGACCAAAACTTATCTTCAAAACTGCGGGATTTTTGCTTTACCTGGCGCAACGTTGCGACTTTTTCAAAAATAATCGCCCAAGACCAAACAGACGCGGCAATAAGCCCTATCATTACGATTTTTGTAACAAAGTCAGAAGCCCAAACCAAATCCCACATAGACATTTGAGAAGCGACAGCCGCTGTTTGCGTTAAAGTTTCAGTTTCCATTTTTCATCCTTTAAAGAACATAAACATACAAATTTGATGAACAGATATCACAAAATGTTAAATTTTCAATTAATATCCAAATAGATATCCACGAATAAGCCTGTCGTTCTATAGCCACTACAAATTTTATGGCATAATCGCACTTATCAGACAAGAACTGCACCTAACAATATTTTTGCATCTAACCTAAATACATCTGGAGTTTTCTGTAAACTATGCAACAAAAACCCGCCGGAAGACTTCTCTTCCGACGGGTTCGCATAACCTCCTTTTTTATTTATACTTTGAACATGGCTGTGAACAACAAGCTTGAACTGTCGCAGTTATTTTTTCACCAACATAACTACAAGCCTTTTGAGGAGCAGAACCATTTATTACACAGCTTTTATATGTAGCGAGAGTTGGTCCCGAACCACAATTATAAGTAACAGTTTCCGAACAACAATATTGTGTACCCGGGCAAGAACAAGTGCTAACTTCCGCACCTGAAAAGCTCGCAGTTCCTTCACATTTTTTGCAATTCGGATTCGTTGCCTGCTGAACTTCGGTTTGCCCTTTCAAGCAATATATTTCGTTTTTTGAATACCCAGTTTCACAAGGAATTTCCGTACATGTATTATTTGTACATGTATAGCCTGTACCACATTCGCTGCTAGCACAACAGCCATCTGCCGCTATACATTTCCCATTACAGGTTTTCAATCCTTGCTCTTCACAAGTCTGGGATACACATTTGACACAATTATAATATTGGCTGTAAGCCTGCTGGCGTTCTAACTTTTGACCTGTAGGACAAGAAGTAATATTCGAATAATAGCCACTTGCACAATCAAGACAGACTTCGCATTTATTAGTCGCACTACTATTAGGCTGTTTAATCTGAGTATTGCTGCAAGTCGCTTTACATTCAACAAGCTTTGTACATTGAGAATTGCTGGTCTGTGTTTCTAGCTTATAGCCATTATTAACTGTTTTGGATGCAGTGCTATAACCATCTCCACAAGCTGTTCCAACACACTTCTTACAACTTGAGTTCGTTGTTTGAGCCGTTGTAGTTTGTCCATCAGAACAAGTTGGGAACCATGTGTAGCCATTCGCCGTATCACAAGCCGTTCCGACACATTTTGCACAACTTGAGTTGGTTGATTGCGTCTGAACTCTCTGCCCCCTCGCACATATTTTAATTTTAACACACGCCATATCTTCTCGAGCTCCTAAATCATCCTTTGACACTGCATTACCCGCCAATGGTGGGTTGCCCGTATCACTATCTGAAGAACTTGGTATTGATATATTTATATTGGAAATAACACCATTATTAATATTTTTGGACATCGGACCAGGATAAGCATGAACATTCGTCTGATAACCGCTTTCACAAGCAACCCCACGACAAATACCACATGCTTCATTATCCGCCTGTGTCTCAAATGTCTGACCATCTTTACAAGTCTCTGCCGTTGTAGCCGTACTGTAACCACTGTTACATTCTGTACCACAACATCCCCAACAGCTTGTATTTCCTTCTTGCTGACACAGGGTCTTCCCATTCGGACAAGTCGGCTTTTCTTCACTATAACCATCTTCACAAACCGACTTACAAATGTGAGTATCCATATCACAGTGCCCTGTGCTATAACGGCAATCCGCATCACTGCAACAACTACCTGTTACGACATCTATACAACCGTCTATATTAGAACAGTATTTTTTTCCACTTCCACAAACATCCACGCATCGATAACAGGCAATAATTCCTTTGTCCCTTCGACAAGAACTCCATATCTCATCATTTATAAGAGCAGTCTCAACTTTTAGATTTCCACATAATGACCACCCAACCACCTCTGGATGAATTCCTGAATCTGCTTTATAACCATCTGGACAACATGTCGCGCATTTATATTTTGTCTTACCGCTACCATCCGTACAGCTGTCGCTGCATACTAAGTTACTACCTGTGTTTGAATCATATGCGTATTCTGCAGGACATTTACAATCTGTAAAACACGTTAAGCCATTACCAGGATTCCTTTGCGAGCATACCGTCTTTGCCGGCATTTCTCCTCGCGCATACATGCCATAATCCTTACATGTCTTCTTATCCGGATTAGGATTAGGATCAGGCAAAGGGCCGGGGTGAGGCTTACCCAAAGAAGAAAAACCCTCGTAATCTGGAAGCCAATATGTGGCTGAAAAAGAAGCAGCAACGCCCATAAATACAAAGCATACTGCCAGTAAGAATCTTTTAAATATAGTACTCATCCTACGCCTCGCATAATATAAAACAAACACACAGGATTATTATATCATAGATATTTTTAATTGTAAATAGATAATCGTTTTACCCCCCTTCCATCATCTAATCAAAATCTATATAAAATAAGCATCTTAGTAAAGTACATATCAAGACACATAGAAACCAATATCCCTGAATAAGACCTCTAAGGGAACAAGCATCTTCATTACACAATTATGACAAAGCATCATAACCCTATATCGGAAAACGAATAATCGGCGATAAAGCTTACAGCTTGGAAATAATCTCTTCAGGAATGCGCACCGGACGCTTTTTAGCTAAATTTATATAGGCAAGTTTTACGTCAATTACCGCCAGCAATTGCTCTCCACGGTAAACCTCCTGGTGCATAACCGCTGCCGCGCCTTTCACATCCCGCATTTCAGCCGTTACAACAAGCGCGTCGTCCAAAACCGCCGGAGCCTTATAATCAACCTCGACATGGCGCACCGTAAAGCCGCATTTATCTTCTTCCAACGCTTTTTGTTGGTCAGAACAGCCCAAAGCCCTGATAAATTCTGTCCGGCATCTTTCGGCAAATTTTAGATAATTCGCATAATAAACAATTCCGCCGGCATCGGTATCTTCATAATAAACCCTTATCGGAAAAGCAAACACTGTTCCAAAAAATTTCCCGGCCGCCGGCAAAATGTCAAAAAGCATTTTAGTCTCCTAAATTATCAAGAAAATCAAATTGTTTTATTTCTTTTTTAGGAAGTGAAACACCTAAATATTTACAACCTAAATCAGAAATTACCCGACCTCTCGGCGTTCTCTGCAAAAAACCAAGTTTCAGCAAAAAAGGCTCAACAACTTCTTCAATCGTATCCCTTTCTTCAGAAAGGGCGGCGGCTAAAGTATCTGCGCCAACAGGACCACCGCCGTAATTGCGGGCAATACAATTCAGATAACGCCTGTCAAAAGCATCCAGGCCATAATTGTCAACATCCAACCGCCGCAAAGCTGCATCTGCGATTTTATTATCGACCTGGACAGAACCGGCCACTGCGCCAAAATCGCGCACGCGCCGCAACAACCGCCCGGCCACGCGGGGAGTTCCTCTGGAACGCTTGGCTATTTCCAAAGCACCGACCTCCGATAAAGGCATATCCAAAAGCCTTGCTCCACGAAGCACGATCTTCTGCAAATCTTCCGCAGAATAAAAATCCAAACGCAAAGGAATGCCAAAACGTTCGCGCAAAGGCGTAGACAACATCCCCGAACGGGTCGTCGCCCCGACGAGCGTAAACGGCTGTAAATCAATTCGCACTGAGCGGGCAGACGGACCTTCGCCGATAATTAAATCAAGCTGAAAATCTTCCATCGCCGAATAAAGAACTTCCTCAATCGCCGGGTTTAAGCGGTGAATTTCATCAATGAACAAAACATCATTGCGTTCCAGATTTGTTAAAATTGCTGCCAAATCGCCCGATTTTGAAATCATCGGCGCAGAAGTCGCACGAAAACCGACGCCAAGCTCTTTTGCAACAATCGAGGCGAGCGTGGTCTTGCCTAATCCCGGAGGGCCAAACAGCAAAACATGGTCAAGAGCCTCGCCCCTTTGCTTGGCGGCCTCAATAAAAACTTTTAAATTCTCGCAAACATCCCGCTGCCCGACAAAATCACGAAGCGAATTTGGGCGCAAATTGACAGGGGCATTCACTGATGCCTCATCTCCTTGTTGTTTTTTCGGGCTGACCAGCCTTTCGTCTTCTTGTATCATAAATTAGTCTTTCTTGGCAAATTCCTTCAACGCCAGCTTGATCAGCGTAGACATATCCGCCTCGGGATTGCCCAAAGCTGCCTGGTTAACCGCCTTATAAGCCTCCAAACGTTGATAGCCGAGGTTAACCAAAGCGGAAATAGCATCTTCCATTTTTTGTGAATCTCCCGCTTCGCTGTTTAAGCTGACAAGAGCATCCGTATAAGCTGTTGTTTCCTGATTAGCATCCATTCCTGCCTCCTTTGCAAGTTCTGCTTTAGCGGCAGTCAGCGGTGCCATGACAATCTTATCTTTAAGTTCCGTAACAATCCGCGCTGCCAATTTAGGGCCAACGCCGTTAGCCCGGGTAAATGAGTTTTTATCTTGCGCGGAAACAGCCTGAGCCAACTGTAAAGGGGAAAGGGCGGATAAAATCGCCAAACCGACTTTTGCCCCCACGCCCTGTACCTTGGTTAAGGTAAGGAACCATTCTTTCTCCAGGGCCTCGGCAAAAGCAAATAATGTAATGCTGTCTTCCCGGACCACTGTTTCAATCAACAGGGAAACCTCCGCTCCTGCCGCCAAACGAGAAAGCGTTTTGGCAGAAGCATAGACCAAATACCCCACGCCGTTGACATCAATAATAGCATAATCCTCACCTATTGAATCAATAATTCCGCGCAGTTTTGCAATCATATATTTAATCTCCCATTGAAAACATTACAAGATTATCAGAAAACACCGTCAAAACAAGTTATTTTTGCATTTAAGAACAAAAAAAGAACAAAACCGCCGTTAAACCGAACGGCGGTAAGCATTATGCGTAATAGCAATAGCTAAAGCGTCAGAAGAGTCATTATTCTTCGGATGGCAGCCGGGAAGCAAAACTTCAACCATTTTTTGCACCTGGTTTTTATCAGCATGCCCAACGCCCACGACAGCTTTTTTTACTTTATTCGGCTCATATTCGGTTACCGAAACATCAAATAATGCCGGCGCGAGCAAAACCACGCCGCGCGCCATGCCGAGTTTAATTGTGGAAACAGCATTTGAGTTCAGAAAAACCTTTTCGATGGAAGCTTCCTGCGGCTTGTAAAACTCTATAACTTCGGCCAGCCTTTTATGAATAAGCGCCAGACGTTCCGGCAGCGGCATTTTTGAATCTGTTGGAATAAACCCGTCTGCCACATAGCGGATGCGGTTATTCTCCGCCTCGATAATCCCCCAGCCGGTTGACGACAAACTCGGATCGAGCCCCAAAATCCTAATCATTTTCATTCCTCCTAAAAGCAGCATAAGGATAACGCTGAAAGCAGCCAAAGCCAACCCTAAAATAATCTTTGCACAAACAACTTGCCATATTATATTTTATCGCCATAAAAACCTTGCATAAAAAGGCCGTTTAAAATATACTCTCTGCAAATAACATTATTAACCTAATTAAATACAAATTTTTATGAACGTTGTAATAAGCTGCATTGCAATCCTTTTTCTGGCAGTTCTTGTGATGTTTCTGAGAATCTCCAGGGCAATCAAAGCTCAAAGGCAGGAAGCTGACCAAAAGACAAGGATGAAAATGCTAAGCCGCCAATTTAGGAAAAAATATCAAAAAGAATTTTACCGCCTCTATTCTTCCCAGGCTGAACAAAACAATCCAGTCTCCGAACAAAAAGATTGCGTCTGTTTATACGCGGAAGTGGCAAGGACATCAAAAATTCCAAGCAACGGATACTGTGCGGAATATGATAGAATCATTTCCCTTTCTGATAACAGCTTCCAAATATGGTTCAAACCTGCCGAGCATTTCCAGCTCCTGTTCACCATCAAAACCATAGATGAAAGGTCTATCTTGCTCGAGCACGAGGTTCTCGGAAAGCTGGAACTTAGAAACGCCGGACTGCCCCATGTTGCAAAACCCGGAGACACAATTCCCGTGCGCCAACAGGCAAAATGGTACCCTAAGCTAAACTGCTACAAAGTTTATTACGAACTCATCTAAAAAAAGCGCCCTTTTAATAAGGGCGCTTTGCTTTATCAACAGCATCTTAAGCCAGCTTTTGCATAATTTCCTCTGAAATTTCAGCATTGTGATAAACATGCTGAACATCATCGTCATCATCCAAAGCATCCAGAAAATCCAAAAACTTCTGAGCGGTTTCAACATCGGTAACGTCTGTTTTAACCATAGCTTTCCAATCCAGGCGCGAAGCTGACGGCGTACCAAATTGCTTTTCCAAAGCTTCCGTTACCGTATTCAAATCATCCGGCAATGTTTCAATTTCATGATTTTCATCTTCAGAAACCACATCATTGGCACCCGCATCCAAAGCCTTTTCAAACATTGTATCAGCATCTGCCGCAGCAATCGGATATTGAATATAGCCAATGCGTTCAAAGTTAAAAGCAACCGAACCGGATTCACCCATCACGCCGCCGCGTTTTCCAAAGATTGTGCGGATATTGCTAGCCGTGCGGTTTTTATTATCTGTCAAAGCTTCAACAATAACAGCAACCTTGCCCGGGCCAAACCCTTCATAACGGGTGGAAACATAATCAGCACCGCCGGCAGTCTGGGTTGCCTTGGCAATTGCGCGCTCAATATTATCTTTGGGCATGCTTTCGGCGCGGGCAGCCTGAATGGCCAAACGCAGGCGCGGATTCTTATCTGGTTCCGGCAAACCGGACTTTGCAGCAATTGTAATATCACGGGCTAACTTTGCAAAAACCTTTGCTTTTTTAGCATCTTGAGCACCTTTGCGGTACATAATATTCTTAAATTGGGAGTGTCCTGACATTCTCTTAATTCCTTAAAAACAAACATTTTCAGACATATGTAGGGCACTTATACAGCAAAGCATTAAAACCCGCAAGATTTTTTTATAAAAAACGGAGAAATTTCTTCAAAATTCCTCCGCTTTTCTTATTCATATTTAACAATGACATATTCAATTTTGCCATCATCCACCTGGCTGACCCGGATGCCGACATTATTAATTTCAATCAGCCCGGGCTTTGCCGGAAAGCTAATTTCCTGAAAGCGCCCGCTGTCATTTTTGCCGCCTTCATAATTCAGATAAGTAAACCACATCCGCCCCAGACGGACGCCGTCATATTTAATGTCAAAACCCCTGATAGGCTTGGTCTGGGTTGTTGATGACGCCATAACATCCTTAAAGACAACATTATCCGGCGTAACGACATATTCAACCGGCAGCAAGACAAACCGTCCGTTTTGAAGCCGCCCCATCTTATTAAACAGTTTTCCGTTTTCATCAATCAGCATTACAAAATTTTTAATTTCTGTTTCCAGCATCCGATAATTTTTGCCATCGACAGAAACTTCGCCCAAAACATTAACCGCCTTATTTTTATAAACCGGCTGGGGAACGGAAGCACTGTGCAAAACGGCATCTTTGTTAGCCGCAACAGAATTGTTTACATAAAAGTCTTTTCGGTAAATTTTGTTGTTCAAAACCGACCCGCCGCGCTTTGCCAGCTGTGTTTCATTGACCATAAAATTCTTTTCTTCGACATATTCGCTTTTAACCAGGCGGGGTTCGCCGGCATTATAAACTTTTGCGGAAGAAGAATTAATATTGTTAATCAACCCACCGTCGCCGGGCAAAATTTTATATTCGCCGGCACGAATACTGCAGGAAGCGGCAAACAGAAGCATCAAAAGCGGCAGATTTTTTTTCATAATGTTCATTCCCATCACAAAGATTTATTAATAAATTTAATATAACATTATCCCAATTTAGTAAACAAATATTTAGTGCACAAAGGAAAACTCATGAATAATTCCGGCAGATGCTGGCAAATCACCTTCGCCAAACAGGAGGCAGACAAAAACGAATTTGGAGAATTTTTAGAGAGCTGGTTTGATGTTGTAACCTGTGATTATACGGAAGACGGTTTTGACATCTGGAGCGGCTATAAAGACAGCCACTTCAACGAACAGGAATTCTTAAGCTACGCCAAAGGGCAGAACATTTCCCTGCCGCCTTACGAAGCCAAGCTTCTTGAAAGCGAAGACTGGTTAAAAGACAACGTTATCAAATTTGCCCCGGTTGAAGCTGATAAATTTTTAATTTACGGCGTCCACGAAAAAGAAGCGCCCAAAACAGATAAGCTGGCTATCCGCATTTATGCCGCCACGGCATTCGGTTCGGAACACCAAACGACACGTTCCTGCCTTCAGGCCATTTGCGATTTGGACAACGGCAAAAAAGCCCATAAAAATATTTTAGATGTCGGATGCGGTTCGGGAATCTTATCTTTGGCTGCGGCAAAACTCTGGCCGGATTCTAAAATAACCGCCGTAGATATCGACGACGAGGCCGTAATCGTTACCAATCAAAATGCCAAAGACAACGGGGTAGAACAGCAGATAGACTGCTTCTTAAGCAACGGCTACCAAAACGCAAAAGTTTTGCAAAATGCCCCTTATGACATCATCTTGTCCAATATTCTTGCCCGCCCTTTGATAGAAATGGCTCCTGATTTGGCAAAGAATTTAAAATCCGGAGGATTCGCAGTTGTTTCAGGCTTTGTTGCCGACCAGGAAGAATGGGTTGTCAACGCCCATTTGGAACAAGGGCTAAAGCTTGTCAAAACCTATCAGTTTGACAACTGGCGCGCCGCACTTTTGGAGAAAAAATAATGACATTTGACGAACTTCAACAACAAATCGCCGGGCATTCATTAGATGCCTACATCCTTACCAGAGGAAATATGTTCTTGGGGCAGGATGTTTTAGATGAAGAAAACCAGATTTTATCATTGACCGGATTTAGCGGCTCCGCGGGAACATTAATTATCTGTCCGCAAAAAGCATATCTGTTGGTTGACGGGCGCTACGAACTTCAAGCCGGGCAGCAGGTAGACACAAATAAAATAAAAGTCGTCTGCCGCCCCGGCGAAAGCTTGTCGCAATTTATACAAAAGAATTTTCCTGAAGGTTCAAAAATCGGATATAATCCTTGGTGCCACCCCATCAGCGAAGTCGACTATTGGAAAAGGACGTTAAAATCGCTCTCTTTTATCGAAACGCCGGAGATAGGCAATCGAAAAATGCTGACCGAAACGCCTTGCGAAATTTTTGAACATGAAGCCCGTTACGCCGGGCAAAGCATGGAAGAAAAACTGGCAGACTTCAAGGCATTTATCAACCAAAATGAATTAGACGCCTATTTTATTGCCGCGGCAGATTGTGTTTCCTGGCTAATGAACCTAAGATCAAATGCCCTGCCGGACACGCCGGTTTTAAGGGCCTTCGCCCTAATCGGCAAAGAGGGGGATATCAGCCTTTTCACCAATGATTTTAACCAGCTGGAAGTAGAACTTTCCAGATACCAGGGGCGCACAATCGGCGTTTCGTTCAATAACACGCCCCGGCAGATTTATTCTTTAATGAAAGCTCATAAAATCTGGCTGGAAAATATTGCCAATCCGATAGTAAATTGGAAAGCCGCAAAAAATCCCGTTGAAATCGAAGGCATCAAGAAAGCGCACCAAAGGGACGGCGCCGCGCTTTGCCGCTTTTTGTCCTGGTTGGAGAAAAACGGCAGCACGCAGGACGAACTCAGCATTGCAGCAAAAATTAAAGAATTTCGCAAAGGGCAGCCCCTTTATTTTTCCAACAGTTTTGACACGATTGCCGGCATCGGTGCCAATGGCGCAATCATTCACTACCACCCTGAAAAAGAAACCAATAAGCGCCTCAAAGAAGGAAAATTGCTGTTATTAGACAGCGGCGCACAATATCTGGACGGCACCACCGATGTAACGCGCACCGTAGCATTTGGCAAACCCACCGCCGAAATGATAGAAAATGCAACCTATGTCCTAAAGGCGCATATTGCCCTGGCACAGGCAAATTTTCCGGAAGGGACTTCCGGACAAGCCTTAGATGCCGTCGCCAGGGTCGAACTCTGGAAACATGGCCTGGATTACGGACACGGCACCGGACACGGTGTTGGCTGTTTTTCAAATGTCCATGAAGGCCCTATCGGCATTTCCACGCGCTATTCTTCCGCGCCGCTTCAGGAAAACATGATACTCTCCGACGAACCCGGGTATTACAAAGAAGGCGCTTACGGCATCCGTATTGAAAACCTGCTGCGCACCGTAAAAAAAGAAAACGGCATGCTGGGGTTTGAAGTTTTAACGCTGGCCCCCCTTGATAAAAAGCTGATTAACAAATATCTCTTAAATAAAGAAGAGGAAAGCTGGATTAACGCTTACCACCAACGGGTAGAAAAAGAAATCTCCCCTTTGGTAGACAAGCAAACCCAAGATTGGCTGAAAGGCGCCTGCTCTCCTCTGTAATAAAAAGAGGAGAAACACATGCGCAAATATCTATTATTGCTGGCGGCAATGCTTGCAAGTTTTCCTGCCCGGGCGGAGTTGCAATTTCAAGACAACAACGATTCCAACATCAATATGCAGGAATATTTTGAAGAAAGCCGTCCTAATTATAATAAGTCAATTATCTATGTGTTCTATAACAACGAGCCCTGTGAAAATTGCGGACAGGCAATAGAATTGATAGAACAGGCTTATAACCAAAATTACGCCGGGCAATACAGCTTGCTGCTAATTGATTATCAGAATGACCAGGAATATAATTTCATAGAAACATATAGCCTGAGCCAACCGTTGGAAGTCGTTCTGCAAAGAGTTGACGACGGTGCCACCTTCGGCTTCAAAAAACTTGAAGGGCTGCAAAACCAAATATCAGACCCGGTAAGCTTCCAAGAAAACTTCACCAACCAGGTCAACAACTTTTTGGGAGATTACTGATTATTTAAGCTGCGTGCGATACAATGAGGCATAAATGCTGTTTTCTTTCGCCATTAATTCCTCATGCGTGCCCATTTCAACCAATTCCCCATAATTGACCACCACAATCTTATCGGCATTGCGTACCGTGGAAAGCCTGTGGGCAATAATAAACACTGTTCTGTCTTTCATAAGGTTGTCTATGGCTTCCTGCACCACAGCCTCTGATTTGTTGTCAAGGGCAGATGTCGCCTCGTCTAAAATAACAATCGGCGCATTTTTAATAAAGGCGCGGGCAATAGCTATGCGCTGCTTCTGTCCGCCGGACAACAGAACGCCGCGCTCGCCGATTTGCGTGTCCAAACCTTTATCCAAAGAACGGATAAATTCATCCAGACAGGCGCTTTTAACAGCCTGCTCAATCTGTTCATCCGTTGCTTCTTCATTGCCAAGCAGGATATTTTCCCGAATAGTTCCTGAAAACAGAAAGTTATCTTGGAAAACAATCGCAATATTGTCGCGCAGGCTCTCCAGCTCAATATCCCGCACATCCGTACCGTCAATTGTCAAGCTTCCGGATTTCAAATCATAAAAACGCGGCAGCAAGTTAACCATGGTTGTCTTCCCGCCGCCGGAATTCCCGACAAAGGCTATTGTTTCGCCGACATTAACTTTTAAGTTAACATTTTTCAGCACCGGCTTTCCGGAAATATATTCAAAACAAACGTCTTTATATTCAATATTGTCTTTCACGCAAGACAAGGGTTTGGCATTTTCTTTGCTGCGGATGTCCGGCTGTTGCTGCAGCAAACTAAACACGCGCTCCATCGCCATCAAGGACATCTGCACGGCATTATAATTGTTGCCGATAGATTTAATGGGATTATAAAGCATAACCAGCGCCGTAATAAATGAAACAAAATTGCCGGCAGAGATTTCATGATGGACGATTAAAAAGCTGCCCAGCCAAATAACCCCGGCAATACCCAAAGAAACAATAAAATGCATCATTGGCGAAAGGATACCCGTGCGCTGAATCATTTTCATGCCCATTTTAAACACCATTCGTGCCGTATCGCGAAATTTCTGCCCTTGGTATTTATACAAATTATAAGAAGAAACAATCCTGTTGCCGTTAAAAGTTTCATTATAATGGGTAATAACGGCGGATCCTGAAAAAACAGCCTTGTTCATAACATTTTTAATTCTCTTGCGGACGGTCGTCAGCGGATATAAGGCCCCCATCAAAACAACCACCGCCAAAATCGCCAATTGCCAGGAATTATAAAACAACACGGCAATCAATGAAATGGAAGAAAAGAAACGCGTTGTAAAAAGTTTCAAATTTGAAAGCAAACCGCTGCAGGCCATATCCACATCCGTATTAAAACGAAAAACCACATCGCCGGAATTTTGCTTGTCAAAAAAAGCCGCATGATAACGCATCAGTTTGTCAAACAATGCAACTTTAACATCCATGGCAATCCGCTGCCCCACCCAGGTGTTAAGATATGTTGCCAAATAATTCAATACGCTCTGCATCAGGCTGAAGAAAATAATCAACAGCGGCAAAAAATTCGTGGCCTGAGTATTTTTTTCAATCATGACCACATCCATATAAGGTTTCAATGACCAAGCGATAACCGCATCCATAGACCCGACGGGAATAGTGATTAAAACTGCAGCCAGAGCCCGAAACCAGTAGGGTTTTACATAGGGATATATTTTGCTGTAATTATCAACAATATAAAGCGATTTAATTTTAGTCTTCAGTTTATTCCACATTTGCATATCTGCCTAAACCACATTCCTACACAATTTCCAAAAAGCGCAAAACCTGATTCGGATTTTCAACCTGCACCACCTGCGTGTTTTCCATTTTACGCAATGCAAAAGCAAGCTCATAGTCATTTCCGCCCGGATAGGTCTTATCCCCGAAAAAGATAATTTTTTCCTTCGGGAATTTCTGGCGCAAATCATCAGCAATCTGCCCCTTTCCGCAGCCTTTTTTAACAATATCTATTGAAATCGTCCCTCCCAGGACAAAATCATATTGTGGAAATATTGCACTCAATTCATGCTGAATGGCTTCCCGCTCATGAGACTTTAAATCCCATCCGTAATAGCGTTCTCTCTCGCGATAAGGGCAATCGCGCCCCAAAACGCTAAAATTAATCATGCCGGTTCGTTTTTCTATATAATTGTCGTAGACGGAATAAGGATACTTGGTATTTTTTCTAAACTCTTCAAGCTTTTCCATTAACTCTTTTTCTGGTTCAAAATCTTTATGATAAACCCAATTCCCTTTTGCCCATAAATCATTTCCCATGGCGCAATAGATTCCGGAAAAAGCCTCAAGGATATCTTCAGGCAGCTGTTCTTTAACCTTTTCAATATTGGAACCCGTTGCAATAAAAGCTTTATTTTTCTTAAGCCATGGCAAAAAGCGCAAAGCAAAGAGGCTTTCCATCGGCAGACGCGCCGGCGTCAAAGTTCCATCCATATCAAACACAAAAACAGCCATTCAATCAATTCCTAACTTCTTTAACCTTAAACAAACCAAAAGCATAAAAACACTTTTTAACGCCCCAATCCTTAATTGTCAAAAATTTTATGCCAAATAGCTTATAATCTTTTTTCATTATCGGAGAATAAGCGCACACATTGGCCTTCATCCCATTTTGCGCCATCAACTGCAGGGAAAGCTCCAAAGCCCTCTTGTAATCTTGCCGTTTCTGTTCGGAATACACATTAACCGTAGATGCCGGATTGCTAAAATAGTAATATTGCGTTCCCGGAACAGAAACCGCCGCCCCGGCCGCCCATAACACCTGGTGGCTGAAAACAATATCCTCATAATACATTCCTTCAATAAAGGAGAGATTCAGCTTGCTTTTCCGGTAAAGCTTGTTCCAAATAAAACAATTTTCAGGCATGCCAAACGCCCGGTATTTTTCCTGAGGCGTATAATAAAGTTTTTTCTCTTTCACCCGGAATTTATCCTTGCCGCCAATGCCCTTGGTTTTCACAATAGAGGCAAAAGCGATATCTGCCCTGCTTTCCTCCAGGCTCTCATACAGCCTTTGCAAAAAAGTCCTTTCAATCCAATCATCCGCGTCAACAAAAGAAACATACCGCCCTTGAGCCAAAGACAGTGCTTTGTTCCGGGCAACGCTCTGCCCGGAATTTTGCTGGCTTATAACCTTAAAGCGCAAATCGGCTTCGGAAAATTTTTGCAAAATTGCCAAAGAACCGTCTGTGGAACCGTCATCAACCAAAAGGGCTTCCCAATCCGTAAAAGATTGCATAATCAGGCTTTCCAAACAGCGGGACAAATAAGCCTCGGCATTATAGACAGGAATAATAACGGAAATCTCAGGCATTAATTTTCACTTCAATTTAAACAGCGGTAAAAAACCAAACAGCAAAGCCAATTCTTTTCTTGGAGACTTTTTAAAAGACAACAGCTTTATACCAAGCAAGGAAAAGACCTTCTCGTCATATTTATAACGTCCGACAGGGATAAAGCCGAATAAATAAGCCTTTTTATACGAAACTGGCTTCATGCCCAAGGCTTTTTCTTTGCCCCAAACATGTTTATGATTCAGCCAGTCTTTAATTTCGGCCCGTTTCCAAGAAGCCTTCCACCAATGCAGCGCATAAGAGTTATCGCCTATTTGGGGGTTCTCTCCTTTTAACGCCAGCGGGTAAAAATATTCCGGAGGATAAATGGCAATATCATCTAATCTGACAATACCCTCCATATTGTCAGACAAACCCTTTTCGTCTTTCAAAACCTCTGTCAATATTTTTGGAGAAGTATAAATATCGCTCTGCCAAATTTTATCATTGTAAAAATCCAAAACCGTTTTCAAAAGGGGATGCCCTTTAACAGAACCGATAAAGGCAGATTCGACATGATGCGGATTCTCACGCCCCAAAATCATTCCGCACGCAAGCAAAGCCGAAAAATCCTTAATGGCAGAAACATCCGTATCCATCCAAATTCCGCCATGTTCGTATAAGGTTTTAAAACGGACGTAATCAGCGACAAAGCCCCACATTTTTCGTTCATAGACAGCCCGAAACCAGTCATTTTCCTGAAGTTCTTTTTTTAAATCAAACCAATCCGCGCTATCTTCATTCAATTCGACAATCTCAAACCCCGGCAGCAACTGTTTCCAGCTGAAAATACATTGTTTCACATCCAATGGTTTCTCCGAGCCGCTCCACATATAAAATATTCTTTTGGGTATCATCTCAACTGCTTCGCTGTGTGTTTCAAAAAGAAGAATATCCCTTCTGCATATAGGAATAATTTTACAATAGGAAAATCTATTTTGATTAGCAAGTTTAAATTGAGATTACTGACAACATTTCCCGCAAAATTATTTCTTTTGCGCTAACAAAAAGCTGTCGTCTATCCACTTAAACAGCTCTGCCATGCTGACAGATTCGTCCAGGCAGATTGTGTACCAATGTTTTTTATTCATATGATAAGCCGGATAATATTTTTGATTGTCAATTGCCAATGCAATTTCGTCCGGATAGCCGCGTAAATCGATTATCTCGGCTGTTTCCGCTTCTGCCCGCCCTATTTTTTGAGCAGAAACAGTTAAAATCGCCACATACCATTTCTTATTGTCTTTGCGTCGCACAATGGCGTTATCCGGAAATTTCTCCCATAAAAATTCAGGTTCATCGCCATATTTCTCACGAATATAGCCAATAGCCGCCCGCGTTTGCTCATTATGGAAAACTTCCGTTTCAAAACAGCTTTCAGCAATTTGGCTTAAAACGGCCTGGCACTCGGCCCTTATCTTGCCGACAAATGCGCCTTCCGCATTCGTCAGATGCAAAATATAAGGCTCGCCGCTGTCTTTATCGATGAGAACTGCCTGCATCTTCTCTGCAAGCGCCACTTGCAGACTAAATTGCCCTGCCATAATATCCGTTGAATAAGAATATATGCCGCCGGCTTTTTTAAAGCCGAAAGCTTCCAGCTTTTTCAAATTGGCAGTTTTATTTTTAAAAACTTCATCAATCATCATACTTCAGAGAATAAATCTCCATAAAAAAAATGCAATAAAAAAGCGTTGTCCCGCAAAAGGGCAACGCTAAAAAGGTGTTAGGGCGTTAGTGTTCAGAGAAACGAAGCAGCTATACCGATACATACGGCAGTCTGCATTTCATCTTTAAACTGCTGCCGGCGGCGATCTTCTTCCTCGCGTTCTTCATCTGCAAGACGCTGCATTTCAGCATCATAATCAACAGCCTCACAGGATTCAACGCCATCCTCACCGTCCTCATAAAGCTCTGCAACGACGACATCATCATCGACTTCAATGACATCATCCTCGTCTTCACAAAGCTCGGCAACAACGGCATCAATAGCATCGTCCTCACAAAGCTCGGCAAGGGCAAAGTCCTCATCGACATTCAGAACAACATCCTCTGCCAGTTCAACAATCGGTTCACCAGCTTCTGTAATTTTTTTCATTTTGCTTAATTTAAAATTACATTTATTAGCCCATGAAGAATTTTATTGAAAATAAAACACCTTTACAAACTAATAAACAAAATAAGATTCATTAGTGATAAGGATAGCACATCTTATCCCAAGACTCAAGAAAATAACAACAGGCCCCGTTGCTAAAAAAGATTGCAATATCCTGGAAAATACGCATACAATAAATGCAGTCAAAACAGCCGGAGAAATTTATGTGGATTCTATTTGCACTTTTATCAGCCTTATTTGCCGCACTAACTTCTATTTTGGCAAAAGTAGGCATTGACGGCATAAATTCCAATCTGGCAACCGCCATCCGCACCCTTGTCATTTTGGTTATGACATGGGGAATTGTTGCCTTCTCAGGCATTCAAAACCAGTTAGCAGCTATTTCTGCCCGCAACTGGTGGTTTCTTATCGCTTCCGGCATCGCAACCGGCGCCTCATGGCTGTGTTACTTCAAAGCATTGCAAATCGGCGAGGTTTCCAAGGTTGTAACCATAGACAAATTCAGCCTGGTCTTAACCATTCTGCTGGCATTTATCCTGCTGCATGAAACATTGTCATTAAAAATCATTGCTGGCTGCCTGCTCATCACCGCCGGCACGCTGCTGGTCATTTTATAATATTCACTTATAAAAATACAAACAAATTACAAAAAGTTATTGACATTAAAAAAGGTACACTATATAAGAACTTCTGTTGTTCGCCGACATAGCTCAGTTGGTAGAGCTACTGATTTGTAATCAGTGGGTCGGGAGTTCGAGTCTCTCTGTCGGCACCATAGAGTTTTCAAGGGATTGCAAAGATTCGCAAGCCCTTTTATTTTTATCAAAATACTACAAAAATACTACAAATTTTGCGAATCGCATTTTTTATTTTATCCAAAATTTCTGTAATCTGTTTTTTTCATCACATCATAATAAATACAAATGTAAGTGATACTATTGAGTGTTGTTTATAAAACAAAAGGAGCAGAGATGCCCCTATGCTAAATTATTATTAAAATAAAGGATCACTAATGAGTAGAAACATTAAAATAACAAAATATGATAACTTCAAATTCAATCAACTAATTCAAAAACAAGGATTAAATTCCAACAAATCAAACTATAAATCAAAACAAAAGAAATCGGTTAATCAACAAATCAATTTACCTAACAGAATCATCTATACAACATCAGCAACCATTGATGAATTACGGAAATTAAATCCAATCTACAAATATAATTTTGGAAATAAACGGGATGAAATTTTAACTCAATTACCAGAAAAACAACTAAATTATCATCTCTCATTTAATCCCCACACAGAAATAACCGAAGATAAATTAAGAGATTTATTTAATTTCATCAAAAACAAATACGGTTATTTTTTATATGGCAATAATTGGATGAAATATCTAAATTTGGATTATGATTTATACATAGAAAAACAAAACAACTATCATCTGCATCTAATTATGAGAAATATGATGCCAGATGATTTTTTGTTATTATATGGATATTTTTTTAAGTTAATGCAATCCCAATATCTGGATACTACCGCATACGCCAAAATAATTGATGATGAAAATTTAACTATCAAATATGATATAAAAAATAAAGATACATCAATTTATGATGCCAAATATTTTATAAAGAATAAGGATTAAAAATGAATTTAGATGATAATTTAAGACAATACAGAGAGCAGAAAAAAAGAAATTTAGATACAATGAAAAACAATCAAAATCCTACTTTTAGAAATGAATTAGCGAAACAAAACCAACAATTAAATATTAAGATGGATGATGAAAAAAAGAAATATCATCAATTAAAATTAAATCAATTAAACCAAAAGTAGGATATTAAATGATAAGCCCTAATATGTTTTTTAACGAATTGGTAAGACAACACCCAAAAGGAAACTATATCAATAACGGGATTATTGTTTTTAGTGATGGCGGTTATCAGGTTGCTTGTTTTAAATCTCTGGATAAAAGAAGATATGCATTAGTTTTCTTCAATTTTGGGAAATTTGAGATTTTGGAAACAACCATTTAAATATGCTAACATTTTTAAGTTATTGATGATTTTTTGACTGTTTATAAGTTGTTGTAATAATTCAGATTCATTCATATAAAGATCCTTTTCTATATGGATATTTATAGATTTAAAAGGAGAGGCTACACAATTTCTTGTATAGCCTTTACCTATATGAAAAAAACTATTACTTGCTTTAGATAAGATTAGAAACTATATCTTGCACCGAGCAGGAACTCGTGAGATTTAGCTTCAAACTTGTTGTTGCTGCCATCGTTTTTAACATTAACTTCATCAGCATCGGTATATCTATAACCAGCATCCAGAGCCAGATTGTCAGTCATAGCATAGGAAACGCCAGCACCAACCTGCCAAGCAAATGTTGTTTTGCTTTTGCTTGCATTGGCATCATCACCTTTAATAGAACCTTTCAGACGAGCCATACCGATACCAGCCCCAACATAAGGCGTCAATTTTGTACCTGTATTAATATCATAGTAAGCGTTCAGCATAACAGAATTGTTTTCCATTTTTGCCTTGGTTGTTCCAAATTCGTCGGTAACTTTTTTTTCAGCATCCTGTTTAATGTTCAATTCAAGTTCAGTTCTAACTGCACCAGTTTTAACACCATAAGCAAAACTACCACCCAAAACATTATCGCTGAATTTCTGTTTTCCAGCTTCACCATCTTCGTTATCCCATTTAACGTCGTGAGAAGCATCAGAATAGGTCAATTTACCAGATACATATTGATTCAGTTCAACAGCGTTTGCATTAGCAGCAAACAAGCAAGCAGCAACGCCTGCCAATAATAAAGTTTTGTTCATCGTATTTCCTTTTATAAAAGTTAATTACATATATCAAAATGCTCAGCCTTAAAAACATTGTGAAAAACCGAACGCCAGAATCCAATATTTTGTTATTTGTATTGCTTTATTGGTTCAACTTGTTGCAATCCAAGGTTTTCAAGGAAAATGGATAACAACAAAATAAATTTAATTGACTCTTAACATTTTGAATGTATATTGAAAACAAATGTTCCTTTATTTTCAATGATTTAGAATTAAATTAACTTCATTCTTTTGATAAATATATTAAAAGGATTGAAGATGATTTACGGTTATATCAGAACCAGTACAGAAAAACAAAATAATGAAAACCAGCATTTTGAGATAGAAAATTTTGCCAAAACAAACAATATACATATTGATAAATGGATTGAGGAAACAATTTCATCAAGGAAAAGCCTTGAAGAACGGAAACTTGGAAAATTATTAAAGAAATTGAAACCTGATGATATTTTGATTGCAAGTGAATTAAGTCGTTTAGGTCGCAATCTCTTACAAGTAATGTCTATACTTCATCATTGTATGAATATCGGTTGTCAGGTATGGACAATCAAAGACAATTACAGATTGGGAAGTGATATCCAAAGCAAGGTTTTGGCTTTTGCATTTGGTTTATCGGCAGAAATTGAGAGGAACCTCATCTCTCAACGCACAAAAAATTCATTAGATAAATTAAAAGCCCAGGGGAAGCATATTGGTAGGATTCGTGGAAGTAAAAATAAAACTTCTAAATTATCAGGTAAAGAAGAACTGATAAAAAAATTGTTATCCCAAAATATTAAAAAGGTTAAAATTGCAAAAATGTTGAATGTTGATTACACAACTCTCTACAAATATCTAAAAGAAAAGGCGGTATAAATTCCGCCTTGTTCTTTTGTAAAATAATAGTATCAAAAAGTATAGTTAAATGAGTCTATTAGATTGAGTCCATCAAAAATATATGAATCTATAAAAATCAACAGGTTAGTAAATTTTATGCTTGACTTTTTAAAAATAGTATCATAATATTTATAATAACATGATACTATAAGGATTAAGAAAATGAAAATCAAATATGTTAGATGCTCAACTATTAACCAAAATTTAGACCGCCAATTAGCCGATAAAGAAAATTATGATTTAATTTTTGAAGAAAAAATCAGCGGTAAATCTAAAAATAACCGAACAGAATTGCAGAATATGCTTAAATCCCTTCGTTCTGGCGATGAAGTTTTTTGCCATAGTATTGACAGATTAGCCCGCAACACACTTGATTTATTAACCATCATCAAGGAAATTAAAGATAAAGATTGTTCAATTACCTTCATCAAAGAGGGATGGACATTTTCAAATCAGGAAAATTTTGCCAACAAAACTCAAGAATTGATGCTTACTATTATGGGAGCCATTGCCCAAGCGGAAAGAATTACCATTAAAGAAAGGCAAATGGAAGGCATTAAAATCGCTCAAGAAAGAGGAAAATATCAAAAAGCACATCCAACTAAATTGAATAAATTACAACTTCAGCAATTAAAAGATGATAGAGCTACAGGAATGACCGAAACTGAATTGATGAACAAATATCATATTTCTAAACCTACGCTTTATAGATATTTGAGGAGGTAATTCAAAAATTAGAAAAATTTTAATTTTCATCAGTTTCTTTTTTCTTTTTCTCATTCCATAATTTTTCTATGTATTCTTTATTTTCTTGCGGCGAGCCTGTAGCGATTTCAATATTTATTTTCTTTTTGGTAGCCCTTAAAATTGAACTTTTTACATCATTTGTATTCTTTGTTATTAATTGTTTAGATTTAATAGATTTTAACATTTCATCAATGGTGGTATTGATAACATCATTAACTTGCCCCATCTCAATATTTACATATATTTCGCTTGATTTTAGAGAATTATGCCCTAAGGCTGTTTTTATCTTATAAGCATTTCCTGTTAACCTTGCCATAAAAGTTGCAAATGTATGCCTAAAATCGTGTATTCTAACCCTGCCAGATAATTCGGCTTCATTTTTTACAAGTCGCCAAGATTTTTTTATATCTACCAGATGCCCTGTTTTTCCCTTGTTAGAATAAAACACATACTCACTATTGATATTTTCAGACTCCGCATATTCTTTTAATTTCTTTAATAATGGAATAGCGGCATCAGGTAAATTTACTTCCAGATTTTTTTTATTTTTAGTTCGTGGAATTATCCAAATTTTTTTCCTTAAATTGACATCCTGCCAGCGCATTGATAACATTGCCGATTTTCTAACAGGGATGAGGAGTAATAGTAATATTGCATAATATGGCAAACATTGTTTCTTATTTAATAATCTATTGATAACAACAATAATATTTCCAATTTCATCTTCTTGTAATGCTCGCATACAAGGTTCTTCTTTAAATTTCTCAACACCCACAGCAGGGTTTATAATATTAAATGTTTTTCTTTTGATGAGATAATTATACACAGAGCGGATTAATCCAACACATCTATTTGCTTGATATTTAGTATTTGCAAGGTTGTTCCTGAAATTCTCAACATCATCAATCGTTATTTCTAAAACCTTTTGCATTCCAATATCATTTTTTATATTTTTATCCCATAAACGGCGATATTCATTAATCGTTTTTTCTCCCAATTCTATTTTGGAATTCATAAAATTTTCAAAAATATCATTTAATGTTAATTTTGCCAATTTTTCGTTGTGGTTTAGATAAATGTTATCATACATTTGAGTTTTGATTTTATTTGCAATTTCCCGTGCTTGGGCAACATTTATATCTCCAAAATTTCCTAATTTTTTATGGTTTGGCATTCCTTTTATTCTTTTATATAAGCAGAATGTTTTTGTCCCCTTGGGGTAGACTAATAATTCTAAACCATCCTCTTTTGCATCCATTACAGAGTAGCGTTTATCTTTGGGTTGGAGATTCCTTAATTTTGTATCTGTAAAATTTATTTTTGACATAAAGCCCTCATTAAAATACTACAAAAATACTACAAAATTTAGGTCAAATTATCCTTTATTTTGCGTAAAGTCAAGAAGTTTCTTTTATAAATTTCATTAAAAATCAATAAGATGCTTAATACCTAAAATTTAGCCTTGCAATTTTGTAATCAGTGGGTCGGGAGTTCGAGTCTCTCTGTCGGCACCATTAAAAAAGCCTCCCTTGCGGAGGCTTTTTTAATGGCTGGCTGAAAAAGCCGAAAGAATAGTGGTTCATCGTCAAAGTATGGGGCAAGAAGCCAAAAGAATAAAAAAGTTATAATCAGCACCATATAGTTAATCCGTAAAAATATTTAAGCACATAACACTCTGATACGCAATCGGTAATTTTCAAAATTTCTAAAACCATACGCTCGTCGTTGTATTAGTTTCATTTTTCTATGGAATCCCTCGGTAATGCCGTTACTTCTGGTAAAGCGGAACATTCTAGCGATTTCTTCCTGCCAGTTTTTGATTGTGCGTCCGAGTTTTCTGAACAATGTAAATCCGCAGTTTTTTAATAATTCAATATATTTCAGCAGTTTAGGTATCAACCAGCTTTTACAATCTTTGTACTTACACATTTTTTCGTTTAACAATTCCATGAGTTTCTGAGTTATTTCATATAACACCTTTATTTTAGGCAAAAACACATCACCCCTGCAGCCAAATAAACTGAGGGGTGCAAAATGCAAAGGAGAAAATTCTGCACAGAAATTTCTCCTTTTATGTAAAAAATTAATCCTGACCAACAGCGTCTTTCGTCGCGTGCCATGCTTCTCCTGATTTTTCAGACACGGCATCGCCGGCATCGGAAACGCCTTCCTTAGCGGCATCCCAAGCCTCGCCGGATTTCTCTGCAGCATATTCCCCTGCTTTTGAGACATTCTCCTTAGTATCTTCCCATGTTTCAGAAGCCTTTTCTTTTGCGGCATCAAGAGCGGAGGGTTCTTCTGACATTGCCGAAGGGGCAACAACTTCCCTGGCATTCGTATCCCGGGTAATATTGCCTGTAAACAAGCTGTTTATAAACAAAACGACAATTGCCAGCAAACAGGCGTATAAGACATATTTCAATAAGGTATTCATGGATTTCCTCCTTTTACATTTAAAATCATTAATAACATAAATGCTAAAAAAGCCTTTTCAACCAATACTTTAGGATGCACCTGCCTCTCAAACAATCGGACACAGGCCTTCATTATTTTGTATTCTCGCTGCAACTGCTTGTAAGCCAACATATTATATAGACATTTTTTGTGGAAAAAGTTTCTTAGATATTGATAAATGATTATCATTTATTTATACAAAATCATGTAGGAGGTTGTGTAATGAGTGAGGTTTGTTTAACAGCTGGCATGCGTTCAAATTTATTGAGCTTGCGGAATATAAGCCAGCAGGTCGATTCTACACAAAATAAACTCTCTACAGGCAATAAGGTTAATTCTGCAATTGACAATCCTTCATCTTACTATACGGCACGTTCGCTAAATAATCGTGCTGGAGATTTAGACGCTTTGCTTGACTCTATGGGACAGGCCGTATCCACAATTAAAGCCGCAAATGAGGGCATTGAAAGCGCCTCTGTAATATTGGAGCAAATGCAGACAATGACAGAACAGGCGCTGAGTGAAACAGATTATGTCCCTCACCGGGTCGAAGTTGAGCTTGACAACGATGTGCAGTCTCTGGTTGCGCAAGGTTATACGCTTGTAACATCATTAGCAGATTTTCAGAAATTAGTTACACAAAATAATGTAAAAATTGTTTTGGGCGCAGATATAAGCAGCAACACTGAAATAAAAATCACAGGCAGAAATGTGACAATTAACGGGGGCGGACACACTTTATCAACGTATTGGCTTCGAAATCACGGCTATGGAAACACTATCGAAAATATCAAACTGCAAACAGAAGGCAAAAACGGATGGGCAAGGATTATTGAAGCAGGGGATAGTAATTTTACACTCAGAAATGCTGTGATTACACAGGATAAGTCCAATGAGAATTTAGATGGGCAAATTTGTGCAATTGAAATGTTAAGCGGAAAAATTGAAAATGTCCAGATAAATATAAGCACTCAGGCAGATCAGATTTGTGGGATATATGCCGGCGGTAATGCAGAAATTAATAATGTTTCCATTAATCTGGAAGGCAAGAAAGACAGTATATTGGTAGGTATCTATTCACGGGACAATGAACATAGCCCGTCTGTGAATAATGTTGCAATGACGGCAACCGGTGGTAAGGCTTATGGTGTCATTGGAAAATGCCAAGGAATTGAAACACATACAATTAGCAGCAAAACCGAACACCCTTCAGCCTTGTTTGACGGAGAGGCCAACACTAAAGCAATTGTGGCGGAGCTTGGCGAAGAAGCTTCGGCAGCAAATGCCGCCTGGATGTTTTATCCGCCGGAAATAACTGCCGGAGATGCTGATTTTGGGGCTGGAAAGTGGTATTTGCCCTCTATTGCTGAACTGATGGAAATGTATGGTGCAGATTTTGATGAGATGGAGCAATTTTGGAGTTCTACATCTGGTGCAAACGGAATAAATTTAAATACGATTAACAAGGCGCTTGCAGCTTTGGGGGGCAATGCCCAAGCGATTGGGAGCTCATTTTATTGGTCGTCTTCTGAGAATTGCGGGGAAATTAAATGGGTACTGCGTATGAGCGATGGCCTTCGGGGCTTTGGACGTCAACCCGCAGCCTTTAATGTCCGCTGTTTTAACAAAATCGAAAATTGCTTTTCGCCATCAGATGCGAATGCTCCAAAAGTTGGCGATATTATGTACGCTGATAAAACATGGAGTTCTTCGGATAATATAGACAGCAGTAAAAAGGCTGTCGGTGTTATTGCCAATGTTGGCAATAACGGTTCGGTAAAGATTGTTAATCTCAAGGATTTGACGTTCACTTCTGCGGATGCAGTGGGTAATTTTAATCCCGCTTCTCCTTACAGCGGTACTTCGAAAGCAACTTACTGGTCAACCGGAGACAGTACGCTTAAAGATGTTGAAGGCGTGGAAAATTTTACTGATTTTAAAATCCTTCTGGCATTGAACCCGAATGTACAAGGAGCCGGTGTTGATGAACTTAATTTGACTTTTGCGCAAACAGATTTCAGCAAGCACGAACAAAAATATAATGAACTTCTCAAGCAGTATGACAATTTAATCAGGGATAGCTCTTATAAAGGCAATAATCTGCTTACAGGGGATGAACTTATTGTCAACTTTAATGAAAAATATAACAATTTTGCTAAGGTTAGCGGCAAAAACATAATGTCTGAAACCGTGGGGCTTTCTCTGGCGTCATGGGATGATAAAGAAGGCGTTATGCAATCCGTAAAAGAGCTGGCTCAAGCGGTATCGGCACTACGGTCTTTTTCCGCTGAACTGGGCAATAATTATAGCATTATTACAACACGGCAAAATTTCACAGAAAATCTGATTAACATTTTGGAAGAAGGGGCGGATAAACTCACGCTGGCGGATATGAATGAAGAAAGCGCAAACATGCTGGCACTGCAGACCAGGCAACAATTGGCTGTTAATTCTCTTTCTCTGGCTTCCCAGGCAGCCCAATCGCTTTTAAAAATCTTTTAGCTTAATAAGTACTCTCTGTTTCTCACCGGCAGAAACATCACCTGTCAAAATCCGAACCTTTTCAGGATTCTAATAGCCATAACAAAACACCCCGCAAAAGCGGGGTGTTTTGTTATGGCTGCTTCACCTGGATTCGAACCAAGATTAACGGAGTCAGAGTCCGCTGTCCTACCATTAGACGATGAAGCAATAAGAACTTCGGCTACATATTTATGCCGTTTTCCTAAAGAAGTCAAATATTTTTTACAAAAATAATCATATTTTTAACAACCGCGCTGCTGCCGCCTCGGCTTCCGCCGTTTGGTAAGTTATATTTCCCTCCGCCTTGTCATAAAACTGGTATTTATGCACCGTTTCATCATAAAGCAGATATTCAAATTCATCATACCCCAAAACTAAAACCCCCGGGATAGGCGCATCATGCAGGCTGTATTCCAAAATATCGCCAAACACGCTGCCATCAGGCGCCACCGCCAAAATTGCCGCGCCATCATGCCAAAGGCCGTTAAATTCCTTAAGCAATGCCAGCCATTTGTCCGGAACAAGCGGCAATTTTTGTAATGACAACAATTTGTTATAATCCGGCAAAAGAAGAATATCTAAAGGTTCCCCTTTTTCCACATCTTCATATTCATCAAGCACGGCGGCTAAATTTTTCACGATAAGCGCTCCCTTGTTCCCGATTTTTTCCATAATCACGTTTGGCAGACAAATCTTTATCATTTTGATAAATGATTTTTTTCATACTGCCCAAAATGCAATAAGGTTTCAAATTCTCTTTATATTTTGTCATAACCCGTTGCAACAGGTTTCCTGTTGTGCTTTTTTTCCTGTTCATAATTCCGTGGAAAATGCGGTTATGAACCATTCCCGCCTCTTTTTTCACAGGCTGGGCGGCAAGCCGGTATTCATCCCCGACTTTTTTAATAGAAAATCTCAAATACTGCGTTTCATCCAAGTCAAAACGGGGAAGCTTTCCCTCCTTGGCAGAATCCATAATTTTATCAACGCGTTCTTCATCCAGATTCATATCAAATTTCAACATTTTGCGAATAAAATAATTCTGTTTGCTAAAAATATCTTTGATTGTCTGGGAGGCTTTTTCCGGATTTTCCGTTAAAGATTTAAAGTCATATTCTTTTGCGAGGGCAACTTCCTGCGAACGGACATTGCGCAAATTCTTAAGATTTCCTTTTTTAACATCAAAAATAATCCGCATATTTGACCAATGGTTAACTTGGGTAACATCATCCAGATACCCGGCATCTTGGATTGCCACTTCATGATGAACGGTCCCTTCCAGATAGCGCCCTTCGGGAAGCTGTACTTTTGGCAGATTTCCCCTTTTCATTGTTGCAACGGCACGGCTGATATCGCTTTCTTCTTTTCCTGTGCGTGGATTTATCTCCGTTTTTTCAGAAACGCCCATTTCCTTCAAATAAGCAACAAATTCTTCCTCGTGGTTGTTAATGAAATTTTTAACGGCAAAAGCCTTTGCGCCGTCAAAAGGCAAATCATGGTCATATGGGTTTCTGGAATTGTCAAAAATCTTCACGCTTTGCGGTAAACCTTCCTGATAGGAAAAACGCCCGCGGCTGTATTCTGGCTTTTTCATCTGAAAATCATGATAACGGCAGAGCATGTGCTCAATATCAAATACATTAAGATTTTCAAGCTGCCGGTTATCAATTTCGCAAGCATACATCGCACGGCGGATTAAGTTTTCTTTCTTGCGAAAACTTTCAAATTTTGCAAATTTTTGCCAAGCCGGGCATTTATCCAAATCATAAATTTGCGCCAAACGGCCGTTTATCAGCTCATCATTGCAAATTTCGCCGTCTTGGGCCAGCTGTTTTTCATCTTTTAAATCTGTTTTTGTGCTGATTGCAGCATACTCGGCGGAAAGGTTAAAATCTTCCGGAAGGTTAACACAACCGTTAAAGTCTATCCGCGTAACCCGCCTTGTTTCTTTATCAATCTGCAGGCGTTCCACAAACTCGTCCAAAGACAAGCCGTTCCTGTCTAAGCGCGTTTTTAAAAAAGCTTCGGCATCGCGCTGCGACTTCATGGCCTTAAACAAGTTTTGCGCTTTTGGGGATAAGTCTTTCCAATAATTAAATCCCTTTTCCGGCTCCGTTAAAGAAAACTCAAATGGCGAGGCTTCATTTTTCTTATCAAGATAACTTCCCGATTCTTGCAAAAAATCAACAATTTTTTTGCGGGCAAAGTCCGGATTATCGTGAAAATGCTGAAAAATAAGATAAGCTTCTGCCGCAGCAGCCAGCTCAAGATTTTCTTTTTCTGAAGCAAAGCGCTTGTCTTCCGGCTGGCGCAGAGTTTCCGCCGGCGGGCGGTTTCCCCTGACCGGATTTAAATTTTTTGCTTTTATTTTTTTTAATAAATCAGCCACTTTATTTGTCCTTTTTGTCTATTATATCATAGATAAATTAACAAATCAATAAAAGCCTAAAAAAAAGCAGCTCATCGAGCTGCTTTTTTATTATTTTTCTTTTTCAACAATCTTAATGTGTAATTCATCAAGCTGCTGCTGCGTAACCACATTGGGTGCCTGCATCATCAAATCCTGAGCTTTGCCATTCAGCGGGAATAAAATGACATCCCTGATAATCGGCTCATCCAAAAGCAGCATAACCGTACGGTCGATTCCGGGGGCGCATCCGGCGTGTGGAGGCGCGCCATATTTAAATGCGCTAATCATTCCGCCAAACTTATTATCCACGACGCTGTTGTCATAACCGGCAATTTCAAACGCCTTATACATAATTTCCGGCTGATGGTTGCGCACGGCACCGCTCGCCAATTCCACACCGTTGCAAACCATATCATATTGATAAGCCAAAATATCCAGCGGATTTTTGTTCAGCAAAGCATCCATACCGCCTTGCGGCATAGAAAACGGATTATGAGAAAATTCAACAGCACCTGTTTCTTCGTTTTCTTCATAGAACGGAAAATCAACAATCCAACAGATTCTAAAGGCATTCTTCTCACAAATATCCAATTCTTCGCCTAATTTCAAACGGACTCTGCCGGCGAACTTGCTCAGCTTCAGCCCCTTGCCTGCCATAAACAGGGCGGCGTCGCCATCCTTGAGGTTCAGCAGGCTGCGGAGCTCATTTAACTTATCTTCGCTGAAGAAACGGGAAATTCCTTTGGCACCATTGGAAGAAAGCGCAACATAGGCAATGCCGCCCATTCCCTCTTCTTTCGCATAAGCATCAAGCTTATCAAAGAAAGAACGCGGCTTGTCTGCAATGCCGGAAACCTTAATTGCCCGAACCTGGGCACCTTCTTTGACCAAACCGTCATAAACGCCAAAGCCGCTTTCGCCAAAGAACGGCGTAACATCTTCAATCACCAGCGGATTGCGCAAATCCGGCTTATCCGAACCATATTTCAGCATTGCTTCCTTAAAAGGAATGCGGATAAACGGCGCCTGATCAACTTTTTTGCCATTTGCAAATTCGTTAAAAATTGCGCCCATCGTATGTTCAATCGCGGCAAAAACGTCTTCTTGGGTCGCAAAGCTCATTTCCATATCTAACTGATAAAATTCTCCGGGACTGCGGTCCGCGCGCGGATCTTCATCACGAAAACAAGGGGCAATCTGAAAATATCTGTCAAAGCCCGAAACCATAAGCAGCTGCTTAAACTGCTGCGGCGCCTGCGGCAAAGCATAAAATTTTCCAGGATTAATACGGGAAGGCACCAAAAAGTCGCGCGCCCCTTCCGGAGACGATGCCGTTAAAATCGGCGTTTGATATTCCGTAAACCCTTGCTCGCGCATCAGCTCGCGCATGCGGGCAATAACTTTTGAGCGCAGCATAATATTGTTATGGATTCTCTCCTTGCGCAAATCCAAAAAACGGTATTTCAGGCGAATTTCTTCCGGGGCATCATCTTCAATCGCAATTTGGAAAGGAAGCACATCCGCCTGGGAATGGACTTCAATATCAGAAACCTTGATTTCAATATCGCCGGTCGGCATGTTTTTATTAACGCTTTCCCGGAGTGCGACCACACCGCTCACGCCAATAACGGATTCGGGGCGCAGAGATTCAATTTTTGAAAATAAATCAGAAGAGCTGTCTACCACACATTGGGTAATTCCATAATGGTCGCGCACATCGACAAAACAAAGGCTGCCCAGATTCCTTTTACGATGAATCCATCCGGCAATTTTCACATTTTTATTAGCATCTTCCGCGCGCAGCTGCCCGCAAGTATGGGTACGATATTGATTCATTTCATCCTCTGTATAATTATTTCATCAATGCAATTGTTTTAGAATCAAATAAACTCAAAAGCAACAAATATCTTCTTAAAAACAAAAAAAGGAGCAAGGCGGGCGCCTTAACTCCTTTAACAGTCGATTTTGAAAATTTGGCTTTCAGAAGCCAAGGAAATCACAGAGGTCGTCTATGCGTACGGGCTCGTCTTCCGTCGTTGCGCAGAAGACTGTCTGATCATCCTTGAGGTAAAGGATCAGCATGATATCATACGGCAGCTTTTCAGCATTGCAGAGCGGCACCAGAGCCTCATAGGCTTTCGTAGCGTTTTTCCGCAGATCATAAGACAACCGGCGGCAGTCCTCAGTTTCGATATTGTCCAAAGGGACAACCATGGAAAAGCCTGCCAAGCGGGATATGACCCTTGAAAACAGATTATGCCCTTCCAGAACGACGCCTTCCTGCAAGCCGCAAGGTGTTGCCATAAAGGCACGGGTCGCTTTAATGCGGGGCGGCAGGGAATGAAGTTTAGCCACCTCAGTGATTTTTCTTGAAACGAAAATCTTCATAAGAAAATAATTTTACAATGAGACATTTACTTTATAATGATATGATTTATGTTAGACAAATAACATATCTGGACAAAAAAATCAAGATTTAAAATTCATTTTTAAAAAAGCTTTACTATTCTGCAGAAAACAGATAAAAAAGAGCTGAATTAAAACAAAAGCGGCAAAGATATGACTTTTATAGAAACGACTGAAGACTTAAAAGCTTTTTGCGAAAAGCTCCAAAAAGAAAAATTTATTACTGTAGATTTAGAATTTCTGCGCGAACACAGCTATTATGCAAAACTTTGCCTCATACAAATCGGCTCTTTATCCGATTCGGCCATCGTCGACCCTCTGGCACCCGATATAAACTTGCAGGCATTTCTTGATTTAATGCAAAATGAAAATATCACAAAAGTTTTTCACTCCGGACGCCAGGATATTGAAATCATCTATAACCTTTGCGGCAAAATTCCGGCGCCTTTATTTGACACGCAGGTTGCCGCCATGGTTTGCGGCTTTGGCGAAGCAGCAAGTTATGAAAGCCTCGTTGCCGCCATTTGCCGCATTTCACTGGACAAAACCTCCCGCCTTTCTGACTGGAGCCGGCGCCCGTTAAACGAAACACAGCTTCAATATGCGCTTTCCGATGTTACGCATCTTATCAAGATATACCAATATCTTGATAATGAACTCCAAAAAAACAAACGCGGCGAATGGATAAGCGAAGAAATGGACATTCTTTCCAATCCTGAAACCTATCAGGTGAAACCTTTTGAGGTTTGGAAAAAAATCAAACATCGTTCCCACAACCCTCACTTTTTAACTATTTTAAGGGAGCTTGCCGCCTGGCGGGAAAAGCGTTCCATGCGCAAAAACACCCCCAGGCAGTCTCTGATTAAAGACGAGATGTTGCTGAATATCGCCGCCGCCAACCCTCATTCGGCGGAAGAATTGGAACAAACCAGAGGCATCCGCAAGGACATCGCAACCGGTAAACTCGCCGGAGAAATTTTAGAAGTCATCTGCAAATGCGATGGCATTTCCCCTAAAGACTATGTCTCCCTTCCCGCAGAAGCCAAAATTTCGCATGGCTGCACATCTTTGTGCGAACTGCTGCGGCTGCTGCTTAAAATACGCAGCCAGGCAGAAGGCATTGTTCCAAGGCTCATTGCCGCCGATGACGATTTGAAAGCCTTCAGCTGTTTTCACGATAAAAACAATCCCATTTTAAAAGGCTGGCGCAAAAAAATATTTGGGGACTATGCTCTGGCTCTCCGCAACGGCGAGCTCCATATCGCATATAATCCCCAAACCAAAAAAATTGAATTTACCGGCTTAAACTAAACGGCGGCATACATATCTTCCAAAAGCCCCAACAGCCTGACAATTTTAGAATCGCAGATAGAATAGAAAATAACCTGCGCTTCCCTGCGTGTTTTTACAATATTTTCCTCCCGCAAAATTGCCAAATGTTGAGAAAGGGCAGACTGGCTCAAGTCCACCATTTTCTGCAATTGGCCGACATGAAGTTCCTTATCCCGAAGGATAAATAAAATTTCAAGCCGTTTCAAGTTTCCGGCGGCCTTCAATATTTTTGTAGCCGCAGCCAATGCTGTCTGTTTCATCCTACACCTCACCCTCACTAATATTTCAATTTCTAAATTAGCATAAAACACGCCGCCCGCATAGTTGTAGCAAAACTAATTTCCAGCTATACATAAGGCTGTTAAACCAAAGTTGACATTAGGTTTTAGAAGACCTAAACTAACGGCCAAAGGAGAATGACAATGACCGAAGAAACAAAACAGGAATTAAGCTTTGAAGAAGCCCTTGCCGAACTGGAAACCATCGTCCGCGACCTTGAAGGCGGGCGCATTAAACTGGATGACGCCGTCAAAGCTTATGAAAAAGCCATAAAATTAAAAAATTTGTGCGAAAGCAAATTGCAAAATGCCCGGCTTAAAATTGAAAAAATCGAAGTTAAAGCGGACGGCAGCCTGACCACTGCGGAACTGCCGCCGATGGAATAAAAGAATGACCGATATTAAAACACAGCTTAAAGAATTTAACCAGGTTTTCACGCCATATCTCGAAAGCCTGTTTAATTTCCCGCAGGGGCCGGAAAAAAAGGTTATGGAAGCCGGCCGCTATTCATTAACGAACGGCGGCAAAAGATTGCGCCCTTTTTTGGTTTACCGCTGCGCCGCCCTTTTCGGCGTCCCGCTCTTCCCTGCTCCGGCACAAATCGGTGCATCCCTTGAAATGCTGCACACCTATTCGCTCATTCATGACGACTTGCCGGCCATGGATAACGACGATTTGCGCCGCGGACATCCCACATGCCACAAACAATATGGCGAAGCAACGGCCATCTTGGCAGGAGACGGGCTTCTTACAGAAGCATTCCGCCTGATTGCCACAGCTCCCCTTTCTGCAGAAATCCGCTGCCAACTCACCGAAAAATTATCATTCCTGGCCGGATGGCAGCAAGGGATGATTGCCGGGCAATGCCTGGACTTATATGCCGAAACCGCTCCCAAAGATATTAATCAGGAAAAGCTTATCGCCGACATAGAAGAAATGAAAACAGGCGCGCTCATCCGTTATGCCTGCGAAGCCGGCGCAATTATCGGCAAGGCAAATGAGAAACAATTTGAAGCTTTAAGCACTTATGCCCGCAAAATCGGCACCGCTTTTCAAATTGTGGATGATATTCTTGATGTTGAGGGAGATGCTGCCCTGATGGGCAAAACCCTTGGCAAAGACGCAGTCCAGGGCAAGGCGACTTTTGTATCCTGCTACGGGTTGGAACAAGCAAAAGAAATTGCTCAAAAGCTGATAACGGAAGCCAAAGAAAGCTTAAAAGTATTTTCTTTTGGAGCGGAACCGCTGGCAGAGCTGGCTGATTACATCTATTCCCGAAATATTTAATCAAAAAAAATCCGTGAGCCAAACTCACGGATTTTTTATTTTTCAGCGGCTAAAATTATTTAGCAGCATCAATAGCGTTCTGGATTTCAGATTCGTCAAGAGTCTGAACCAATTTGCCTTCAATAATCAATGTCGGAACGCCGTTAACATTAATTCTTCCGGCAAGGCTGCTTGTGTCAGCCATTGTTTTGCTGATTTTTGAAGAATTCATGTCAGCTTTCATTTTTTCAACATCGATACCGGCAACTTTAGCCAATTCGTCAATTTTAGCTTCTGTCAAAGGTCCTTTAGCTTCAAACAAAGCAGTATACATTTCAGCATATTTGCCCTGTTCATTGGCAGCCAAAGCAGCTTTTGCGGCATAAGAAGAAATCTGCGGGTTAACGAAAGCGAGTTCTTTCAAAACAACGCGCAAATCAGGATTTTTCGCAATGATGTTCTTCAATACCGGATACAATCTGTGGCAATAGCCGCAAGAATAGTCAAAGAATTCAACCAAGGTAACAGAACCATTGGGGTTGCCGATAACGGCAGAACCTTCATAATTGTTGATTTCATCAATGTTGTCTGTAATTGCTTTAAGAGCCAAAGCTTCAGCTTCAGCACGCTGCTGAGCCTGATAATTGTTCAAAGCATCAACAACCAGCTGGGGATTTTCATTCAGAGCTTTAGCTACAGCGCCAGTAGATGCACCTTTGCCGCAGCAGCAGACAAGGCACATAACCAAAGCAGCAACAGCAAGCACCAAAGCCGCTAAAGAAACATAAACTGCATTAATTTTTTTCATAGTAAACATCCTTAAGTTTTTAAAAGTAAACATACATAATTTAACTAATATCTAATTCATTTACAAGAGCAAAAATAATTTATAATCTATAAAAAACTTATTAACGTAATCAATTTTTTAAGGATTAACCGTTAAAATAATTTCCAAATTAAAAAAGAATGGGAAGATAAAAATGTTTCACTTGCGCCTTTCATTATTTTCACGGACCAAAACGCTGGAAGAAAAGATAGATTCTTTTCACGACAAACTTTTAGACGTCTCCATGACATTCAAAAAAGCCGTCAGGGAATTCCTGTCAAACGGGCGCAGCGAAGACTATAAAAAGCTGAGCAAGCAAATTAAACAAATTGAACATGACGCGGATAACCTGCGCCGGGATATTGAAAAAAAGCTCTATACCCAAAACCTCATTCCTGATTTGCGGGCAGATGTCCTGCATATTATTGAAAATATGGATAAGGTTATTAATAAATTTGACGAAGTCGCTTATAAATTTTACATCGAACAGCCGGAGATCCCCGAAGAATACCATAGAAGGATATCCGAACTCTGCGACCAGACCTCCGATTGCGCAGAAAACATGGCGATTGCCTCCAGGGCTTTTTTCAGAGACTTTTCATCTGTCCGGGATTATTCTCAAAAAGTTTACTTCATTGAACATGAGTCGGATTTATCCTCGGGAAGGTTGAAAGAAGCATTGTTTGATTCAGAACTGCCCTTGGCCAACAAACTCCAGCTCAGCAGTTTCATTGAAGAAATCGCCGACATCGCCGATATTGCCGAAGATTTTATTGACGAACTCCTGATTTTTACCATTAAAAGGGACATCTGATGGATTTGTCGTTTTTCTTATATTTAAGCTCCGGATTATTTTTAGGCTGGTCATTAGGCGCCGGCGACGCTCCCAACATTTTCGGCACAGCCGTCGGAACAAAAATGGTAAAATTCCGGACAGCCGCCGCTATCGCTTCCTTATTTATCATTATCGGAGCCGTTTCCGCAGGTTCCGGCGCCTCTCAAACGCTTGGCGCCCTCGGCAGCATCAACACGCTGGCCGGAGCCTTTATGACGGCTTTGGCCGCAGCCCTGACTGTTTATTGGATGGTAGAGCTGTCCCTGCCGATATCCACCTCGCAAGCCATCGTCGGAGCCATTGTCGGCTGGAACTTTTACGCCGGGCGCCAAACAGATATCGGAACATTAAGCAAAATCGTCAGCACCTGGGTAATCTGTCCGGTTTTATCCGGCTTAATCGCCATAACTTTATATCAAACCTTAAAATTTTTAGCCCGAAAATCCAGATTGCACCTGCTGCGCCAAGACTCATACACGCGCATTGGGTTAATCGTTGTCGGCGCTTTTGGCTCTTATGCGCTCGGCGCAAACAACATCGCCAATGTTATGGGCGTTTTTGTCAACGCCAACCAATTGCACGCCTTATCTTTTGGAAGTTTTGCCGAGTTAAACCCCACACAGGTGCTGTTTTTAATCGGTGCCATCGCTATCTCCGTCGGCGTCATCACGCGGTCTCATAAAGTTATGTATACAATCGGCTGCGGCGTCATGAAAATGTCTCCGCTGATGGCTTTGGTCGTAGTCTTGTCCCAATCTCTGGTTTTGTTCATATTTGCTTCGCCCAACCTGCGTGAAATGCTTATTTCGCTGGGGCTTCCGGCACTGCCTTTAGTCCCTGTTTCAAGCTCCCAGGCGGTTATCGGTGCCGTTATGGGCATAGGCATTGCCAAAGGCGGCAGAGAGTTAAACTGGAATATTCTGCTTAAAACAGCCGCCGGATGGATAACAACGCCGATAATCGCCGCCGGAATATGCTATATATCGTTATTCTTTTTGCAAAACGTCTTCGGACAAACCGTTTACCTGCCTTAGGAGGCGCAAATGAAAGCAACAATTCTTGCCATTGGCAAATGCAAAAAAAACTCCCCCGAAGCGGCACTGATTGCAGAATATGCCAAACGTTCAAGCTGGGAAATTGTCATAAAAGAAAAAGATAATGCCTCTCAGGAAGAAGAAGCGCGCTTTTTGCAGGAACACATCCCTTCCTCTGCCAAAGTCATCGTATTAGACGAGCGCGGCGTTAACATAAAATCAAAAGAGCTCGCACAAAAAATCGAAGCCTGGATGCTGGACGGCTGCTCAGAAATTTGCTTTCTGATCGGCGGAGCAGACGGGCATCTGCAAGAAACCCGCGACAAAGCGGACTTAATTTTATCCTTTGGCAAATTAACCTTGCCGCATATGCTGATGCGCGCTGTCCTTGCCGAACAGATTTACAGGGTGCAAACAATCATTGCCGGACATCCCTACCATAGGGAATAGCTTCCAAAATTCCACATAAATATCCCCCTGTAAACTGAGGATTCTATAATAGCTACAAACCTAACAGTTTGACCACGCTCGTTGGCGTGGAGCGGTGTTGTTCCGGCACATTGGCATTCAGCCCCGGGTAAACTCGGGGTTTTCTGCAAGGCATTAATAAAAAAGGAGCCCGAAAGCTCCTTTTTCCAATTTAATTTGCCGCAGAACGCGTTTTGACTGACGACCACATTTTTTCAAGGCTGTAAAATTCGCGGACTTCCGGCTTAAAAATATGGACAATGACATCATAGGCATCCAACAAAACCCAATCGGCTTTTTCTTCGCCTTCCATCATAGAAGGATAGCCGGCCTCTTTAAGCTTAAGGCGCACATGCTCTGCCAAAGCGGCAACATGGCGCTGGGAAGTTCCGCTTGCAACAACCATATGCCCGGCAATAGAAGTTTTGCCTTCCAAATCAATAACAACCACATCCTCTGCCTTATTATCATCCAGCGTTTTGACAATAATATTCAAAATCTTTTCTTCATCTGAAGTTTTAACCACTTTGCAACTCCTTTTTTAATCCAACGGCGACCAGGTTTTAGCCGTGTTTTCCTCAACAACAATCTCTTCATTTTTGGCCTGGGGCTTCCGCTCACGGGTAATATATTGGTTGACCTCGCGCAAAGCGTCAAAAACCCCTTGCTTGGCAACAGCTGAAATGGCAAAAACTTTTTTGCCCGAAGCCTTTTCCAGCGCTTTCTTTTTTGCGGCAATCTCTTCTTCATCCAAAGCATCGCATTTATTTAAGGCTATAACTTCCGGCTTTCCTTTAAGCTTTTCAGAATAAAGCTCCAATTCCTTGCGAATGGCTTTATAAACCTGGACGACATCTTCAGACGTTCCGTCTATCACATGCAAAAAAGCGGCACAGCGCTCAACATGCTTCAAGAAACGGTCGCCAAGCCCGACGCCTTCATGCGCGCCTTCAATCAGCCCGGGAATATCTGCCAAAACAATTTCATAATTATCCACCCAAGCCACGCCCAAATGCGGATGCATGGTTGTAAACGGATAATCGGCAATTTTCGGGCGTGCCCTTGTCAAAGCGGAAATTAAAGTAGACTTGCCGGCATTTGGCATTCCGATTAACCCGACATCGGCAATAACCTTCAAACGCAGCCATACCCACATTTCCTCGCCCGGCCATCCGGGTTCTGCATAACGCGGCGCCTGGTTCGTAGCGCTTTTAAAGCGGCTGTTGCCCCGACCGCCGTCTCCGCCTTTGGCCAGCAAAAATTTTTGTCCCGGCGTAACCATATCCACAATCAGCGTTTCGCCGTCTTCAGCTAAAACTTCCGTTCCAACCGGAACCTTAATAACAATATCCGGCCCGTTGGCACCGGTCATTTCAGATCCCATGCCATGCTGCCCGTGCTTCGCTTTAAAATGCTGCTGATAACGAAAATCAATCAACGTGTTGAGATTATCAACGGCTTCAACATAAACATTTCCGCCCTTTCCGCCGTCTCCGCCGTTCGGACCGCCGAATTCGATATATTTTTCCCGGCGAAAAGCCACACAGCCTTTCCCGCCGTCTCCTGATTTTACAAAAATTTTCGCCTGATCTAAAAATTTCATCTGTCTGTTCTTTGCTTAAATATCATAACAATGATAATATAAATCAATGGAGGGGATGTTTAAACACCCCCTCCACCAAAAAGCTCACTGAAACAATTCAGTTCCGAAACTATTCAGCGTCGGTAACAACAGAAACAACTGTCTTATCGCCGGCTTTCTTAGAGAACTCAACTTTGCCTTCAGCAACGGCAAAAATTGTATGATCCTTGCCCATGCCAACATTATCGCCGGGGTGATATTTGGTTCCGCGCTGACGGATAATGATGTTTCCGGGGATAACAGCCTGGCCGCCGCTCTTTTTCAAGCCCAAACGGCGTCCTTCAGAGTCGCGTCCGTTATTGGAGCTACCGCCAGATTTCTTATGTGCCATTTCTTTTCTCCTTACAACTCAAAAACTATTTGCCGCAAATATCGGTAATTTTAACCAATGTAATGCTCTGTCTGTGGCCATTTTTACGGCGATAGTTCTGTCTTCTTTTCTTTTTGAAAACAATAACTTTAGCATCACGAGCCTGTTTGATAACGGTTGCTTTAACAGAAGCGCCGGCAACCAAGGGAGTTCCAACGTTTTCACCCAAAGCCAAAACTTCATTAAAAACAACTTCTGAACCGGCCTCGCCGGCAATTTTTTCAATTTTCAAAACATCGCCGGAAGCAACTTTATACTGTTTTCCGCCTGTTTTAATTACTGCGTACATGTCAATTCACCTTATTATCTTGTTCTATACATAAAACGTTGACTGCAATATACATAACTTTTACAAACTGTCAACAAGAATCTCCACAAAATATTCAAAACGGCGCATTTTTTTTAATCTTTAAGCAAACGCCTGTAAAGTTCAGGCTTCATAAACCGCCCGCGCCATATTCCCCTTTTATGTTTTTTAGCTTCGTTTTGGGCAGGGACATAATTTTGGGTATAGCGGTCATAAGCCACGGCATACCCCTGTCGCACCATTTCTTTATTAATATTTTTCTTGCCGCAAAAACAATCGGCAACTTCGCGGCGGTATCTGTCTACAGTAACTTTCTTGCAGACAATATTTTTTCCCGCCATTTTTTTGAGCGCCCAAAACGCCTCTTTTCCACAAGGGTAAGGCGCATCGTTTTCATCATAACATTCCTGATGATATTCCGGCGCATCAATCCCCGACAGGCGGATTTCCCGTTTTCCGATAAACAGGCTGTCCCCGTCCACAACTTTAATATAATCACTTCCCGCTGCCGCCTTGGAAAATAAAAAAGCGGCACAAACAAAAAATATAAAACGCATATTGCCTCTCTTAACCATTTTTAATTAATATAAAAGTTCAAAAAAATGCTTAATAAACTGAAAATTTCTTTTGTAGTTTGCCTTATATTGGCTTAAGATAAGGCAAAATGTAAAGATTGAGAGGCTGATTGACTGTGCTGAAAATATCGCAAATATCCTGTTTTGCCTTACTAATGGCTGCCGGCGGATGTTCGTTGACATCTGTAAAGGACTATTTTACCAATAAAAGCTTTGGCGGAACGTCAAACATGCCCGCCCACGCTTCCGAAGTCAAAAATGCGGGTTCTATTGTGGTCTGCCGCTCCAAACAATGCGCTCCGGCCAAATTGTCCATGTCAAAAGAATATATTTATAATTCTTTGCTTCATCTTTTTGATAATAACAATTACCAAAAAGCGCTCATTTGCGATGCCGATGCATCAACCCACACTTGTCTGGAAAATTACATTACTTTGCCAATCACGGCCGGGGTGGCGCCGACTTATGCCTATATTGACTATGTAAAAATTACAGACGTTGCTGTCGGAAAAGGCAATAACCGGCTAAACCTGATTTTGAATTATAATCTGACCTTTGGCGGACAAACGCCCGATTGCACGCCTTCAAAATCCATTCTGTTTGCCAAAAGTGTAAATCACGTCATTTTAGAAGACAGCGGTTACAACTGCAAAATGACAGCAATCGGCGCAACCAGCGTCAAGACGGTATTTTCCATTGATTATATCGATTTGGATTACGGCTTTATCGGAGGCTATTATTCTATCGGCCTCTCCGGTCCCGCATACGGCGGCGGCAGCGGCTACATGATGCTGCGCCTGCCCAAAGACGCTTATCCTTTAGCTCCGGAGCTCCAAGCTAAAAAAAGCCGCAATAAAAGCCAAAGCCAGCCGGCAGCCATTCCGGGAATAAATATTGAAACAGAAGTAATTAACGCTTCCGGTGCCAATGAAGAAGAACGTGCCGTTCAGATTTTCCCAATTAATAAAAAATAAGCTTTAATTTCATCCCCTTGTTTAAGGACGGAAGATTTTAATTAAGGCAAAAGAAAAACCTCGTATAAACGAGGTTTTTCTTTTTGCTTGGCAGCTACTACCGCAGCAGGCTTCCAGTACCGCTACTGCTGCTACCTGATGGTGACGGACATGTCTTGCCGGTACAACACCATTCATAAGTGCGTGTTTGTCCGCAATTTTCCACATTAATAGCCGCATCCATCGTTAACGATAAGCACATTGCATGAGAAGGGGTTAAGGGCTTCCCGTTTTGGCACTTAACAGTATAAGTTCCTGTACAATATACCTGCCCGGTATCGCACTTTCCAGTAGGCAAATCAATAACTGGCAAATCTCCAACGCATTTCTTGCATCTTGAATCGCTCGCCTGAACTTCTATCAATTCGCCTTTAAGACACATAGCATTTGGAGAATATCCTGTTTCGCATACAATATCCTGGCATTTTGCGCAATTAGGATTTGTAGCCTGATAAACCTTCTCTTGATCAACATCACAAATTATGGCCGTACCATTAATCTTCTCATACCCAGCTTCGCAAGGGATTTCCGTACATGTGTTATTTGTGCAGGCGTAACCTGTATCACAATCGCTATTCGTGCAACATGCCGTCGTTGCAATACACTTGCCGCCGCAGGTCTTCAATCCC
>CAJUAK010000014.1 GCA_910584385.1 uncultured Alphaproteobacteria bacterium | reverse complement strand
TCCTTTCCTATTTTTGTTTTTATTCTAGCACCCACTCCGGGTGCTTCTTTCTTTAGCTGCTCAACTACATTATTACCTCGCCCTTTTATTCCCTGATACCCCCTTAAAGCTGTAAACTCGCCAATAAAGCTAATAATACCGCTCTCTCCCTAAAAAAAGGAATTTATGCGCCATAGCTACAGTGGAATGTGAACGCTGTATTTTAATTGTTAATCCATGTTAATTTTGCTAATGAATGTGTATCTGACCGAGTAATAATCTTTTATCGTATTATCAAATTTTACCCTGGGGTCATTTTTTATTACTTCTTTCAAAGCCCAGCCGGCATCTTGTGCGGCTTGTTCCCGGGCATAAGTATTGTCGGAAGTTTTGGCATAGTAGTAATCATATAGAAATTGCAAAGGAGTTCCAGCCCAATTGTTGTTAAATCCTCCCAAGAGGTCTCTTGCAACAAAAGATGGGGCTGTTTTATCTTTGTGTTCTAATATCCACTGATAGAGAACGCCTTGTAAAAATGCCAATATTGTATCTTTATGAGAATATGGCGCGTTATCTTCAGAATATGGCAGAGACACTGTGTTGTGGTGTTCTTCGGCTGCCTTTGCCAAGGCTTCTCTTATGTAAATTTTATCGTATCCTTTTATGGACATTTTATTTTCTCCTAATCGTTATACACCTTTAGAAGGTTATGATTGTTTTTTGCGACAGGCAATATTTTATCCGTAATTATCAAATATTTTCCTTGATTGTATAAAATTTTTATAAAAATATAAAAGACAGGAGAAAAAATATGAGTTTTATCATTTTTGACACTGAATATATTGCGGATAAAGGGTTATATGAAAAAGGTTTTAATGGTTGGAAGAACCGTGAAGTTATACAAATTGCCGCGATTAAAGTCGGCGAAAATCTGCAAGTGGAAGATAAGTTGGATTTTTATACATTGCCGGTTAAACATACTGAAATTTCTGCTTATTTTACAGATGTTACCGGCATAACTAATGAGTTTATGCATTTGCATGGCGTAGATTTTGTTCGGGCTTATGAAGCGTTTTTTGAATTTTCTAAAGGCTTAAACTGTTATTCTCATGCTTGGGGAAGTATGGCTCATGATAAATGCGACGGCAATGTTTTGGATGAGACTTTAAGTTATTACAGAAATAAAAATAATTTCAGTTTAAACTATTTGAATATTGCTCCATGGTTTCAATTTCAATATCAAAAAAATCAAATGCCCGTAACTGGTCAGGCATCCGGAGAAATTGCAACAATATTAGGGTTAGCAAAAAATTTGGCAGATCTCAATCTTAACCCGCATAATGCTTTTTATGATGTATATTCAATTTTAGAAGGCCTGAAATATTTTCATTTTACCCAAAGCGATTACGCAAAATTATACGGCATTTAATTTTTTTGGCTGTAAGGCAATATAATTTCAAAGGTTGTGCTTTTGCCAACGATGCTGTCGACAGTAATTGAGCCTTGGTGCAATTTTACGATGGCTTCGGTTATTTAGCATCTTTGTTTTGGGGCAGGGCAGTAAGATTACTCTGCGCTCCGCGAGTTTCTGCGTCGGATAGTTGTTCGCGCAAGTAGGAAAGTGAAACTTTCCATAGCGGCGCAAACGGCCTCATTTGGCGCACCTCACACGGACTCGGTTAAGCTATTGATATATAAAGAAAAAACCCCCTTGCGGACGGCTTGTCTTAACTGGCAGAGCACATAGTGCAATCCACGGACTTAAAAACATACATTTTACATAATTTACCAAATATCACTTCACAATATGCTGAAAATTTTCTTGATTTTTCTTATACAACAAATTTATAATATCTGTGTCAGAATTGATGGTCTGACTTAGGTGTGAGAACCTAACAACCACTAGCGTCTATGCGAAAGACGATATTTTCGCCTACCGGTTTTTGACTGGAAGGCGATAAAATACGCTTTTAAAGTCAATATATCGCACAATAACTAGTGGTATTGTTCTCAACTTCCAGTCGCCTCCCATCAAGGCGACTAGTTAGTTATTGCGAGGTATATTATGAAATACAAAAATATTTTATCAGCCATGGCATTTGCAACAATACCTTTTGTTTCTTCTTGTTCGACAACCAATTATAGTCTGAATGAAGAACAAATGACCGTTGTTAAGGCTCAAACAGAAATCAAAATCGGGATGCCATCTTCTGCTGTTGTTGAAGTTCTTGGTTCACCTAATATGGTAACCACAGATATGTAACCTTAGTTTCTACTAAGAATCATAACAATGGCTACAATATTAGAATAGAATTTGCCCGTGTAATATGGAATAACATGAATCAAGCACGAATTGAGAAAATTCAAGATGAAGAAATTTACAAAGATTTCTTTGATAAGTTAAGCCAATCCGTTTTTCTAACTGCTAATAATATATAGAGGTAAAGATGAAAAAAATTTTATTATCAATCGCTATTGTTTTAAGTTTATCTGCCTGTGCTTCAACACATCAAGATGTTTTAGGAACTTCCCAATCTCAAGTACAGATGAGAAACTATCAGTTTCGTTCTTTTGATACTAATGATAAAGCTCTCGTTTTACGAGCTGTTGTCTCAACAATGCAGGATTTAGGTTTTATTATTGATAGAGCAGATGAGAAATTAGGAACAATCAGTGGAACATCATATACACATGCTTCCAAAATGACCGTTTCTATCAGAGTTATCAATGATAAACAAATTGTTGTCAGAGCCAATGCTCAAGTCGGCTTGCAAGCTCTTGAAGAACCTATCGCATATCAAAATTTCTTTAATGCTCTGGGACAATCATTATTCCTTGAAGCACACGAAGTAGAATAAATCAAAAAATAACCGCTATATTTCAAATATGGCGGTTATCTTTTTTAATCAATATATCCCAAAACCCGATAGGATTCAAACCGCGTTAAGTGCTTGTAAAATAAAGAATTTCGTCTGGGATAGTCCGTGTAACCAGTGGGAAACAGCCTCATGTAGCATACCTCACACGGATTCGGTTAAATGCTTGTTTTATAAAAGAAAAACCGCCCTTTCGGACGGCTTATCTTGAGTGGCAGGGGCAGTAAGATTACTCTGCGCTTCGCTTGAGTTGCTGCGTTGGATATCAGCTTAAAGCTGACCGGCGTTCTTCCGCCCGCCTTATCCTCCTTGTCGAACTCACTTCTTCGCGAGTTCGTGCCTAACTTACTCTACCCAATAAAAAAAGCCCACCTAAAGTGGACTTTTTTTATTGGCAGGGGCAGTAAGATTCGAACTCACGACCCTCGGTTTTGGAGACCGATGCTCTACCAACTGAGCTATACCCCTATACAGAAACAAAGCTCTTTCAAGCTTGCTGATTCTTGATACACAAGAATAAAAAATAAATCAAGTACTTTTTTTAAAAAGAAACAATATAAATAAAACCGTAAAAGTATTTGGCAGCTTGTTGTTTTATTGGGAAGGAAGCAGTAGGATTATTTGGGCAAACAACAATATATCTATTGACATGTAAAAAATAATTTAATATGTTTGCGGCATTAAGCAGAAGCCGACTTACAATATAGACGGGGTGTCCCGTATATTTTAATGTGCGTTTGCTGTTTCCTCTGATAGGGGAAGTGTTTTAACCTTTTTTATGGGCAGATCCATGGCAAAAGTTAGTGTTTTACAGTTTTTCCGGCAGGTTAAGCAGGAAGTAAAAAAAGTTACTTGGCCGACAAGGCAGGAAGTTACGAAAGTAAGTATTATGGTTATCGTTTTGGTGGCTATTGCCGCGACTTTTTTCTTTGTTGTTGACCAGGTATTAGGTTGGGCTGTCAGATTGATTTTGAGCTAATTGGATTTTGGAGTTGTTTGAGATGGATGCACGTTGGTATGTGGTAAATGTTCATTCTGGTTCGGAAAAGAAAGTTGCCGAATCTATAAAGGAACAGGCTGTTGTTAAAAAAATGGAGGATAAAATCCTCGATATTTTGGTTCCGACTGAAGAAGTTGTTGAAATTAAAAAGGGAGCCAGAGTCAGCAGTGAACGTAAGTTCTTTCCCGGTTATATCTTGGTAAAAATGATTATGACTGATGATGCTTGGCATTTGATTAAAAATAATCCCAAGGTTACAAACTTTTTGGGCAGCCGCAATAAGCCGTTTCCGATTACGGAAGCTGAAGCGCAACGGATTATCACACAAATGCAGGAAGGTGTTGAACGCCCGCAAACCATTGTTAACTTTGAAGTCGGCGAACAGGTTAGGGTTAATGACGGTCCATTTGCTTCTTTTGTCGGTTTGGTTGAAGAAGTGGATGTTGAAAAGTCCCGTTTGAAGGTTTCTGTTTCCATCTTTGGACGTGCAACGCCGGTGGAATTGGAATATTCACAAGTTGAAAAAATTCACTAAGAGAAAGCGGGCTTGTCCCGCTTTTTTGTAATTTTTGAAAAAATCTTCGGTTCCCGGAGATTTTTTTTTGCATCTTGTAAATGGCTCTGCGCGGTGGAGAGGGAAAGTTGCTTTTAAAGCAAAAAATAACCCCTGAAAATCAGGGGTTAAAAAAAGAAAATGTCAATTGACCCGGACAAAGATACAATGCTTTTTTTCATTAACGCGTTCAATTGTACAGAGGATGCTTTCTCCAATCTTCGCCTCTTTGAATCTTTTAACAATTGCCGTTGTAAATTGGTCCAGCCGCAGGATCACTTTGTCGCCTTTGATTTTTTCAACAATTCCGGTAACAATACTGCCAATAGGATGTTTTAAAATATAGGCGTCAAGGGGAAGGTGGAGAGGCTTCACTTCAATGGAGACGCCGCAATAAAGGCGTCTGTCAGCATGAAAGCGCAGAAGAGAGATTTCTATTTCGGTTTCGTTTTTGAAAAAATGAAACGGATTGAAACCTTCGCCATGAATGTAATAGACAGCTTCATACTGCTCTTGGCTGCTGTTTGTCAAAGTAAAGAAGACACGGTCTTTTTTTACTTTTTTAACAATCGCTGGATAGGTTTGCCCTTGGCAAAAACCGAATCTCCGTTGGACGGTTGTTTTCATATAATAGGAAGTTAAAGTAATAAAGTTTGCTTTTAGTATAAAAAGAAAAAAAATAAAATCAAGCTATTTTGCTATAAACTGGACAAAAAATATACATGCTTGAATGAAAACAGCCGGTTAGCTTGCGTTTTTTCAAAAAAATGCTTGCAATATGAATTTATTGTGTTATACAAAGTCGACTCTTAAGAGAGGGGCGGCCCTTTTTTAAGAGAGAATCGTTTTAATAATTTGTGGGAGGCCAGCCATGGTCTTTTACCACAATCCTGAAAAGAGGTATGAAAATGGCTAAGTCTAAAAAGAAAATTTTAGGGTTAATCAAACTTCAGATCCCTGCAGGCAAAGCTAACCCGTCTCCTCCGGTTGGTCCTGCTTTGGGTCAAAAAGGTTTGAACATTATGGAATTTTGCAAGGCGTTTAACGCTGCAACTCAAAAGATGGAACCGGGAATTCCCGTTCCTGTAATCATTACAGCTTTTGAAGACAAATCTTTCACATTCGTAACCAAATTGCCGCCGGTTTCTTATTATATTAAGAAAGCCGCTAATATTAAATCTGCTTCTAAAGAACCTGGAAAGGTTGTTGCCGGACAGATTACAATGGCTCAGGTTAAAGAAATCGCTGAAACCAAATTGCCTGATTTGAACTGTGCAACAGTTGAATCTGCAATGAATATGGTTAAAGGCCAGGCTGTTTCTATGGGCGTTAAGGTAGTGGAGTAGGATGATGAGTGGAAAAAGAATCGTAAATGCTTATAAGGCACTGGATAAAGATCAGACTTATTCCCTGAAAGATGCTGTTAAGCTCGTTAAAGAAAATGCAACTGCAAAATTTGACGAAACAATCGATATGGCAATCAACCTCGGCGTTGATCCGAAATATGCCGACCAGATGGTTCGCGGCGTTTGTTCTCTGCCTAACGGTACCGGCAAAACTGTCCGTGTTGCTGTTTTGGCTCAAGGCGAAAAGGCTGATGAAGCTAAAGCTGCCGGTGCGGATATTGTCGGCGCAGAAAATCTGATTGATTCTATTTTGGCCGGAAAAATTGATTTCGACCGCTGCATTGCAACCCCGGATATGATGGGGCTTGCCGGCCGTGTTGCCCGCGTTTTGGGTCCTAAAGGCTTGATGCCAAACCCGAAATTGGGTACGGTTACTGCAGATGTTGCCAATGCCGTTAAAAAGGCTAAGGCCGGCGAAGTTCAATTCCGCGTTGAAAAGAACGGTATTGTTCATGCCGGTATTGGTAAGGCTTCTTTCAGCGAAGATCAGATTTATGAAAACGCAAAGAGCTTTATTGATGCTATTCAAAAAGCCAAGCCGCAAGGCGTTAAAGGAACTTATATGAAAAAAGTTTCTTTGAGCTCAACAATGGGCGTTGGCGTTAAGGTTGATTTTTCTAACCTTTAATAATTTGGGGAAAAGCGCCCAGGCTCTTTTCCCGTCTTCTGAAAGCTTATGCAGATTATATTTGACATTTGCTTTTAAGAAGGATAAAAGTTTTGGGTGGCGGAATTGCCGCCACCCGCTCTTCAAAACCTTCGGGTTTTGAAAACAACTGTCCAAGACCGTAGGTGGTCTATCCATTCAAAATGATGGCCGGTTTTGCGCTCGCCGGAGTTTTGGAATGGCAACCCTAAATATCCTACGCAGACGGGAGTAAGGAAATTTTATAAATTCTTTTTTTCTCCTGGACAGATTAGGTCCCACTTTCGGGCTGGCAGAGGAGAAACTCCTTTTTTCAGTCGCGGATAGTGGAATATGTGAAAATGGCATTGCTTATGCAATGTTTTATTGGAGACAAATAGTGAATCGCGAAGAAAAAGCACAATTGCTCAGCGAATTAAACGAATTGTTTAACAATTCAGAAATCGTTGTGGTTTCCCATTACAAAGGGTTAACCGTGCAGGAAGTTTCTGAATTGAGAGACAATATTCGCAAAGTAGGCGCTGGGTTCAGAGTTACTAAAAATCGCATTACTCGTCTTGCCCTTAAAGGCACAAAGTTTGAAAATCTGACAGACTTGTTCACAGGTCCGACAGCAATTGCTTTCGCATCTGATGCAGTTTCAGCTTGTAAAGCTTGTGTTGAATTTGCAAAAACCAACGAAAAACTTTTAATCGTTGGCGGTGCAATGGGTACTGGCGCTCTTTCTATTGATGAAATCAAGAAATTGGCTTCTATTCCGTCTATGGACGAACTCAGAGCCAAGATTATTGGTTTGCTGCAGGCTCCCGGCTCTCAGCTTGCGAGAGTTACAAAAGCTTACAGCGAGAAAGAAGCTGCATAATTATTTTTCATTTTGCGGGTTTCCTGCCGGTTGTAAAATCAACAATGAAAGGGCAGCCTGAAATGAAAAATTGAGAATGTTAAAATAAGATTTTTAGTTTTAATTGATTTAATTAATTTATTTGGAGAAAAAAAATGGCCGATTTAGCCAAGTTAGTAGATGAATTGTCAGCTTTGACTGTTATGGAAGCCGCTGACCTTTCTAAAATGTTAGAAGAAAAATGGGGCGTTTCTGCCGCTGCTGCCGTTGCTGTTGCTGCCGGTGGTGCTGCTGCAGGTGCTGCTGCTGAAGAAAAAGACGAATTTGACGTTGTTTTGGCAGAAGCTGGCGCAAACAAAATTAATGTTATTAAAGAAGTTCGCGCAATTACAGGTTTGGGCTTGAAAGAAGCCAAAGATTTGGTTGATGGTGCTCCGAAGACCGTTAAAGAAGGCGTTGCTAAGGCTGAAGCCGAAGAAATGAAGAAGAAACTTGAAGAAGCCGGTGCAAAGGTTGAACTCAAGTAGTTTTTTCTTTCGAAAAACGAAAAGCTCCCGAATTCGGGAGCTTTTTTGTTGTTGGGATTTTATGGAAAATCCCAGGGTTAAAAAAAGGATTTTTTAGTCGGCCCATTCTCTGAATTTTTTACTGAAAGCGTAGAGAATGGCGAAACAGCAGATTGCAATGAGTATTAAGGCAACGTAGATTGGAATGGCTCGCGCTATACCCATTATGCAGGTTTCCATTACGGAATTTTCTCTTGCCACCCAACTCAGCGTTATGCCTGCGGCAAGCGATAGCCACAGGCAAATCGAAGCCAGATATCCTGAAAAACGGTCTCCGGGCTTATCATCATCCTGGCTGGCGAACAGGTAGACTTTTTTTGGATACAGGCAGCCATAGCCTATTGCCATACACAAAAATGTGATGATGAATGGGGAGATTAGCGATATAAGGAACTTTAAGAAGCCCATTTCTGCCGCATATTTCCAGAACTCAATGCCGCATAAAACAACGGATGTTACGGTCATTAACCATTGCAGGCAGCTAACTGTTTTGCTTTTGATATCCTTTTTGTTGATTATTGCAGCGAGTAAGCCTGCAGCAAGTGCACAAGCAAAAGCAATGATTGCGATACTGTTCATATAATAAAATATTAAAAATGAATACAATAAGAATTTTAATTAAAAGATATTTTATATAGTTTTTGATTCTGTCAATATTTTGCAAAAATCCCTTTCCAATAAAAGGAAAGGGATTTTTAGAATTTTGAAGCATTATTGCGTGTTAGGCAGCGGTTGTTTATTCTTGGGGCTTGCCAATTTTCTTAAATAAGCCAACCATACCCACAATCGCATAAAGCCCGATAATTGGCCCTGCCGCGAATGCTGCGGTGCAAAAGAGTGCTGACAGCAAGCGCCGGATTATGGAAGGCTCTTCCAGTTCTAAGCATGTAAAAGCTATGAAAAAGAAGAACAGCCATAATGCGATGTTGGCCACTAAACTGACATATTTGTTTAGAGCCTTACCGGGATTAAACATGAAAACCTCTTTAGGCGCACCGGCTCCGTAACCCAAAATAAAGAAAGGCGCTTCGGCAAGGATGGCTGTGGGAATAGCCAGAATTGCCATGACAATTCGGGTTTCTCCGCTGAAAGAGATTACAGTTTCTGCACTGCCCAAAAGCACAGCGGCCGCCAAATTGACTGCAAACAGTGCAAGAGTCGGCATGTTTTCTTTTGCATTTTTTTCTTTCTTTTTCAGGCTGAGCGCTAAGCCGCACAGGAACGCGCAAAGAAATGCGACGATTGTAAGAATAATATTCATAAGCTTAAAAAATTAATGGTTAATAACTGCGGGAAGTATATTTATAAAAGATTGGGGTGTCAATAAGTTCTTGCAGCGGCGCGATGGTTAGCTGCCTATGAATTAAATCTTAAAAGTTTTTAGTAACGATATGTAAGTTTCTAGTATATTTTTGATAAAAGTGTAAAAATATACTAGAAATATGTTATAATTGTAGACGTGTTTATTTTTTATCTTTACAAAGTAATAATTATCTTATAATTTTATTTTGAGTGTGTAAAAGCACATCTAGGGCGTCGAAAACCCTTTATACATTTAGTCGTGTGCACACGACTTTAAATAATTGTGCCGACTTCTTATGTCTTTTTATGGACGGATGTCGGTGAATAAGGCTCAGCCAAATAAGCCGAGCCGTCTAAATGTATACGGTTTTCGAACATCCGCCCGCCTTTTCAAGAGCGGGTTTTGTTTAACTTTTAATAAGGATGTTCTATAATGAGAAAAACTTTACTTTTGGCAGGAGTTGCCTGCCTATTTTCCTTGCAATCTAAGGCTGCTGACTTTAAACCTTATATTGGTTTAGATGCAGGAGCTTCACATATTGAGTATACTTCTTATCAAAGTACAGGCTTAGAAAATTATTTCGATGAAAACTTTGGTATCGCTAGCCTTAATATCGGTACAAGGATTGGAGACTATTTTGGCTTAGAACTTTCAACAACTGGTTCCACAGCAAGTGAAAATTCTGGAGTGGATTTTTCATATAGTAGTGTTGGTTTAGATGCTTTTGGATATGTCCCGCTAACAACAAATATGGAGCTATTTGCTTCGGCAGGTGCTGGGTATTATACTCTAGACTTAAAGTCAGATGCTGGTTATAAAGATGTGGAAATACACTATCAAGATTCAGATTATGCTTTTCGTTTAGGGGCTGGTGCTCAGTATAATTTTAATGATAATTGGGCAATGAGAGGAATGATAAGACATGCCTTTTTTGATGACAATTACTTTGTAGATTCTATAACAGAGGCGACACTAGGTGTACGTTATTCATTCTAGTATTTACTATATTTTTCATGTGTAAAAGAAGCGTCGATTTTTCGGCGCTTCTTCTCTAAAACAGTGTAATGTTCTACACAGTTATCAAAAAATTTTTGCTTCTTTTGGGAGAGGATTTTTTTTGTAAAAATATCTTGCAAAATGAATCGCTTGGGTGTAGAAGAAAGCCAGTTTTGTACAAAATTATTTTACGAATCGATGCCGAGGGAACGCAAGGTTCTATGGTTTGGCACGATTTTTTTCTTTTTAAATCATTGTTTTTTCAATCTTCTGCGGTCGGGTGTGGTCTCCACTGGTATTGTCGCAGAATCTAAACTATAGGGATAAAAGCGAAATGAAAGAATCTTATACGAGCAAAAGACGTGTAAGAAAGAACTTCGGCAGAATTGACGCTGTGTCTGATATGCCGAGTTTAATCGAAATCCAAAAAGGATCTTATGACAGTTTTATCCAGGCTCAGGGCGCAGAACCTTGCGAATTTGGCTTGGAAGAAGTTTTTAAATCTATTTTCCCCATTAAAGATTTTTCCGGTAACGGCGAGTTAGAATTTGTAAAATATGAACTCGAAGAACCGAAATATGACGTGGATGAATGCATTAAACGGGATATGACTTTTGCAGCGCCGATTAAGGCAACGCTGCGTTTGGTCGTTTGGGATGTGGATGAAGCCACAGGTGCAAAGTCAATTCACGATATTAAAGAACAAGATGTTTATATGGGCGATATTCCCCTGATGACAGATAAGGGAACATTTATCTGCAATGGTACGGAACGCGTTGTCGTTTCCCAGATGCACCGTTCTCCGGGCGTGTTCTTTGACCATGACAAAGGCAAGACCGTTTCTTCCGGTAAATATCTGTTTTCTGCACGTATTATCCCTTACCGCGGTTCTTGGCTCGATTTCGAATTTGATGCCAAAGATTTGGTTTATGCGCGTATTGACCGCCGCCGTAAATTGCCGGTAACTTCTTTGCTTTATTCTCTGTATTCAAAAGAGACCGAAGAGAAAATTGCAAAATTGGCAAAACAAGGCAAAAAAATTGACCCGGCTGAAATCAAGGGTATGGATAAAGAAGAAATTTTAAATTACTTCTATGAAACGGAAACATTTGTTGCCGATAAAAAAGCCTGGAAGGCAAAATTTGTTCCGGAAAGAATGAAAGGCGTTAAGTTTGACTTTGATTTGGTTAACGCCAAAACCGGAGACACCGTTTTGGAAGCAGGCAAGAAGATTTCTCCGCGCCTGGCTCAGAAAATGGCTGAAGACGGTTTGGAATATTATAAGATTCCGACAGAAAAACTTTATGGAAAATTCTTGGCCAACAATATCGTTGTTGCCAAAACCGGCGAGATTTTAGCGGAAGCCGGCGATGAAATTACTGAAGAATTGTTGGAAAAATTAACTTCTGCAAAGATTGGCGAAATCCGCACTTTGTTTATTGACGGCGTTAATGTCGGCCCCTATATCCGCAATACGCTTGCCATTGACAAGAATTCCTGCAGGGAAGAGGCTTTGCTGGATATTTACCGCGTTATGCGCCCCGGCGAACCGCCAACCTATGAAACGGCAGACCAATTGTTTAACCAGTTGTTCTTTGATAATGAACGCTATGACCTTTCTTCCGTTGGCCGCGTTAAGATGAATGTTGCTTTGGACATTCCTTTTGAAGAAGCTCCGGATACATACAAGGTTTTGCGCAAAGACGATATTCTGCGCATTGTCAAAAGAATGGTCGAATTGCGTGATGGCAAAGGCGAAGTTGACGATATTGACCACTTGGGCAACCGCCGCGTCCGTTCTGTCGGCGAATTGATGGAAAACCAATACCGTATGGGCTTGCTCAGAATGGAAAGGGCCATCCGCGAAAGAATGAGTTCTGAAAACCTGAATAACGTTAAGCCGCAGGATTTGGTTAATGCCAAGCCGATTGCTTCTGTTATTCGCGAATTTTTCGGTTCTTCACAATTGTCTCAATTTATGGATCAGAACAACCCGTTGTCTGAAATTACCCATAAACGCCGTTTGTCTGCTTTGGGCCCCGGCGGTTTGAGCAGAGACCGTGCAGGCTTTGAAGTCCGCGACGTGCACCCGACCCATTATGGACGTATCTGCCCGATTGAAACGCCTGAAGGTCCGAACATCGGTTTGATTAACTCTTTGTCCACCTATGCCCGCATTAACAAATACGGCTTTATTGAATGCCCGTACCGCAAGGTTGTTAACGGCAAGGTTACAAAAGAGGTTGTTTACCTTTCAGCCGATGAAGAAGGCAAATATAAAATTGCCGAAGCTAATGCGAAAGTTCGTGAAGACGGCAGTTTCGAAGATGATTTGATTGCTTGCCGCAAGGCCGGCGAGTTCGAATTTTCCCATGCGGAAGAAATCAGCTTTATCGACGTTTCTCCGAAACAGCTCGTTTCCGTAGCGACGGCGTTGATTCCTTTCTTGGAAAACGATGACGCGAACCGTGCTTTGATGGGTGCAAACATGCAGCGCCAAGGTGTGCCTTTGCTGCGTTCGGAAGCCCCGTTGGTCGGTACAGGCGTTGAAGGTACTGTGGCAAAAGATTCCGGCGCAACTGTCGTTTGCAAATATGACGGTATTGTTGACGCTGTTGATGCTAACCGTATTGTGGTTCGGTCTCATGACCAGAATTCCGCTAATACCGGCGTGGAAATCTATAAGCTGCAAAAGTTCCGCAGGTCTAACCAAAATACCTGCATTAACCAAGTTCCGCTGGTTAAGGTCGGCGATGAAGTTCATGCCGGCGACATTATGGCGGACGGTCCTTGCACGGATATGGGCGAATTGGCTTTGGGTAAGAATGTTCTTGTTGCCTTTATGCCTTGGAACGGTTTGAACTACGAAGATGCTATTTTGCTTTCTGAACGCGTTTCCCGCGATGATGTCTTTACTTCCCTTCACATTGAAGAATTTGAAGTAATGGCACGCGATACGAAGCTCGGGCAGGAAGAAATCACGCGCGATATTCCGAATGTCGGCGAAGAAGCTCTGCGCAATCTTGACGAAGCCGGTATTGTTTATATCGGGGCTGAAGTCAAGGCCGGCGATATTTTGGTCGGCAAGGTTACGCCAAAAGGCGAATCTCCGGTTACGCCGGAAGAAAAATTGCTGCGCGCCATCTTTGGCGAAAAAGCCAGCGATGTTCGCGATACTTCTCTCCGCGTACAACCGGGTATTGAAGGTATTGTCGTCGATGTTCATGTCTTCTCCCGCCGCGGCGTAGAAAAAGATGAACGTGCTTTGGCTATTGAGCAGGAAGAAATTTCCCAGCTGGCTAAAGACCGCGATGATGAAATCGCCATTGTCCGCAGAAACTATGAAGCCCGCCTGAAGGCTATGCTGACCGGACAGGAAGTTGTTGACGCTCCTAAGGGCATTGCCAAGAAAGAAGTTTTGAATGATGCCAGCTTTGACAGAATTCCTTCTTCGCAGTGGCGCAAGATTGTGGTTAAGAACGAAGAAATTATGGCTCAGGTGGAAGAATTTAACGCCGCTTTTGATGCCAGAATTGAAAAAGTTCAGAAACATTTTGAAAACAAGGTTGAAAAAGTTCAGCGCGGCGATGATTTGCTGCCCGGCGTTTTGAAAATGGTTAAAGTTTTCATTGCGACCAAGCGTAAAATCCAAACCGGCGATAAAATTGCCGGACGCCACGGTAACAAGGGTACGATTTCCCGCGTTCTGCCTTTGCAGGATATGCCTTATATGGAAGACGGCACCCCGGTTGATATCGTGTTGAACCCCTTGGGCGTTCCTTCCCGTATGAACGTTGGACAAATTCTTGAAACCCACTTAGGCTGGGCGGCTAAAGAACTTGGAAAACAGCTCAACGAGATGGTTGACCAATATAAGAAAGGCGAAAAAACTCTCAAAGAACTCAATGAGAAGTTAAAAGAAATCTATGGTGAAAAACAGTATAAGAAAGAAGTTGCCACATTGAAAGAAGATGAGCTTCTGGAAATGGTCGGAAACCTGAAAAAAGGCGTTCCGATGGCGACGCCGGTATTTGACGGCGCCACAGGCAACGACATTAACCAAATGCTGTCTATGGCCGGTTTGCCGACATCCGGACAAATCGATTTGTATGACGGCCGCACCGGTGAGAAATTTGACCGTAAGGTTACTGTCGGTATCATTTATATGATTAAACTGCACCACATCGTAGATGAAAAAATGCACGCCCGTTCTGTCGGACCGTACAGCCTGGTTACCCAGCAGCCTCTGGGCGGTAAGGCTCAATTCGGCGGACAACGTTTCGGTGAAATGGAAGTTTGGGCTCTGCAGGCATACGGCGCAGCCTATACATTGCAGGAAATGCTCACTGTTAAATCCGATGACGTCAACGGCCGTACAAAGGTTTATGAATCCATCGTTCGCGGTGATGACGGCTTTGAAGCCGGAATTCCGGAATCCTTCAATGTTTTGGTTAAAGAAATTAAGTCTTTGTGCCTGAATGTTGAGTTGTTGAACGAAGAAGTTTAAGGAAAGGGAGTTTTTGAAATATGAATGATATTATGAAATATTTTGGTCAGCAGGTCTCTGGAGAATCTTTTGACCAGATTAAAATCTCCATTTCATCTCCTGAACAAATTCGTTCATGGTCTTATGGTGAAGTGAAGAAACCGGAAACAATCAACTACCGTACATTTAAGCCCGAACGCGACGGTTTGTTTTGCGCCCGCATTTTTGGTCCTGTAAAGGATTATGAATGCTTGTGCGGCAAATATAAACGCATGAAATATCGCGGCGTTGTCTGCGAAAAGTGCGGTGTGGAAGTTACGTTGTCTAAAGTGCGCCGCGAGAGAATGGGGCATATTGAATTGGCTGCTCCTGTTGCGCATATTTGGTTCCTCAAATCTTTGCCGAGCCGCATTGCCATTTTAACGGATATTCCGATGAAGGCTTTGGAACGCGTTCTGTATTTTGAGAGCTATATTGTTATCGAGCCGGGATTGACTCCTCTCGGGGTTAATGAACTCCTGACCGAAGAACAATATCAGGAAGCTATTGACGAATACGGCGAAGATGCTTTCCGTGCCGGCATTGGTGCTGAAGCTTTGCGCGAGATTTTGGCTTCTATTGATTTGGAAGCGGAACGCAAAGCCATCCGAGAAGAATTGAAAGACAATGCTTCCGAGGCAAAACGCAAAAAGCTGGTTAAGCGTTTGAAGATTATTGAATCTTTCATTAATTCAAACACAAAGCCCGAATGGATGATTTTGACTGTTCTGCCGGTTATTCCGCCAGAGCTGCGTCCTTTGGTTCCTTTGGACGGCGGCCGGTTTGCAACATCTGATTTGAACGATTTGTACCGCCGCGTTATTAACCGTAACAACCGCTTAAAGAGATTGATGGAATTGCATGCGCCGGATATTATTATCCGCAATGAAAAACGCATGCTGCAGGAATCTGTTGACGCTTTGTTTGACAACGGCCGCCGTGCCCGTGCCATTACCGGTACCAACAAGCGTCCGCTGAAATCTTTGTCTGATATGCTCAAAGGCAAGCAGGGCCGTTTCCGTCAAAACCTTTTGGGTAAACGTGTCGACTATTCCGGCCGTTCGGTTATTACGGTTGGTCCGGAACTTAAATTGCACCAATGCGGCTTGCCTAAGAAAATGGCTCTGGAATTGTTTAAGCCGTTTGTTTATGCCAAATTGGAACTCTACGGGCATGCCACAACAATTAAAGCGGCTAAGAGAATGGTTGAAAAAGAGCGTCCGGAAGTTTGGGATATTTTGGAAGAAGTTATCCGCGAACATCCAGTTTTGCTGAACCGTGCGCCGACATTGCACAGATTGGGTATTCAGGCTTTTGAACCTGTATTGGTCGAAGGCAAGGCTATCCACCTGCATCCGTTGGTATGTACCGCGTTTAACGCTGACTTCGATGGAGACCAAATGGCCGTTCACGTTCCTTTGTCTATTGAAGCTCAGTTGGAAGCCCGCGTTTTGATGATGTCTACAAACAACATTTTGTCTCCGGCTTCCGGCAAACCGATTATCGTTCCGACGCAAGACATGGTTTTGGGTATTTACTACCTGACTTATGAAGCTGACGGCATGATTGGCGAAGGTTCTGTTTTTGCTGACTTCAATGAAGTTGAAATGGCTTTGTTTGAAAAGACGGTTGATTTGCACGCTAAAATCAAGTGCAGAATGGAATATGTGGATGATAACGGCGAGACAAAATACGGCGTTGTTGATACAACTCCGGGACGCATTATTGTTTCCCAGATTTTGCCAAAGCATAAAAATGTTCCGTTCTCTTTGGTTAACCGTTTGGTTAAGAAGAAGGAAATTGCTGAAATCATTGACACGGTTTACCGCCACTGCGGACAGAAAGAAACCTGCCTCTTTGTCGATAAGATTATGTCTCTTGGTTTTGCCAATGCTTGCAAGGCCGGTATTTCTTTCGGCAAGGACGATTTGATTGTTCCGGATTCTAAGAAAGAGCTGATTGCTGAAACAGAAGCTCAGGTTAAGGAATTTGAACAGCAATATCAAAACGGTTTGATTACCAAAGGTGAAAAATATAACAAGGTGGTCGATATCTGGGCAGCTTGTACAGATAAGATTGCTGATGAAATGATGAAAAACATTTCTAAGACCGAACATGGTTATATCAACTCCGTTTACATGATGGCTCACTCCGGCGCCCGCGGTTCTGCTGCACAAATGCGCCAATTGGCCGGTATGCGCGGTTTGATGGCGAAACCTTCCGGCGAAATTATCGAACAACCGATTATTTCGAACTTTAAAGAAGGCTTGACCGTGTTGGAATACTTCAATTCTACCCACGGTGCCCGTAAAGGTTTGGCTGATACGGCTTTGAAAACCGCTAACTCCGGTTATCTGACACGCCGTTTGGTCGATGTTGCGCAAGATGTTGTCATTACGGAAACCAATTGCGGTACAGAACGCGGCATTATTGTACGTCCGGTTGTTGACGGCGGTAATGTTATCGTATCTATCGGCGATAGAATTTTGGGACGTACGGTTCAAGAAGACATTTTGCATCCTGAAACAGGCGAGCTTTTGGTTGCCAAAGGCAAACTGGTTGATGAAAACGATGTTGAATTGGTTGAAAAAGCCGGCGTTGAACAGGTTAAAATCCGTTCTGTCCTGACTTGTGAAACCAAAGACGGCGTTTGTGCCGCTTGTTATGGCCGTGATTTGGCCCGCGGTACGCCGGTGAACATCGGCGAAGCTGTCGGCGTTATCGCTGCCCAGTCTATTGGTGAACCCGGTACGCAGCTGACCATGAGAACCTTCCACATCGGTGGTGCGGCTCAGAAGGGCGCTGAACAGGCTTCTGTTGAAGTTCCGTTTGCCGGTATTTTGAAACTTGAAAATCAGCATTTGGTTTTCAATAAGGAAGGATTTGGCGTTGTTTTGTCCCGTAACTGCGATTTGGTTATCGTTGATGCGCAAGGGCGTGAAAAATCCCGCCACCATGTTCCTTATGGTACAAAATTGCTGGTGAAGGAAGGCGATAAGGTCAAAAAAGGACAGAAGATTGCCGAGTGGGATCCGTTTACCATTCCTGTTATTACTGAAAAAGCAGGTAAGGTCGAATTGGTTGACTTGATTAATAACATTTCTGTAAAAGAAAGCGTTGACGAAACAACAGGTATTGTTTCCAAGGTGGTTATTGATTGGCGTTCCAACTCTTCTTCTGCCGGTTTGAAACCGAGTATCATTTTGCGGGATGCTAAAGGCAAAGTGGTTAATGGCGATAATGGCAAAGAGGTTCGCTATTATATGTCTGCTGATGCGATTTTGTCTGTTGATAACGGCAGCGATGTTGAAGTCGGCGATGTTATTGCGAGAATTCCGAGGGAAAGCTCCAAGACAAAAGATATTACCGGTGGTTTGCCGCGTGTTGCCGAGCTGTTTGAAGCCCGCCGCCCGAAAGATCCGGCAATTATCTCTGATATTGACGGTATCGTGGAATTTGGAAAAGACTATAAGTCTAAACAACGCATCACGGTTGTTCCGAAGAAAGGCGAGCCTTTGGAATATCTCATTCCTAAGGGACGGCATCTGGTTGTTCAGGACGGCGATGTTGTGAAGAAAGGCGATATGCTGGTTGAAGGTACGCCTGCTCCTCATGATATTTTGCGCGTTCTCGGCGTTGAAAAACTGGCTGAATATCTGGTTAAGGAAGTTCAAGACGTTTACCGTTTGCAAGGTGTTAAGATTAACGATAAGCATATTGAAGTTATCGTTTCCCAAATGCTGCGCAAGGTAGAAGTTACCCAGCCCGGAGACACAACCTTCCTGGTTGGCGAACAAGTTGACCGTGATGTCTTTGAAGCAGAAAACGCAAAAGTTATTGCCGAAGGCGAAACGCCTGCTGTTGCAGATCCGATTTTGCTCGGTATTACCAAAGCTTCTCTGCAGACCAAGTCGTTCATTTCTGCCGCATCCTTCCAGGAGACCACGCGTGTTCTTACGGAAGCTGCTGTTGCTGGTAAAGTGGATGCCCTTTCAGGCCTCAAAGAGAATGTTATTGTCGGCCGCTTGATTCCTGCCGGTACGGGTAATGTTCTGCGTGCTTTGAAAAAGGTTGCCGCACAGAACGATAAAGAGATTCAGGAAATTAAAGCTGAAGAAGCTGCACAACATGAAACAGCTGCTTTAGAATCTCCTGCAGAACCTGCAGAGTAGTTTCCCTCTTGTGTTATGAAACGCCTGGCTTTATGCCGGGCGTTTTTTTATGTATACTTCAAAATTGCTTATTTTTGATTATATTTATAATATAAGCGATCAACACAACAGGGATTGGAAAAATGGTTGGAAACAAGAAGATTTTTATGTTTGATGAAGACAGGTCTTTTCTGAGATTTTATCAAAGCCTGCTGGCGGCAAAAGGGTATGATGTTTTTGCAACAGATAATGCCTATGAATTTTATTTATACGCCAAGGAATTGCATCCGGATGTTTTGATGGTTGATTTGAATCAGCCGCAGATGAGCGGATGGGAAATTGTTGATGTCCTTCAAGAGGAACCGGTTCTTCAAGAAACGCCGATAATTATTTCTTCGGTAGAGGCAAATAAAGAAAGGGCCGAAATCCGAGGTTTGCCGTTTTTGCCAAAACCGCTTGCCATCGAAAAGCTTTTAGAAGTTCTGGAAAATCCGGAAGCCGCAAAGGCAGAGAAAGTGTTAATAAACTAATTTTTGCTGTCAACCATATAAAAACGGATTTATAATGCTTCGTGATTTAAAGGAGCGTTATATGGTTTGTTTCAAAAATATATGGGGCTGGTTTCAGCAATTTGCACATGCATGTTATGACAAGATGATTGCGCTTTCAAGTGCAGAGCACGCCATGTTTTGGCTGGCGGTGGTTGCTTTTGCGGAAAGTTCGTTTTTTCCGATTCCGCCCGATATTATGCTCATTCCCATGGTTTTGGCGGCACCTCAAAAAGCGTGGCGGATTGCCGGCGTGGCAACGGCGGCAAGCGTTGTCGGCGGATTTTTTGGTTATGGCATCGGTGTTTTCTTTTATGATGTATTGGCGAAGCCTTTACTGGAATTTTATGGTTATCTGCAACAGTTTGAAACTTTTCAGGACTATTATCATAAATGGGGCGGCTGGATTGTGTTTGGCGCGGGAATTACGCCTTTTCCATATAAAGTTATTACAATTGCAAGCGGTGTTGTCCATCTGAACTTGGGCGTTTTTTGTGTTGCTTCTGTATTGGCGCGGGGGCTGCGTTTTTATCTGGTTGCCTGGCTGCTTAAAAAATATGGGGCGCCGATGAAAGTTTTTATTGAAAAAAATTTAGGCGTGCTGTCGGTTTTATTTTTGCTGCTTCTTATCGGTGGTTTTGTTTTATTGAAATATATCTAAAAAAAACTGCGTTATAACTGTAAAGGTCTTGATTGTGATGGTTTTGACCGTCTGGGCTATTATGGTGAGCTTTTTTCATTAATTATGAAATTTTGATATTTCTTAATGAAAGAACTCCAATTTGATTGGAGTTCTTTTTTTATGCTTAAAACTGTTTTTTAGTCTTTATGGCGGAAAGTAATACGGCCTTTTGTGAGGTCGTAAGGCGTCATTTCGATGTCAACCTTATCGCCGACCATAACGCGGATGCGGAATTTGCGCATTTTTCCGGCCGTGTGTGCCAAAATCTCAACGCCGTTTTCCAAACGGACGCGGAACATGGCGTTTGGCAGTTTTTCAATAACATCTCCGGTTAATTCCAAGAGCTCTTCTTTACTCATATAATTTTCCTTTTTTATTTTATATTTGAGGCATTTATAAACCTTTATTTTTAATTTTGCAAGCCTATTTTGCGGCGGGGAAGGCCAATGTGAAGCAGCTGCCTTTTCCGGGGGCGCTTTCAACATCGATGCTGCCGTTGAATTTCTCCACGATGGATTTAACAATTGCCAAACCTAATCCCGTTCCTTGTTTTTGCATGTTTTTGCCATTTGAATAAAAAGGTTCAAATACCCGTTTTAGGTTTTGCTCTTCAATTCCGCAGCCGTTGTCTTTGAATTTTATAATAACATGTTTGTCTATGTTTCTTTTGGACAGTGAGATTTTTATTTCTCCTCCGGGTTGTACGGCTTTAATCGCATTTAGGATTAGATTCATAGCGACCATTTTGAAGTCTCCTTCATCGCCCATGATATATAAAGGCGTTTTGGGAGATTTAAACTCTACGTTTGCCCCGTTTTTCTTTGTTTCAAAATCTAAAAGCGCAATGACTTCGCTTATGTTTTCGGCGCAATCAAGCTTTATGTTTTCCGCAGGGTTGTTTTGCGAGAGCTTCAGAAGGCGTTCGGGAACGCTGATGCAGCTTAAAATTTGATTATAAATCATGCTGAGGTGTTTCTTTTCTTCGCAGTCGTCCGGTTTGTCCTTATAATATTTATCTAACAGCCTTTCCATAATCATGCGGATGGAGCCTAAATTATTTTTCATTTCATGAGCAACGGATGATGCCAGGAAACTTAGAGATGATACTTTTTGCTGGTGTGAAAAATTGATGTCATCGCTTAAATCGCGGATTGATTCCACAATATAGTTTTGCGAAGATGACAAGTGCAGCGGCGCGGCATTAATTGCCAGGTGCCGGTTGGGAAATGCGCAAAATTGCTGGATAACCTGGATTTTCTTTTGCCTGTTTTGGATAATTTCTTTTAAGGGGCAGGTGAACATTGTTTCGGGACAGGAATTATCCAAATTTTGTGAAGATTTATAACATTTTTGCGCGCCGCAGCCCGAATGTTTTCCTATTTGCCTGAAATAGGCCTTGTTGGCGATGATAATATTATATTGGTCGTCAATGACGCGGATGCCGTCCGGTATGCCGTCAATTAAATCTTGTAAGAATTTTTCTTTGTTTTTAATTTCTTCAATGTTTTTTTCTATTGTATCCAACATTTGGTTATACGTGGCGGAAAGCGTGTCAAATTCATCTTTAAAGTGATGGTTGCCTTCCAGCCTTATCCGCGTAGAAAGCTGTCCTTGGGAAACTTTGCTGTTGGCTGATGAAATGGTTTCAATAGGTTCTAATACCCATTTTCGCAGCAAAAATCCCAGAAAGATTATGGAAATGGCCAGCAATATAGCGCTGGCGGCAATGATTTTAATTCCTTCTTGGATAACCTGATACCTTTCGGTATAGCTTTTATTCATCTCTTCAACTTGTTTCCTCTGGGATGACAAGCGGCTTATTTGGATTTCGTCGATGTCTTTTTCGGTTATTAAATCGGCAATCGATTCTGAGATTTTAACATCTTTGTGCGTTGTGCTGATTTCCCGGAGTTCTTTGATAAGATTAATATTTTGGATGAGCTGTTCTACATATTGCTGGTTTTTGACAATATTGAGCTTTTGTTCTTCCTGAATCTTTGTGCCGTATACGATGTAAAAGGTATATATGAATAAAATCGATATAAGCAGAAAGAAAAATGAGATGGTATAGATAATCTTTTTATTCAGACTGATAAACATGTTTTTTTCCAAATTAAGCATAAAGTATAGTAGATTGTACTAATTATTATCTCGCCATGTTAGTTAATATTTAATAAAATATCCTTATAATCTTGTTAGAAACAACATGTATGGTGCTTATGATGAAAAATATGAACGATTTGCCCAAGGAACTTCAAGAACGCTATTTTGAAGATTTAAGCATCTGGAACGATGAGAAAGTCGCTTTTATTAAACAGGATGTTTATGAGGGCAAGAATATGTGGATGATTTACGGGGCTGACGGCTTGAGGATTGCGGCTGCGGATAATCGCGATTATGCCTTTGCGGTGGCGATTCAAAATGATTTGGAACCTCAGAGCGTCCATTAATTATTATTTCGGTAAACAAAACAAGCCCCGGATTTAATCCGGGGTTTGTTTTTTTAATTTTCGTTATTCAGTAAAGCGTAAATTTCTTCAGCTTTATTGATTTGCCGCAGCTTTTGGCATAATGTTTCATTTTTCAGAATGCGTGAAATTTGTGCTAAGGCTGTCAAATGGTCTGCACCGCTGTCTTCAGGAGAAAGAAGCATGAAAACCAAATCGACAGGTTTGTTATCTATTGCTTCAAAGTCGACAGGTGCTGACAGTTTGGCAAAAATCGCGTGGATTTTTTTCAATCCGTTGAATCTTCCATGGGGAAGGGCGGTTCCGCTGCCAAAGCCCGTAGAGCCGAGATTTTCGCGCTCAAGAAGCGTATCAAAAATAGAACGGCTGTCTGCGCCGGTCAACGCAGCGGCTTTATCCGCCATTTCTTGGAGCAATTGGCGTTTGGTTCCCGCTTTGATTCCGAGCATGACAGAATCTTCAGTCATCATTTCTGAAATTTTCATTAATTAAGCCTCTAAATTATTATACTGCAGCTTTGGGTTCTACCCAGCCGATGTTGCCGTCTTTGCGGCGATATACCATGCTGATGTGGTTGTTTGCGCTGTTTCTGAACATTAAAGCGCATTCATTGGCTAAATCCATGTACATAACAGCTTCTGAAACAGTACATACCGGAATGTTTGCATCAACTTCGGCGATTGTCAAAGGTGCATCGGGGATATCAATCTCTTCTGCATTTTCATCTAAAGCAAAAACAGCCTCATTTGCCATTTCGGCTAATCCGCTTTTGCCTTTATGGTCGTTTAATTTTGTTTTGTGGCGGCGCAGGCGGGTAGCAATATGCGTATTGGCATCGTCAAATGCGGAATAAGGATCCCCTGCCGTTCCAGTGCCTTTTAAGATGATGTTTTTAGCAGGATGTACAGTTACTTCGGCGGAAAAATCATCTCCAGATTTTGTAAAAGTAACGCTGCTGCTGATGGGAGCGCTGAAATATTTGTTAACAGAGTTTAAAATACCTTCTTCAACATGGGTGCGGAGTCTGTCTCCGATATCTACCTGATTGCCTGTCAATGTAATTTTCATAATTCTTCCTACCTAAAATAGATTAATAAACAAATAGCTTATAATACGAATTCATCCAGATATCAAGTTATTTTATTTCTTACTACAGCTTTTTATCTAATTGCGGATTTTTTATTTCTTTTTCTTTCTGATGAAGAGGGGATGCCCATGGATTCCCGGTATTTGGCAACGGTTCTGCGGGCGATTTTTACGCCGGATTCAGCCAAGATTTCAGCGAGTTTGTCATCTGAAAGTATGTTTTCGGCGCTTTCTTCCGTGATGAGCTTCTTGATTTTATATTTAATCGAGGCTGTTGAGGTGTCTTCGTTGCCAATATAGCTTCCTGCGGCATTGGTAAAGAAATATTTTAATTCGAAAATGCCGCGCGGCGTATGCATGTATTTGTTATTGGTAACGCGGCTGATTGTGCTTTCGTGCATTTCCAACGCTTCGGCAATGTCTTTAATGCCCATGGGCTTTAAATGCTCAATGCCTTCTTCAAAGAAACTTCTCTGCCTTTTTACAATTTCTTCGCTGACCCGCAGAATTGTCGTGGCCCGTTGTTGCAGAGCCCGGATCAGGAAGTTTGCGCTGCCTATTTTTTCTTTTAAGTAGCGTTTGGCTTCTTTGTCCTGTTTTGAAAACCGGCTGATTTCCAAGTAATATTCGCGGTTTATTAAAACGCGGGGAAGCGACATTTGGTTAAGCTCTATGATGTATTCCCCGTATTTATTGGTGCGGACGAAAACATCGGGAATAACGTAGCTGATTATATCATGTTCAAATTTTGCCGCGGGTTTGGGATTTAGCTGTTTGATATCGGCCATGATGGAAGCGATGTCTTCATCGGAAGCGCGGCATATTTTTTTGAGCTCTTTTATTTTTCCGGCGGCCAATAGTTCCAGATTTGCCAGAAAATTCTCCATCATCGGGTCTAGCTTATTTTGTTCTTTTAATTGCAAAGAAAGGCATTCCGTTAAATTTTCTGCAAAAATTCCTGTCGGTTCGAATTTTTTCATCTCTTGCAGAATTTTAGCGGTGGATTCTTTTGACACATTGAGTTTTTTTGCAATTTCCGGTACGTTTCCCCTAAAATATCCTGCATCGTCAAGATGCTCCATGAGGGAATAGGCAATAGCCCTGCTTACGGCACCTGGAAAGGCCAGGGTAATCTGTTTTTGAAGAAATTCGTAAAGGGATTCTGTGCCTCTCAGTTTTTTTTCAAAATAATTAAAATCTTCATCGGATGAATGCTTTTTGCTTTGGGTATAATCTTCCCAATCATAGTCGGTTTCGCCATCATATCCTTCCCGGTCGCTGCCGTAGTCGTCATTTTCCAAGTATTCGCTTTCCTCTGTTTCCGGACCCGGGGCAGGGGCATCCTCCCCGGCGGCATTTATCTCATTGAGTGGGATTTCCGTTTGGGAAAGCGTGTCGTCTTCCCTTTCCAACAAGGGATTATTTTCCAGTTCTTGGGCAACAACTTCCTGGAGTTCTAGATTTGACATTTGCAGCAAGCTGATGGCCTGGCGCAGCTGCGGCGTCATTAAAAGGGATTGTGCAGGTTTAAGTTCCAGACGAGGAGTAACCGCCATGCGCTTTGCCCTTTGCTGCCTTATAAAGAAAAGCTATCGCCAAGGTATACTTTACGCACATCCTTGTTGGCCACAATTTCATCCGGCGTCCCTTCCATCAGGACGGTTCCGCCGTGAAGAATATAGGCCCTGTCAATAATGTCTAATGTTTCGCGGACGTTGTGGTCGGTTATTAACACGCCGAGCCCGCGGTGTTTTAGGTGTGAAACCAATTGGCGAATCTCGCCAACGGCAATTGGGTCAATTCCTGCCAGAGGCTCATCAAGCAAGATGAAATTCGGCTGGCTCGCCAGTGCGCGGGCAATTTCCAAACGGCGCCTTTCGCCGCCGGATAATGCCAAAGCCGGAGATTTGCGCAAATGCGCAATGGAAAATTCCGAAAGCAGTTCTTCCAGCATATTTTCACGCCGGCTCTCGTCGTCTATTACCATTTCCAAAACAGCTTTTATATTGTCTTCTACGCTTAATGTCCTGAAAATGGAAGCTTCTTGCGGAAGGTAGCCAATGCCGAGGCGTGCGCGGCGGTACATCGGCAAATTTGTAATATCTTGCCCGTCAATGTGCACATCGCCGTAGTCAGGCGTGATTAATCCGGTTACACAGTAAAAGCAGGTCGTTTTGCCGGCGCCGTTCGGTCCGAGCAAGCCAACAGCTTCCCCTCTTTTGACATTTAGGGAAACATTTCTTAAAACCGGACGGTTTTTATATTTTTTTCCGATGTTAAATACTTCCAGCGTGGAGGTGGAATTATTTTTTGCCATTTTCTTTTTCCTTTGATTTTTCCTTGAATACGCCGCTGACGCGTCCGTTTTTCTTTTGGGAAAGAAGCCTGCTGATGCCGGTGTTTAAATTGGTTTCGGCTTCATCGCCCTTTAATATGTTGCCGTCTTGCGATATAACAACATTGTCCAACAGTTTTATGACGGCTTCCTGAGGTTTGTAGATGCCCTTTAGCGCCGTTACTGTTGCGTCTTTGGTAACGATTTTTACGTTTCCGTCCGCCTCAACGCGCTGCATTTGCAGTTGGCCTTTTTCATCTTTTTCAAAATAGGCGGTCATGATATCTGCGTATAATTTATTATTGTCTTTATCAATGGCTTCCACATCGCCGAGGGCAATGGCTTTTTGGGCACTGGGATAATAAGTGATGCTTTGGACGGCGGAAATTTCTTCATTCGGCGTTTTTATTTTGGCCGGCATGCCTTTGAGTATTGCCGCATCCTCGCTTATTTTGTAGTCTAAGGTGCTGCCGAAAGCTTTTGTGTCTTTAGAAGCCATGACAACATTTCCGGAGGCGTGAATTTCTGTTACTTCTGTTTTGCCGGCAGCATTTTTGGCATAGTCGGCGCTTAAAGTGTCGGCTTTTATGCTCATATCTTTTTTGGAGGCGACGGCATTTCCGACCGCAACCATGCGTTGTTCGTTTTGGTGCCATTCAACCTGTTTATCCGCCGTAATGTCAATATCTTCCGCAAAGGCGGGAAATGCGGCGAATAAGGCTGATAATATAACAAGTCCAGATTTCATTGTCTTTTTCCTTGCAATGTTTCTTCTTTGATAACAATATGTGCCGGGCCTGTGAAGATGAGGAGCCCTTTGTCTTTATACAGAATCATGCCTTCAGCATTTAATTTGCCCAGAGTGCCGTCTGCAGAAACGGGAGTGTCGCTGTGCCCGATGCCGGTATTGAAATTATAGTTAATGCTTTCGACGTTTACATTCATTCCATCACTGTAAAACATATCTACGGAAGATGTTAATTCCAAGGTGTTGTCGTTTTGGTTAAAAAAGCCGAGCGGCGCCTTTATGTTAATCCAGCTTTCGTTGTTTTGCGGCATAATCCCTTCCGGATTGGTTAATTTTATCAATTTTGACCCGGGAGCCGTTTCATCAATATTTGCCGCTGTGAAGTTATTGACTTTATTATGCGCGTCATTGATGTAAAAAGTGGTGTTTGTGATATGAAGCTTTTCCAATTCGCCTTTCTTGGGCTTGGTAATTTCAAGCTTTAGGTCTTGTTTGACAGGAACCAGATACGGATATACCAAAAGCAGCCCCAAAAGGACAGCAGCCAAGCTTGGCAAAATAAGCTTTACATGCCGTACCCATATCGTATGGCGGGTTTCTTCAGAAAGCTCAGCCCCTTGCTTTTGCGGTTTTGCCTCAAAATAGGAATCCAGTTTATCTTTGTCAAACAAAACTATGCTACTCCCGTACGCAAACAGTCATGAATGTGAATCAGCCCGACGGGCTTTTTGTCAACAACGGCAAAAAGCTGCGTGATGCCTTTTCCGGTTGAGTTCATTATTCCCAAAGCTTCGGAAGCCAAGGCGTCAGGAGAAATGCTTTTGGGATTTTGGGTCATGATTTCACGGGCTGTCTGCTGCATTATGTTTGGCGACATCCAACGCCTCAAGTCGCCATCGGTAATGATGCCGATCAGTTCTCCAGCAGCATTAATAATGCCGACGCAGCCTAACATTTTCGAGCTCATTACCAAAAGGACTTCCTGCATGGACGTATCTTCATGAACCAAGGGCATTTCATCGCCTTTATGCATTAAATCGGAAACTTTTTGCAGCATGGCGCCGAGTTTTCCTCCCGGGTGGCGGCGGTTGAAATCAAGTTTTGTAAAGCCTTTCCTTTCCAGCAGGCAAACCGCCAGGATATCTCCTAAAACCAGTGTGGCCGTTGTGGAGGATGTGGGGGCCAATCCCAGAGGGCAAGCTTCTCCGTCATCGGGAAGGCTGAGCAAGATATCGCCGGCGCGCCCTAAAGAGCTGTTCGGGTTCTTTGTGATGGAAATCAAAGGGATGCCGTATCTTTTGCAATAAACCAGAATATCTGACAATTCTTTTGACTCTCCGCCGTTGGAAATGGCGATAACCGCGTCTTTTTCGGTAATCATGCCTAAATCGCCGTGGCTGGCTTCTCCGGGGTGAACGAAAAATGCCGGTGTGCCGGTGGATGCAAAAGTTGCGGCAATTTTGCGGGCAATATGTCCGGATTTGCCCATGCCGGTTACAATAACGCGGTCTTCGACTTTTTCTAAAACGTCTAAAGCTTCGCTCAGCGACCCGTTCAGCCCGTTTTCCATCATCCTTAGGGCTTCAATCTCTTTATCTATGGTTCTTTTTGCTGTTTCGATATCATTAATTTTTGTCATGGAACACTCTGATTTTTATGTTGATATAATGGATAAAACTATTATTTTATTTATACGAATGCAAGGAATTTTTTGCCTTTGTGCAATTGTGCCTTGGGGAATGGCGAAGATTGAATATTTGTGAAAACAGGCTACGTTTTTAGTTGCATTTTTTAGAATCTTGTTGTATTAGGATATAAACTTTAGTTTTATTTATATAAACTTTGTGATTAGAGAATTGCTATGTTTAATTTATTCGAGTTGAAGTATTCTATACAAAAAGAACTATTCTTTTCCGGCAAAATCAGCAGTGAGGCTTATAATATTTACTACAGCAACAACATGGCTGACCAGCATTGCAATTTCGCAGTTTTTTCGGATGTTGTCCCCATCGATTCTGTTTATTCGGAGGTTGCGCAGCATTTTGAAAAGTTGAAACGCCCTGTTTCCGTTTATGTGGATTCTGTTATGGGTGCGGATATGCAGAGTCTTTTAGATAAGAAATTTAAAGTTTCTTATTGCGGCGAATGGCTTCGGTATGACAGCGTTACAAAAATTGAACCCAGCGCGGAAGAAGTAAATGTCAAAACGGTTTCTTCGGAAAAAGATTTGAGTGATTTTTTGGAAGTCTTTGAAGAATGTTATTCCAAAAAAGGAAACCATTACGGGCAATGCGACGTAAATTCCCTGATTGACGCAATTAAAAAGAATTACGCTAATCCAAAGTATCATCATTTTGTCAGTTATGATGGCAGAACGCCGGTCTGTATTGCCTCGGTTGGCGCTGAGCAGGGGTTTTGCATTATGTTTAACCAGGGGGGTAAAGAAGAATATCTGAATAGCCCTTGCAGCCATGCAATCTATGATGAATGCATGAAACTTTACCGTGCATATGGCAATAAAAGCATGAATACGCGCATTATCAGCAATCCCATGTTGGAAAGATGGTATGCCAAAGGCGGTTTTAAGAAGAACAAGGTTGTTTACCGTTTGACATTAGACAAGTAACCTATTGAAGAATTTTTTCCCAAAGATTATATCTTGTGCAGAAAGGGTTAAGATATAATGGAATGGGAAGTAAAACATAAAGTAATCGTGATAATTGTTGCGGCTGCTGTTGTTGCGAGTCTCATCTTATTTAATTAGGAGATGCGATATGAAAAAAGTTCATTGGCTGGTTGTTGCCGTATTGATATTTGCCGTGGTGATTTCTCTGGCATTTTAAAATAAAAAAAGACAGATTAATTTTTACAGATTTTTTTAAAATAGCACTTGACAAGATATTCATAAAAGCGTAAAACAACGCTATTCCATCGCGGGGTGGAGCAGCCCGGTAGCTCGTCAGGCTCATAACCTGAAGGTCGCAGGTTCAAATCCTGCCCCCGCAACCAATAAAACAAAAAAGGTGCCGTTCTGGTGCCTTTTTTGTTTTATATATGCTGGAAAGCTTTAAAACCTGTTTGCTCCTAAATTTTTCTTTGGGGGTGTTTATTGATAATTTTTTTAATATATTTTAATAATCCTTTTTTATAATAATCTGCAAAATTTTTTTAAGACAGAGGGTTATATGAGCGAATTACCAGGTTTAATCAGAGATTTGGCATTAATCAGCATTTATGGCGGTTTGACGACGCTGCTTTTTCGTTGGCTTAAACAGCCGGTTGTGTTGGGATATATTTTGGCCGGGATTTTAGTGGGGCCGTATTTTGATGTGCTGCCTACTGTTTCTGATAAAGAAAATATTACAATTTGGGCAGATATCGGGGTTATTTTCCTTTTGTTCAGCCTTGGCCTGGAATTTAGCTTTAAGAAAATTGTTAATGTCGGCAAAGCCGCAATGATTACGGCAAACGCCAATATTTTGTTCATGCTGTTTTTGGGCTACCAAGTCGGTTTAATGCTGGGATGGAGCACAACGGACAGTTTGTTTCTGGGCGGTATGATATCAATGTCTTCAACAACAATCATTATCAAAGCCTTTGAAGAGCTTAATTTGAAAAAACAGCCCTTTGCCGATTTGGTCTTTGGCATTTTGGTGGTGGAAGATGTGGTGGGCATTTTGCTTTTGGTTTTGCTGCCGACCATAGCGGTGGGAAAAAATGTCAACGGCATGGAACTTATTTACAGCACGCTGACACTGGTTTTCTTTTTGGTTCTTTGGTTTATCACGGGCATTTATCTTATTCCGACCTTCCTTAAAAAAGTTATGTATTTGCTTAATGATGAATTGTTATTGCTTGTTTCCACGGGATTATGCCTGGGGATGGTTTTGCTTGCGACAAAATTTGGCTTTTCTTCAGCCCTTGGCGCTTTTATTATGGGGTCTATCCTTGCGGAATCGGATGTTGTGGAAAGGATTGAAAAGATATTTAAGCCGGTTAAGGACTTTTTTGGCGCGGTATTTTTTGTTTCTGTCGGCATGATGGTTGATCCGATGCTGTTTGTTGAATATTCCCGTCCGATTTTTGCGATTACCGTTTTGGTTATTTTGGGCAAGGTGATTTTTTCGGCTTTTGGGTTGATGCTTTCGGGAAAACCGCTTGAAACATCTGTAATTTGCGGCTTTTCTTTGGCGCAGGTTGGCGAATTTGCATTTATTATTGCTTCTCTTGGCATGAATGTCGGCGTTTTAAGCGGGCAGGTCTATCCGATTATTGTTGCGGTTTCTGTCCTTACGACTTTTACAACGCCTCTGATGATTAAGGCGGCGAAGCCTTTTTATCGTAAACTGTATAAGCATCTTCCGGAAAAATATAAGGCGTTTATTGATAAATATACCAGTGATAAGCCGGCGACCAAAGCTGAAGAAAATTTATGGCGGGAGCTGTTTTTGAATTATGTTATCAAATTGACGCTGACTTCAGTAATTTTGGTGGCAATCATCAATGTTAACTTTTTAATTGTGCAGGGATGGCTGCAAAAATATATGTCAGAGCGTTATGCGGCTCTTATTACGACAATCTTGGCTTTAACCATGATGTCGCCGTTTCTTAAGAATTTGCTTTCTCCCCGGGAACGCGTTCGAAAAATATATTCGACCTTATGGCAGAGAAGTTTAAAAAACCGCTTCCCTTTGGTGTTTATGACAACATTCAGGGTTGTGGTTCTTATTATGTATATCATGGTTGTGCTTAACCACTTTTTGACAAAGAATATTTATGTAACTTATTTGATTGTTTTTGCCGTTATGTTTGTCCTTTATAAATCTAAATGGCTGATGCACCAGTATCGGAAGATTGAGACGCAGTTTCTTGGAAATCTGTATCGTTACAGCAAGGAGGATTCCGAAGAAGCTGCTGTTGATACGGCAAATAAGGGAAATAAGTAAAAAAGGTTTGCGGAAAATTGGTTTTTGTGTTAGATATATTCTCACGGCAATAAAGCGATGGAGGATTAAATGGCAAAAAATGTCAAACAGTCGGATACGGCGGAAAATTTGGTTTCTGCGTTTTTTCACGGCGTGAAAAACAATTGCGGGGAAATCTGGGGCAATTTTATCAAGTGTATGGTTGAGTACGTTAATTTTAAGGGGCGTGCCGACCGTTATGAATATTGGTCTTTTATGTTGGTTTATTCCCTTATCTTGGCGGTTATCGGATTTTTCTGCGGGTTTTACGGGGTGAACTGGCCTGCAAATCTGGCACAGGCCGTGTTTTTGCTTCCTCTTTTGGCTGTTTTGAACCGGCGTCTTCATGACCATGGAAAAAATTTATGGCGCGTTGTTTTTAAGCCTTTTATCATTTTATCTATTTGTTATCTGGCGGCTAATGTTGCGGTTGATTATGCCAATGCCAGGCAGTCGCTTTATGTGAATAATATTATGAATTGGGCTGCCGTTGCGCTGATTTCTTACATCTTTATCGGGATTTTGTATTTCACCTGCCGGAAGGGTTCTGACAAGGATAATGCTTACGGTTCTCCGGTGCCTTATGAAGAGGGGCGGAAACTTAAAGGCAAAGTTGTAATGCTTTTATATTTTTGCTTTTATTTTATATTGCTTATAGCGGCTTATTTTGTTGCCAGAATTTAACAATTTATTGCGGGGCATCCTTTGGGATGCCTTTTGTTTGAGGGTAAATGCTTTTCTTTTGCTTATGTTTATTTAGCTTTTCGGCGAATGCCTCTTCGCTTTATTGCGACGGGTTTGGAAATTGTAACGGCGTTATTGATGGCCAAAGGGTAAATGTTCGCACGGATGCCTTTGGTATAACGCGCGGAACTGTCGGCGGTGAGGCTGTTAATGTGCGGCAAGACGGGTTTGGCGTTATTTCGGGGCATGTCGGAGACAAGAAGGTCGATTTGTATGATAATGGCTATGGAACGGTTAATGGCACAATCGGCCGTGAAAAAGTTGAAAGCTATGACGATGGCTATGGGCATCGGAGCGGTACTGTCGGAGAAAGGCGCTTTAATATTTTCAAGAGCATATTCGGCAAGCTGGGCTTTGATTAAAAAAGTTCCGGCTGAGGGTTAGGGCGGTTTAACTCTTTTATTCTTTTTTCCGTCAGGGCGACGTATTCTTTGTTATTATCGATACCAATGAAGTTTCTTCCCAATTTCTGGGCGGCAACACCGGTTGTGCCGCTGCCCATAAAGGGGTCCAGAATTGTATCCCCTTCGTGGGTAGAAGCTTGTATAACCCGCTCTAAAAGCGCAAGCGGCTTTTGGGTCGGATGGTAACCGCATTTTTTTTCAACCGGCGGGGTCAGGTTGATTGCCCAAACGCTGCGCATTTGAAGATTGGGCTTTTTTATAAAGTCTTGCGGAAACATTCCGTTTTTCATGGCATCGTAATTAAAATAATGCTTGGCTTTTTTGTTTTTTCTGGCCCAGATAAGCGTTTCGTGGCTTGCTGTAAAATATTTGCAGGAAAGGTTGGGGCTGGCATTGGGTTTAAACCATGCGATTTCATTTAGGATATGGTATCCCAGCTGCATCATGGCCAATCCACAGGCGTGAATGCTGTGATAGGTTCCGGATACCCATATGGTGCCGTTTTCTTTTAGCAGCGGCTGGCATAAAGCAAGCCAGCTTTTGTGAAATTCGAAGTCTTTTTCAATGCCGTTGCCTTCGTCCCAGCTTCCTTTTTTTATTGAAACGAGCTTTCCGTTTTTACAGCTTTTCCCATAGTTGGAAAGAAGGTAAGGCGGATCTACAAAAATCATGTCAAATGAGTTCGGGGAAAGTTGTTGTAAAATTTCCAGGCAGTTGCCATGGTATAATTTGTAGTCTGCCGACATCTTTATTCCTTTGCAGAATTATGTTTTATCCTTTTATAATTCTTCTTAAAGCAATAGTCAACGCAATAAGCTTTTTATAAGAAAAACCTTAAGGTATAAAAAAACCGCCTGATGGCGGTTTTTTTATTGTTGGTTTTATTTATTTGCGCTCTTCAACGGTCATTATGACGGGAGCTGTTTGAGGTGACGTTGTTGTTGTGGTCGTGGTTACGACTTCTTTAACAACAGTGTCAGACACAGCTTTGTTGTAAGGAACTTTTTCATAGGTTACTTCTTCTGTCGTTTTGGGTTCGTAAACAGTTTTATAAGTAACTTTTTTGTAGAGAATTTCTACGGGCTCGCGCGTTTCCCTGATTGTCGGTTCGCAGGAATTGCATTTTTTGTCTGAGCCGGAAGTTGTTACAACGGCAGGAGCAGGAACAACAGCAGGAGTTGTTACGACAACGGGTGCTGCAACAGGTGCCGGAGCAGGGCGCTCGATAACCTGGACAACCGGCGGCTGAGGTGCCGGGATGGGTGCCGGTGCCGGGCGCGTGTATGCTTGTTCGCCCAAATCTTCAGTTGTCAAAATACGATAAGAGGAACGGTGTGGACGGCGATAGTAAACATCTTCGTCATAATTTCTGACATAACGCTGTTGGCGTGTGCCGTTGCAAGAGGCGTCCCCTTTGGCGCAGACTTTTTTGGGAGCCGGGACATATGCTTCTTCTTCATCGCTACTGTTGAAGCAGGCGCAGGATGAAAGGAGCAACGCTGCTGCTAAAGCCATATATTTTTTCATCGTATTTTAATCCTTTTTGCAAAAAGTTGTGTATAAAATTCTTTTGTTCTTGATTATAATCACTTTCTTAAGGATGTCAAGGGCTTTTGCGAATCCGAAATTTTTTAATACAAAAATATCCGAAATTTATACTGTCCACATCTATAAGTGTTAATCATTCCTTTATTTTTAAGGGTTATAACATATTAACATAATCTAAATCTGCTTATAGTTGTGGAAAATTAAGATTATTTTGATGTGTAATTTTTTTATAAGGATAGTATGAAATGGTCTTGGATATAACGCTGCGCCGCATTTGTAAAAAGCTGTATAAACGCAAGTCGGGCCTTTTGCTCATGCAGTCAGGCGAGGAAAGGACGAGGCTGGTGCTAGATATGATACAGAGCCGCCCAAGGGATGTCGATGTCGTCATTTGGATTGCTCCGGCAGCTTATCTGGCCAGGAAAAATTATATTAGAGATATTAAGAGAAGCCGCAGAGGCGTTACGGGAAAATTTTATTTTTTTTCTGTGGAAGGTATTTCCGTTTCGGACTACAAATATTTAAAGCTTTATCATTTGATTGATAAATATAGGGCTTTTGCCGTTTTAGACGAAGGGCTTACAATTAAGAATACTGAATCCGGACGGACGGCGAGGCTGATTTCTTTAGCCCGCAAATTTAAATACAGGGTCGTTTTGAGCGAAACGCCGCTCACACAGGGGCTGATTGATTTATATTCCCAATTGCAGTTTATAAATCCATCGGCGCTTAAAATGACAGAGACGCAGTTTTCAAATATTTTTTTGCCGTATTATACGGATATGTATCCGATAAGGCGCCGTTGGTCAACTCCGGCGGAAGAAAAGAAGCTGGTTCGGATGCTGCGGCCGTATATTTTCCTCTATGACTTAAAAGATAAGTTTTCCATCTCGTACAGGGATTTCTTTTTTGACTTGTCCGCGAAAGAGCAGGACAGTTATTTAAGAGAAAAGGAAAATTACCTTAATAACAAATACCGCGTGGGCTTTTTGGAAATTATGCAGAAGTTTCAGCATATTTACACTTTGGCGAAAGATAAGGTTGAATTTTTTTCCAAAGTGTCCGAAGAAATTATGGCAAGAAAAGAAAAAGTGATTGTTTATGTGAAGTTTTTGGATGAAATCCAGCTGCTTCGGGAATGCGGCGTGTTGAAAGGTTTAAATTATATTGTTTTAAGCAGTGATTGCAAAAGGAAAGAAATTGTTTTGCAGTTTAAGGAAAAATGCGATATCTTGTTTTGTACGTATGGTGCCGGAGGGTATAGTTTGAATTTGAACTTTTGTAATAATATAGTATTCTTTTCGCAGACTTTTGATTACAAAAACAAATTGCAGAGCCTTTACAGCCTTTGCAGCGGCGGGCAGGACAAGGAGATTAACGTTTATAATTTTTGGGTTAATACCGGATTGGAACATTTGATTAAGGAAAGTTTGGACAGGAAAGAAAATGTTCTAAAAAATGTATGTAAGAATTTTGGAAAGGCAAAAGCGATAAATTTGTAGTTTTATGGTCGGGGTTTATGAAAAAATATTTGGACATTAATGTTTATGATGCGATTCAGCAGCGGCTCAAATTGATTTTTGAGCAGTTTGACAATATTTATGTTTCTTTCTCGGGCGGCAAGGACAGCGGTTTGTTGCTCAATTTGGTGCTTGACTATAAAAGAAGGCATAATATTGATAAGAAAATCGGCGTTTTCCACCAGGATTTTGAAGCCCAGTATCAAGCAACAACAGAATTTGTTACCCGGATGTTTGAGGATAATCTTAATGATATCGAGCCTTACTGGGTTTGCCTGCCGATGGGGTCGCGCTGCGCGGTGAGCAATTTTCAGATTTACTGGTATCCTTGGAATGAGGCGGAGAAGGATATTTGGGTTCGGGAAATGCCCAGTATGCCCTACATTATCAATATTCACAACCAGCCTTTTGACTTTTACCGCCCGGATATGCCGCAAGAAGATGTTTATGCGGAATTTGGCAAATGGTTTGCACGCCAGAAAAAAGGAAAGAGCGTTTGCCTGCTGGGGATTCGCGCTGATGAATCGTTAAACCGTTACCGGGCTTATGCCAATTATCGAAAAAGCATTGTCAAAGGCAGCAAGTGGACCACGAAGGTTAATGAAAACTTTTATAATGCTTATCCCCTTTATGACTGGACAACAAAAGATGTCTGGATTGCCAATGGAAAATTTGGCTTTGATTATAATAAAATTTATGACCTTTTTTATAAAGCGGGGCTTAATATCGGGCAAATGCGCGTGGCAAGTCCTTACCATGAAAGCGCCAAGCAAAGTTTGAACTTATATCGCGTGCTTGATCCGCTGATGTGGGCTAAAATTGTCGGGCGTGTTAATGGGGCAAATTTTGGCGCTATTTATGGCCGGACGAGAGCGTTGGGCGTTCGTTCCATTACCTTGCCGCCCGGGCATACCTGGCGGACGTATGTCAAGTTTCTTTTAGCAACGCTGCCTGAACAAATCCGCAATAATTATGTGGACAAGTTTAAAACTTCTATCAAATTTTGGTGGCGGAAGGGCGGCGTGGTTTGCGATGAAGGCTTGCAGGAATTGGAAGCTTGCAAAAAATATAGAATCCGCCATAACGGAAAGAGCAATTATAATCCGGCAAAAGACCAGATTCAATTTTTAGGCACGCCGGATGATACGGATGACATTAAGTCTACAATCGATATCCCTTCTTGGAAACGGATGGCTATTTGTATCCTTAAGAATGATCATCTATGCAAATATATGGGGTTTGCGCAGACTGTCCAGCAGACGCGCCGCCAAAAAGAATTAATGGAAAAATACCGTAGGTTATGAGGGTAAAATGAGCGATTATGTAAGTCCTGTTTATAGAGTGAAATCGGTGCCGGTGGATAAGGTGCGGGCAAATGATTATAATCCCAACAAGGTTGCGCCTCCGGAGATGAAGCTTCTGGAACTGTCAATCTGGGAAGATGGCTTTACGCAGCCGGTTGTTTGCTATCATGACCGGGAAAATGATGAATATATTGTTGTGGATGGATTTCACCGCTATACGATTATGAAAACCAGCCAACGCATTTTTAAACGTGAAAAAGGAATGCTGCCGATTGTTGTCATTGACAAAGAATTGGGGGAAAGGATGGCTTCAACCATTCGGCACAACCGTGCGAGAGGCAGCCACAGCGTCGATTTGATGAGCAATATTGTAACAGAGCTTTTGGAAATGGGAAAAAGCGATGCGTGGATTTGCCGCAATATCGGCATGTCTGCAGATGAATTGCTGCGTTTAAAACAGATTACAGGCTTGGCATCCTTGTTTAAGGACGAGGATTTTTCCAAAAGCTGGGAAGTTTAACTTTCAAGGTATTTATCAAGGAGCTGATAGGCATCTTTGTCTTTTTGCCCGATATCCGTCCAGTTTGAGGCTGCTGTTATATGCAGCCAGGAATCGTCGATGATTTCAACACAGCTTTTTAGAAATCCCGGATAAATTTCTGGGATTTCTTTTTGTTGATATATGTCATATATGCTGATTTTTAAGGCTTTGACGTCTTTTGACGCGCAGTTTTTATAAATGGATTTATAGTTTGAACCGCCGGTGTCCAATCCTTTGCAGGGAAGAAAATTTGTTTTGTGCAAGGCCATATAGCCATAGCGGTAAAAGCTGAATCCCGGCCATAAAAACCACCCCTTGGCTTTTTCGTGCACTCTGCCGCATAATGGCGTTTCTTGCAATCTTTGTAAATCTATATTGCGAATCGGAAAGATATCGTGGTCAAGAAGCGCAAAATCGTTTTTGCGTTTTCTGATAACATGCTTATATATCCAATTTAAGGCATTTCCATGGTTGCGGCTCGGGTCTTCATTAAGAAATTTGGGAAGCCTGATATAAGCGGTGCTGCTGTCTAGGCATATCTGTTCTATTTTTCTAGAGACCTCTTCGGAGGATGAGTTGTCGCATATAATATGGCAAATGTTTGCGGGCAAGAACTTGCGGATAAGCTTTATTTGATAATCAATGACTTTGTCATTATTAAAAGCGACGGTAACGGCATCTAATGAAGATGTTGAAAAATAATTCTTTCCTGCAATGAATTTTTTTGCGGGCAGTGCAAGAATGAACCTGTTGTAGAAGCGTTTGATTTTCATGACTTTTCCTCTTTTTTGCAAGCATATAACATGCTTTAAACTTTGCAAGAGATTTTTTTGTCTTAAAAAAAAGATGAAAAAATTAAAATAAAGACTAGATATTAAAAAAAATATGTTGTATAAGGCTTGAGTAAAGCGAGTCGGATTGTAGTTCAGCCTGGTAGAACGCTACGTTCGGGACGTAGAGGTCGCTGGTTCGAGTCCAGTCAATCCGACCATCTTTTCTCAAGCCGTTTGGAAAGGTTAGTCTTATGGATAATCATATATCAGAAGAAAGACTGATTGAAATTGAAATGGCGATTGCAAATCTTGAACATATTGTTGATGACTTAAATACGGTCATTATTGCGCAAGGCAAGCAGCTTGAGCTTTTGAAAAAGCAAAACAGCTATTTGCTCCAGTTGTGCCATGACAATGATATTAAACCTTTATCCGAAGAAACCCCACCCCCTCATTACTAACGAAGGAGAGGCGCAATGGAATATGACGCTTTATATAAGTTGACCCACGGATTATATGTCATTGGCGCAGAAGATGCCCAGAACGGACGTTTTGCCGGCAGCGTCGTGGATGCGGTTATGCAGGTTGCCAACAAGCCATGGGTTATTGCACTATCATGCATGAATACGAGCTATACCAAAGAATGTATAGAGAAAAGCGGAGAATTTTCTTTATCTGTACTTGGAAAAAATGTTAATCCGCAGGTTTTTGTTAATTTTGCTTTTCAAAGCAGCCGCCAGGCTGATAAATGGGCCGCCGCCGATAAGGAAATGCGCGATGGCCTCCCTTATTTGAAGGGCGCTATTGCAAGCCTGAGGGCAAAAGTGTTGCAGAAGACTGTTTTTGAAAGCAACACTTTATTTGTTGCGGAAATTATGGATTGCGCGAGCGGTGAGGATGAAGCGCCGTTAACCTATCTTGATTACCGCACCTATTTTAAAAACAACGTTCTTTCTGCAATGAAACCAAACAAGGAGGAAAAGATGGCTGAAGAAAAAAAAGAAGAAGATAAACATTGGGTTTGCACTGTTTGCGGTTATGTTTACGATGGCGAGATACCGTTTGAAGACTTGCCGGATGATTGGGTTTGCCCGCTTTGCGGCGTTGGCAAAGAGCTTTTTGAATACCGTTAAAAAAAATCCTCCGAAAAATTTCGGAGGATTTTTTTCATTGTTCTTTATTTATCTTTATGCCGCGGGTAATTATTCCAATCATCAGGCCCAGCAGCAAATAGCCGGTCAGGCATTCCACGCCGACGATAATTTTGGCGATTGCCGTTTGGGGAATCAAATGCCCGTATCCAACGGTGGTCATTGTAATAATGCTGAAGTAAAGCGCGTTGATGATGGCATCTATTCCGCTTCCGAAGTTAAACGCGTCCGGTGCGTTGAAATTTTGGTGGATTGTGTTGACGGATAAATTAACAACGGCAAAAGTTATAATCAAATTTATGAAAAAATTGGCAAATTCGCTCAAATCGTTTGGCGTTGCCATTGTATCCGGCTGGAGAAGTTCTGAAATCTTTCCAAAGAAAATGCGTATGTTCACTGCTGAAATATAGATAATCGCCGTACTGATAAGGTAAGTGCTCCAGTCGAACAATGTGATGTATACGCTTAAAAATCCTGCAAGAAAAGCAACGGCAAACAATGATGTTGTGTATGACGTATGGTATTTTTTAGTATAGCCTTTTTGGAAAAGGTATCTGTTTAAGGCAAGTATAATCAAAGAGTTCAGCAGGGCGTTAATGCTGGGGATTAAAAAATAAAGGAACCATCCGTGGTCGAAGTAAAGCGGACGGTTTCTTGACGAATAAAGCGACAGGATAAATAGTGCCGTGAAAAAGCATAGGTTGAAATCTTGTATCAGAACATTGTAAAAGCCTGTAAGGCGCGGTTTTTGCATTTTCTTTTCCTTTAATATTTAAATAAATCCCAGATAATGCCAATTATGATTCATGTTTTTCAGGCAGATGATGCTGCAATTTGGAATATCATATTGCCGGATGCCAAAAGCCAGTAATATTTGTATCAGCATAATTCCATGGCTTGAAATGCCGAAGTTATGGTAAGGGGTGTTTTCCGCATAGTAATTTAACCCTTCGAAAATGCGCTGGCGCACTTCGGCCTTGCTTTCGCCTCCGGGAAAGCGCACGTTTTTATTTCCAGAAGATGATTTGCGCCATTCTTCATAAAGCTCGCCGTAACGTTTGGGAAGCTCGTCGTAATAAAGCCCTTCGGCCTCGCCAAGGTCTACCTCGATAAACCTTTTATCGGATGTCATGGGAACGTTTATAATGCCGGCAATAATTTCTCCTGTTTCCCTGGCTCGCTTCAGCGGGCTGGAAATAATTATTTCTATCCCTTTTTTTGCAAGTTTTTTTCCGGCTTGGGCAGCTTGAAAACGGCCGTGGCTGGTGAGGCGTGAACGGTCGCTTTGCCCTTGAACCCGATGGCAAATATTATATGAGCTTTCTCCGTGGCGGAAAATGTAGAAGTGTTTTTCCATCTTTTATGCACCTGTCTTATAAAACTATTTTATAGATATGTTGCTAAAATTAAAAATCAAGCCGGGCGGGTTGTTGAACAGGCGCTTTTTATGCATATATCTTTTTAGAGAAGTAAAAAAGGAGGTTGTAATGGAAAAAGAATCTTGCCCTTGTGGCGAAAATTGCGCTTGTACGCCAGACAATCATTGTGGCTGCAAGAATGTTTCCCTGCCGACAATCGGAGAGGAGGCTCCTGCGTTTCATGCTGTTTCGACACAAGGCGAAATAAACTTTCCCGGCGATTATGAAGGGCGCTGGGTTGTGCTGTTTTCCCATCCGGCCGATTTTACGCCGGTATGCACATCCGAATTGGCATCCTTTGCCGCTCTGGGAAATGAATTTGCAAAGCTTAATACGGCGCTTTTAGGGGTGTCGGTTGATGCCGTATCATCGCATCTGGCCTGGATGAAAGATATTGAGGAAAATATCAGATTCCATGATTATCAGGGGCAAAAAATTACATATCCTGTTGTGGCGGATGTTAAAATGGAGGTGGCCAGAAAATATGGCATGATGCAACATAAAGCCAGCGATACCAAAGCCGTGCGCGCCGTATTTTTTATTGACCCTAAGCATATTATCCGGGCGATTATCTATTATCCGTTGTCAAACGGGCGGAATTTTGATGAAATTTTGCGCATATTGCAGGCAATGCAGACTTCTGACAAATATGGCGTTGCAACGCCGGCTGACTGGCAGCCCGGCGATGCCGTTTTGCAACCGGCTCCGGCAACTGCTGCGGCAATGAAAGAACAGCTGGAGGCTATGAACGCTCCGGGAAAAACATGCCAGACATGGTATTTCTGCCAAAAGAAGCTTTAGGCAGAAAGTTTCATTTTGCTTAATGCATCAACAATGGGTTTATCTGCCGGCGGAAAATCGTAATTTTTTAATTCTTCCGGCAAAACCCAACAATATTGCTCATGGTCAAGGTTTGCAGGCAGGTTGAATGTGGGGCATGATGCCCAATAAGCATGCATTTCTATTGTGCCGAAATCATAGTCAAAACGGGTTGTCATAAAGAAATCTCCGACCTCGATATCTTGTTCGAATTCTTCTTGTATCTCCCTTTTTAAACATTGGGGCAGGGTTTCGCCTTGTTCTAATTTCCCTCCCGGAAATTCCCATAAATATTCCAGGCTTTTGCCTCTTTTACGTTGGGCAATGAGGATTTTGTTTTGGCATAAGATGATGCCGGCGGCTACTGTTGTCATTTTTTATCTCCTTTGTTTTTTATAGATTCTTTTTTTGCTTCCGGCAAGATTTTTGAAAAATAAAGTGGATAGATTTTCTCCCTTGGTTTATTTTTATCAATGTTTGATTATATAATCTTCTCGGGTTTATTTTTTTAAGGAGAAAAAACATGCAAAAATCTTTAATGGCGGCGATGTTGGTTTTGCCTCTGCTGGCAGCCGGGAATGTGCGTGCCCAGGATGCGGCCGGCGTAAGCTTGGATAAAGCTCAGGCTGCTTTGGATGCGGCCGCGACTAAAAAAGAAGCATTTAAAAAAGATCTTGAAGCTCAGAAAGCAGAACAGGAAGCCAAAAAAGAAGCTTTGAAGAAAGACGTTGAAGCCAAAAAAGCTGAAAAGAAAGCTGCAAAAGAAGAAGCTAAAGCCAAGAAAAAAGCCCAAAAGGCCGAAGCAAAGGCTAAACGCCAGAAATTAAAAGACGATTTGAAATCGACAATGTCTTGGTAACGGTTGCAGGGCAGCGTTAAGCTGCCCTGACTTATTTCGCGAGGAATTTATGAGAAACTTGTTTTTATTGTTTTTATGCCTGTTGTCTTTTAATCCTGCTTATGCGCAGCAGGAGGTTTCTGAAGAACCTCTGACGGAAGCAGATGTTGCCCCGGAAAAAAAGTTGAGCAAGCAGGAAATTATTGCGGCGGAGCGCAACCGCGAAGGTTTGTCTCCGCGGCGGAAGCTTGCTTACCAAAAGGCTCAGGCCAGAGAAGATAAAAAACGTGAAAAAATTGAAGAAAAAGAAAAAAATATGAGCGCAAGGCAGCGCCGCCTGCAGGAAGAGGGAAAAGCCAGGATTGAAGACAGGGAAAACAAACGCCTTGAACTTCAGGAAAAGCAGGATGCATCGCCCCGGCGGCAAAGGGCTTTGCAAAAGGCTAAAGAAAGAGCCGAAAAAAAAGCCCAAAAGCTAAAGGAGCTCGAGGAAAAAAGAAACCGGCGCAACCGCTGAATTTTTAAACAATTTTAAACATTTATCTTTATATTTGTTGGCGATTTAATTTTTGAAAGAGATGCATTGATGAGAGAAAAAATTGTTCGTGAAGATAAAAATAAGCCTGTTGCCACGATTGATGATTTGAATATCGTGATTGACAAGGTTAAAACAGCTCAGGAAGTTTTGGCCACTTACAGCCAGGAGCAGGTCGACAGAATCTTTCAAGCGATGGCGATTGCTGCGAATCAGGCAAGAATCCCGCTGGCTAAGATGGCGGTGGAAGAAACAGGCATGGGAATCGTGGAAGACAAGGTAATTAAAAACCATTTTGCTTCCGAGATTATTTATAACAAATACCGTAATGCCAAGACCTGCGGCGTTATTGAACGTGATGAAACAAACGGCCTGACAAAAATTGCAGAGCCGATTGGGGTGATTGCCGGCGTTATTCCGACGACGAATCCGACATCGACGACCATTTTTAAAAGTTTGATTTCTATCAAAACCAGAAACGGCATTATTTTTTCTCCGCATCCCCGCGCAAAAAAATGTACGATTGCCGCGGCAAAATTGATGTTGGAGGCTGCAGTCAAAGCCGGAGCTCCGGATAATATTATCGGTTGGATTGATGAGCCGTCAATAGATATGACGCAGCATCTGATGAGCCATGAAGGCATTAATATGATTTTGGCAACCGGCGGCCCGGGAATGGTCAAAGCGGCGTATTCTTCTGGAAAACCTGCTCTGGGCGTTGGTGCCGGCAATGTGCCTGCGATTATTGACGAGACGGCCGATATTAAGATGGCGGTGAGCTCCGTTTTGATGAGTAAGACTTTTGATAACGGCATGATTTGTGCTTCCGAGCAGTCTATCCTTGTCCATAAGGATATTTATGACGATGTTAAAAAAGAGCTCGAATATCGGGGAGCGCATATTTTAAGCAAAAAAGACCGTGAAAAAGTTGCCAAACTGATTATTCAAAATGGCAAGCTTAATGCCGCTATTGTCGGGCAGCCGGCTGCTAAAATTGCAGAAATGGCCGGTGTTAAGGTGCCAGCCGAAACAAAGGTTTTGATTGGCGAGGTCTCTGAAATCGGCACGGCTGAGCCTTTTTCTTTTGAAAAGCTTTCTCCCGTTTTGGCAATGTATAAAATAAAGGATTTTGAAGAAGGCGTTTCCATGGCTGCGGAACTTGTCCATTTTGCGGGGCCGGGACACACTTCCGTCCTCTACACGGCAAGCCATAATAAAGACCGTATCGCTCATTTTAGCGACCAGATTGATACGGGGCGTATGTTGGTGAACACGCCGTCTTCTCAAGGCGGTATTGGCGATTTGTACAATTTCAGGCTGGATCCTTCCCTGACTTTGGGCTGCGGCTCATGGGGCGGAAATGCTGCCAGCGAAAACGTGGGAGTAAAACATTTGCTGAATATTAAAAACGTGGCGGAAAGAAGGGAAAATATGTTATGGTTCCGCGTGCCGCCAAAAATTTATTTCAAACAGGGCGCGACAGGTTTTGCTTTGCGCGAATTGGCCGGCAAGAAAAAAGCCTTTATTATCACGGATAAACCGCTGTTTGGTTTGGGATACACGGATAAAATTACTTCTGTTTTGGAAGAGCTGGATATCTCTTACCAGATTTTCTCAAATGTTAATCCTGATCCGGATACGGAAACAATCGAAAACGCATTGAAAATTGTCCGCAATTTGGAACCGGATGTCATTATCGCCCTTGGCGGCGGTTCGCCGATGGATGCGGCTAAAATTGTTTGGTTAATGTATGAACATCCTGAAATCAAATTTGAAGATTTGGCAATGCGCTTTATGGATATCCGCAAGCGTATATGCACCTTCCCGGATTTGGGCAAAAAAGCGATGATGGTTACTATTCCGACCACTTCGGGTACGGGGTCGGAAGTTACGCCTTTTGCGGTTATTACAGATTCTGAAACGCATGTTAAATATCCGATTGCCGATTATGCCCTGACGCCGAATATGGCGATTGTCGATCCTGATTTGGTACTGACAATGCCTCGCGGTTTGGCTGCTGCTTCCGGCATTGATTCCTTAACGCATGCTTTGGAAGCCTATGTTTCCATTATGGCAACGCCGTTTTCTGATGGTGTGGCTTTGGAAGCTTCCAAAATGATTTTGGAAAACCTGGAAAAATCTGTTAATGACGGGGCAAATAATCCTATTGCCCGTGAAAATATGCATTATGCCGCAACAATGGCCGGCATGGCGTTTTCTCAGGCTTTCTTGGGTGTCTGCCACTCAATGGCGCACAAACTCGGCAGCGCTTACAATATCCCCCATGGCATTGCCAATGCGCTTATGATTTGCCAGGTTATTAAATTTAATGCCAGTGAAAAGCCGACGAAGCAGGGTATCTTTTCGCAATATCATTATCCGGATGCAAAGCGTCGTTATGCGCAGGTTGCCGATGCATTGAATCTCGGTGGTAAAAATGATGATGAAAAGGTTCAACATCTTATTGATGAAATTCAGAAATTGAAAAAATCTATTTCAATTCCTCTTTCTATCAAAGATTTTGGCGTGGATGAGAAAGCCTTTATGGATAATCTTGATTCTCTTTCCGAATTGGCTTTTGATGACCAGTGCACTGGTGCGAACCCTCGCTATCCGCTTATCAGCGAGATTAAGCAGATGTATTTGGATGCTTATTACGGAAAACTTTAGAAAAGGCCGTATAATGGCCATCTAATACAGATTTTGCGGGGAAGAAAACTGCTCATGTACCTTATGTACACTGCGCTTTTTCTCCCCTTAAATCTTATTATATGGCGCATTCTCCGGCCTTTTCATGCTTTTTTATCACATGTTATTGACATGCCTATCATTTTATTTTAGCTTATAAAAAGTACTAATTACGGAGGATAAAATGTTTAAATCTTTGATGACGGAATTTAAAAAATTTGCGATGCGCGGCAATGTGATTGATATGGCTGTCGGTATTATCATTGGTGCTGCGTTTGGAAAAATCGTCGACTCTCTTGTTAAGGATGTCATTATGCCGCCGATTGGCCTGTTGTTAGGCAAGGTGGATTTTGCCAATCTTTTTGTCGTGTTAAAAGACGGTGTTACGCCGGCACCTTACGCTTCTTTGTCTGCTGCGCAGAATGCCGGTGCCGTTACATTGAATTTGGGGCTTTTTGTGAATGCTGTCATCAGCTTTTTAATTGTGGCTTTTGCCGTATTTATCTTGATTAAGGCGATTAACGAGCTGCAGGCAAAGCTTGACAAGAAAGAAGCAGAAGCGGAAAAAGCTGCGCCCACGACAAAGGTTTGCCCTTATTGTTGTTCTGAAATTTCAATTAAAGCAGTCCGTTGTCCGCATTGTACATCTGATTTGAAGGAATAGGCTTTGGTCAAAAAAACAGCCTGGATTTGCCTTTTGTTATTTTTTGCAATATTTCCTGCCTTTGCGCAGGAAGTATTGCAAGAGCGTATTGTGCTTTATGTTTTTCATCCCGGTTATGACAGTTTTATAAACGGCAAAATTGAAAAAGCAGTTTTGCAGACGGTGAAAGAACATTTTTCAGCCGATCTGGATGCCGGACTTTTGGAGGTGAGGGAGGTTGACCTTTCTTTTCCTGAAAATGAAAATTATATAAAAAAATACGGGCTAAACCGCGGAAGTATGAATCTGGTTATTTCTGCAATGCAGAATTTTAAGGAAGTCCGTTATAAAAATTATGATGAAATTTGGAAATATGCCCAAAAGCAGGAACCGGATTTGAAAAAATATATCCTAACGAAAACGCAGAATTTTATAAATTTGCAAAAAATGCGTACACGCCTGTCGACAAAGAAAAAGCACGCATCTTAACGGGTGCCCAGAAAACCTTTTAAGATTGTTCCGGCCAGCTGGTAAGGCCAAGTTACGTCAATATACCTTAAATCCTCACTGAAATCATGAAACTCGTTAATTGGAAAAATATAGAGGCTGTCAGGTCCTATGCCGTTTGAAACATGCGCTCTGAAAAGGGTGTCCTGGGGATAGTAATTCGCGTAATATCCGGCATTATGCGTGTAATAATCCGCATAATAGTCTGATGCGCAGGCGCTGTTAAGCAGAAGGAACAGGACAATCAATAAACTTTTTTTGGGCATTTTATTCTCCGTTTATTGCTTGATTATAGAACTTTTTTAGTGTTTTGACAAGTATTTTAGACAAAAATATTGACATGGTATGAAAAATGTGCTTAGATTAAAGCAAATCATTACAATTTATTTCTTTATTATGAAAAGTTTCTTTAAATTTCAAATCACGCAAACTGTTCAGGTTTTGCTGTACAAGGTTAAAAACGGCGATGGCCGCCGTTGGCTCGTTGAACAAAGTGAAGACAATCCTCAGCAGATTCTGCTTCACGAGATAAACCGCCCTGAGAATACGGCTGTTCTGACATGCTGCACGAATGATTGTCTCAAAATCGTTACGGCGTGCGGCGGTTATGAATACATCGTTCAGAACCTTCCCGGAGATGGTGCCGAGGTTTCGTTTGCCGGTCCGGTTAACGCTCTCTTGGCACAGGCGCTGATGCCTCGCATGCGGTATGTTCCCGGAACACTGCTCGCCATGTCTGAGGATATGGAAGACTTCGCGCCCATTCAGGAATTTCTTGAAGTCCGCCGGCTGCGGAATCTTGAAAATCCGAATCCTCAGGATAAACACGCCTGGCGAATAAACATGAAGTTCAACAATGAGCTTTTCCCCTATTTCCCGCCTTTTGTCGGGCAGATGAGGGATAAAAAACTGAAAAAAAAGAAATTTCACTAAGAAGGTGCTGTTTACAGCACCTTTTTTTTATTGACGCCTTGTAGAAAACCACCACTTTAGTGGTGGATGAATAAAAAG
>CAJUAK010000013.1 GCA_910584385.1 uncultured Alphaproteobacteria bacterium | reverse complement strand
CGGGATTAAAGTATGATGATATCCATGACAGATATGGGAAGAGTGCGAAGTATGACGATGTATCGAATCTGGAAGCGGAGTTATACTTAAAAGCGGAAAAGAATATCAAGCTTGATAACGGGATAGGCAAGTTATACCTGAAACCGGCAATCGTCCATAACATGGGAGAAGGCAAGGTTGCAATCACGGGACTTGACAAAGTAGACAGCCTCAAGGATATGACTTATGGCCGGATAGAGGCTGGGGGCAGCTTAGATATGGACAATGGTTGGGCTTTATATGGCAACATCAGCCAGGCCTTTGGCAGCGATTATCATGCCACAAGCTTTAACATCGGCGTCAGCTATGCCTTCTAAAAACAAAAAAGGCTCCTTACGGAACCTTTTTTGTTTTTATTCGCCTCTTTTTATTTTTTCGATTAATTCGCGGACTGTCGGAATGCCGTTGCGATAAAGAGGATCTGTTGCAAAGCGGTAAACCTGGTGTCCGGCAAAAAGCAAATTGTCTTTAATGCTGCCGCCGTGTCCGACTTCATAAAGCGTTTTATGAATGCAATAAGAGCGGGGATCCGGCAGGCGCCCTGTTGTGCCGTTAGCCTGGGACCAAGTTGAAAACTGGCACTGTGAAAGGCAGCCGACGCATTCCGCCCTGTCTTGCTTCATTTGTTTTAAATCCGCTTTTGTCATGAAGACAACAGAACTGTCCGGCGTTTCCTGTATCTCCGTCAATCCTGCCGAAAGCTGCTGCTCTGCCTTGGAGGCATCTTGCGGGCGGATATATACTGTTTTATTTTCCCTTATTTCCAAAGGATGGGAAAATTCTTCATTGGCTTCGTGGGAAATTTGAATCTCGCCGTCTTTGCGCTGGATAAGCTTTTCCAAAAATGTATTTTTGATTGCTGAAGAAAAGAAGCCTGTCGGGCTGAATTTTTGCAAAATAACATCGCCTTTTTTTACCTGCATCATAACTTTTTTCCAAGCGTCGGAAATCGGGCTTTCTTGGGTAATCATCGGGCGTGTGCCAAACTGGAAGGCGATTTTGCCGATGTCGGGGTTATCAATATAATCCTCCCAATCATTTAAAGACCAGACGCCGCCGGCCAAAATAATCGGGCGTTCCTGCAAACCGAGAGAATTCATTACCTTGCGCAATTCAACCAACCGCATATAGGGTGTTTGCGGTTTGGTCGGGTCTTCGGCATTGGAAAGTCCGTTATGTCCGCCGGCCAGCCAAGGGTCTTCATATACAACGCCGCCCAAATATTCGACAAAGCGGTTATAGGCCCTTTTCCAAAGAACCTGAAAAGCCCTTGCCGATGATACAATCGGATAATAGTAAACGCCAAACTTGGAAGCCAATTCGCCAAGATGGTAAGGCAGCCCTGCACCGCAGGTAACGCCGTTAATCAATCCCTTGGCTTTTTCTAAAACGCCGGTAAGGATCCTTTGCGAATCAGCAAGTTCCCAAAGCATGTTCATATGGATTCGCCCGTTTCCGTTAGAAATCTCATGTGCAACCTGAGCCTGGGCAATGCCGCCTTTGATGGCATATTCAACCATTTCTTCATGGCGTTCTTTGCGCGCTTTGGCGTTAAATTTTTCAATGATGACATTTCCAAAGGAATCATAGCAGTCAGGGCTGACGCCGGAAAAAGTCCCGACGCAGTTTTCTTTGGCCCAAGCGCCGGAGCTGCGCCCGTCGCTTCCGTTAATTCCTTTCCCGCCTTCGATTAACGGCAAGACTTCCTTTCCGGAAATCACAATCGGATTAAGATTTTTCAATTTTTTTTCCTCTACTGATTAATTTTATGCCCTTATAACACAAAAATTTAAATTTGTAGAGATTTTTTTCAGAATTTCCAGAGTTTTATTCTCCGGGCAGCCCCGCCAGATGAAAAATGCTTCCCGGTATTCGGTTAATGGAAATAAGCGCGGTTATAATGCATATAAAGGCGTAAACCATAAGCATTTGCGGCAGTCCGTATTTTTGCAACAGCGGGATTTTATTTTCATATTTTCTCAGCGTGTAATAAATCGCGGCCATAACCAGCGTAAAAAATATGCCCTGCAGTCCCAGCCCTAAACCGATGACATAATCGGAAAAGCTGCTCAAAATCTTATAAAGCAATCCAAAAAACAGAAGATAGGCGCCGATAAGGGCAATTGTGATATTCTGAACTTTGTTATTTAGAGCATTGGCTTCGGCTTTCTTTTTTTCAACCTGTTCGGCAAGCAGTTCCGATACTTCCACGCCGCGGATTGTTTCGGGCGTTTCTTTTTGCCTTTTTATCCGCAGCATGTCTGCCGCAAATTTTTCCTCGCTCATGCACAGGCCGCAGCCCTTGGATGTGAAATAAACATGGTCGTGGTTCTTTTTGCAGTCTTTCAGGCTGTGCAGAAGCTTCCATAAATGTTCCTGCCATTCGTAAGCCGTTGGGCGGTTTCCGCTTTTGGTAAAAGCCCGTTCAAACATTTCAAGCGTTTTCTTGTCAAAATATTCATGGATGCTGTAAGGTGCCGGTGATTGGTAAGTGTCCGGCCACAAACCGTAAGCATAATGATACCTTTCAATGCGGTTTTGGATTGTCAGCATTTCACCGTCAGCCTTGCGCGGAACCCCTGAAAAGGGGTGGATGCCGTTATTTAAGAGCTTAAAAATAATAACCGCCATAGCGAATTTGTCCTGTTCTTCGCCCATTTCATCACAGCCTTGCGCCATGCCTTCGGGATAGATATATTCTTCGCTGACAAATTCTGCCGGATAGCGGCTGCGCTCGCCCTGAATGGAAAATCCGTCGCAATCGACCATGGCCACCATCATATTTTCTTTATAAACAAAGACATTTGACGGCTTAAGGTCAACAATATAATGCCCGCATTTATGCAAGGCCGTAACCATGGCCGCCATATTGTAAGCCGCAAAAATGCGATGGGCATAATTTTCCGTAAGCTTAAGTTTTTTTCTGGTAGCCTTCTGCATAAGATGGTCAAGGGAAACAGCCTCGTTCATTTTTATAAACGGCATGAGGTAGCCCACGCAAAAGCCTTCGTCATCTTCTAAGATGGCTTCCGGCCAGGCGATTTGCGCATATTCAACGCCGTCTTTAACCAAAGGCGCAAACTTCGGGCGGTTGAGTAGCATTGATTCCAGCTTTTTCCGGTTGGTGCTGCTTTTATTTTTGTTATGGAAGATTTTGGCCACGCTGTTGGGGCTGGAGTTGTTAAGATAAATTTTTCCGGCTGCGCCGCCGCGGTTAATGAGTTCTCCAAGCTCTGCCTTGCCTGAAGTTCCATCACTGTATACAACGTTGTAAATAATGCTTTCTTCCGGCATGCTATTCCTCGATTCCCACCCAGAGCAATGTTTTGTCATCCGTGTTCAGGTTTTGCGCTTTGGGTGTGTTGAGCGTGTTTTCGAGCGCCTTTGCCGCTTTGGCGCGGTTTTTTTCCTGGCGCAAAAAATTGTTAATCGGCTGAATAAACCCTTTTTCCAATTGGTTGAAATCATTGCTGAATGAAAAATTTGTCAGCCCGTCGCTCATCAGAAAAAGGTTTTGGGCATTGTCAAACTTATGAAAACGCAGGTTTTGTTCCCAGTCGCTTTGTGTATAAAAATATGTTTCGCAGCTATAAATGCCGTTTTCAGGGCGGGAGGCCGTAAAATCCGTTCCTTCGGGATTGTGCAGCGCGATAGCCGCGCCATCGCCGATATGAAAGAATAATCCCTTCCGGTTGTTGTATAAAACTCCGACCAAGGTTGCGGCAAAAGCGTTAATGTCTTTTTTATTCAGGCGGTGGCGTTCAAGTTTTTTCCGTGCAACGCTAATCGCCAGGCGTATTTTTTCCTCCGCTTTTGAAAAAGGGGCGTTTTTCAAAAGGTCGACAAGCGTCTCGCAAACGGTTCTTGCACCGATTTTGCCAAATTTTGCAGAGCCTGCGCCGTCAGAAACAACGGCAATATAATTTTTCCCCTGCGCAGAATAGGCGTAATAATCTTGGCAGGGCAGCCCGATATGTTTATGCATGCTTCCCTGTACGCTGGCGGCAACGGTTCTGATTTTCAGACGCTTATTTTTCATCCCAATCGCCCGTATCTTCTAGTAAATCCGGAATGTTCGGCGCGGCTTTTGAAATGCAGGAAACGCTGCGGCTCAACCAGAGGAAGAACTCGGTAAATTTAAGTCCTGTCAGCCTTTTGGGGCTCATCAGTGAAAATTTTGCAAGCTTGTCAAGGTTGGCATCCTGAGTGCCGACGGCATGGACGACAACCTTTTTGTTTTGCTGGGCATAACGGCACTTTTCTGCAATTTGTTCCCAATCATAATCTGTGGGTTCGCCATCGCTGATTAAAAATATCCAAGGCCTTTTAGACGTGATGCCGCAGCTGTCATAAAGGCATTTTTGCTCTTCTATTTTTTGGAGGGCGAGTTCCATTGCTTTGCCGAGAGGGGTCAGGCCGCCGGCTTCCATTTCCGGTGCGGTAAAGTTCATGGCATCTATCCAGTCGGAGGAAACTTTAGCCTCGTCTTTGCCAAAGGCTTTAATAATCAGAAGCTGGACGCGCGAGCTGGCATCAATGTCTTCTTTGAGCTCTTTTTCAAGAGCTTTTAAGCCGGCGTTAAGCTGTTTTATCGGTTCGCCGCGCATGGAGCCTGAACAATCCAAGACCAAAACGCAGGGCGTCCGTTCATTGGCATTATCGGCAAATTCCACATAAGGAATCATTTCTTCGGCAAATTTTTCATCATCGAGCATTAGGATTCTCCGTTATATCAGCGGCGTGGGTATGAATGGGGATATCCGCTTCCTTCATAAGGCACGGGTTTGGAAACTTTGCCGCAGGCGTTGAGAAAAAGCGCCAGCGAAAATATAGATATAATTGTTATGAGCAAATGTTTTCTTTTCATGCATTCTCCCCTTTACTTATCATGACAACAATAATATACTTCCAAGCGTTAAGTAACCATTAAAGGCTTGCTGTATGTTCAAAAAAATCGTTTTTTTTCTTGTTTTTGCTGCAATATTTCCGATAACCGCGATGGCGGCGGATTCTGATTATGTGAACATTTATGAAGAACCGCGCAAATTTCCCGCGCGCCCGTTTTATTCGCCAACCGGACAAAAGCTGACGATGGCCGATTTCAAAGGGGATTTTGTCGTTTTGGTGCTTTGGTCAAGGTATTGTGCGCCATGCGTAAAAGAATTGGATGAACTTAATGAATATGCAAGCAAAGTTAAAAATGACGGGATTCGCGTCATTTTGCTGTCAAAAGCCAGCGAATGGAACGGCACCGGCGAACAAAAACGCTTTCTGGAAAAATACGACGCGCCTGATTTGGAATATTATTCCGACGAAAAAGGGATGGTTGCGGAAGATTTAGGCATTTTCACTTCGCCCAATACGGTTTTAATTAACCGGCAAGGTAAGGAAATCGGGCGTATTCGCGGCAGCATCAATTGGGATAATGATGATGTTGCGGAGTATATTTATAAAATCAAGGCACAACACGGATAAAAAATGACTGAAAAAACATATATTTCCTGGGATGATTTTCACCGGGACGTTAAAGAATTATCTGTTTCATTAAAAAACAAGAGGGCTTTTAACCGCATTATCGCAATAAGCCGCGGCGGATTGCTCCCGGCGGGAATTCTGGCTTATGAACTGGATATCCGCAATGTCGATTCTTTAAATATTGTTTCCTATGATGGCAGCGCGGGACGCAAAGATGAAGATGTGGAAATAAAAAACAGTTTTGAAAACGTTGATGCCCAAACGCTGATTGTTGATGATTTGGCAGACAGCGGGCGCACTTTGAAAATCCTTCGTCAAAAATATCCTCAAGCTTTTTTGGCTGTTGTATATGCCAAGCCTTCCGGGCGGGATATCCCGGATATGTACAGCCGCGCGCTTCCTGATAATTGGGTCGTCTTTCCCTGGGATTAGATTTCAGGGAAAAGGTTCATGCCCCGCTGCATGCGCGTCATTTGCGTTTCAATCGCTGTTGCGAGGTTAAGTTTTCCTGTCTTAATAATGCCGCGTACTTGGTCGCCTTTGTTATTATCCGGATTGGCGAATAAATATGTCGTTGACGGTTTTTTCATCGTAACGCCTGCCAGCGTTTGGTGCAAGACGCCAAGCATTCCTCTGGAAAACAGGTCATAAGCCAAGCTTTCGCTCATGCTTTCAGAAGCGGCATATTTTACGACAGAGTTAATTGCATCGGTAATGTTATTGGCATGAATGGTTGATAAAACCAAGTGTCCGGATGTTGCCGCGCGCAAGACTTCGGCCGCTGTATCTGAGGTGCGGATTTCCCCAACAAAAATATAGCGCGGTTTTGAACGCAGGGCAGATTTTAAACCCTCGCCCCAGTTGCCGTTCCTCGGCTGGGTTTGGGTGCAAAGCCCGAGGCCGCCGCGCATAGATTTATATACGCCGTCAAGCGGGTGTTCCGTGGGGTCTTCAATGGTATAGGCAAATCCGCCTTCAAGGCTTAAATATTCCCGTAATAAAGATGAAATGGCCGTTGTTTTGCCTTGCCCGGTCGGTCCGGACCAAAGGATTAAGCCTGAAGCATTCGCCAAGCTCAAAAGGTGTTGCGTTAGTTCAACCGGATAGCCAAGAGTATTAAACGGCGGAATCTTTTCGGGCATTTTTCTGGCGCAATATTGAACGCCACAAATGCCGACGCTTCTTTCAACCCGGAAAAAATTGCCGTCGTAACTTATGGAATAAGATGGATTCTTTCCGTCAAAACCCATGGAAAGCGCTTCATAAAATTCCGGAAAATCATCCGCCTCAATGATTGTCAAGCCGTTTGGCGTATGCTTATCTGCAACAAAAGCTGTTTTATCCGGGCGGATATATATATCGGAAAAAGGAATTTTACTTATGGTTGTTTGCATAATAAGCCTCACATATTTTAAAATATTGGGTATAAGTTAACATAGAACTCTTAATAAAAACTAAAATCTAAATAAAATAAGAAAAATAAAACAAACGGACGGACAAATGACAGCATATTTTGCGGCGGCAGCTTTTTTAAGCATGGAACCGCTTGCTTTACATTTCATATTTTTTTCAGGTTTGGAAGCGCCATGGTTAACGGCTGCCCTTGTCTATTTTCAGTCATTTATTTTGTTCGGATTGCTGCTGACTTTTCCACGGCGGGCGATTGCTGCCTTTTTGTCTTTTTTAAGCGTTATTTTTGCCGCATTGCTGCTCTGGCACAAATATTATGAAGAGCCTTTAAGCCTGCAGATAATTTGCGAGCAGTTTTCAGAAGGGATGATTTTTTTAAGGAAGGCGCCTTTCAGCATCTTCTCTTATAAGCTGCTCTGCCTGATTGCTCTAACCGTGTTGCAAATAAATTATTTTTGGCGGTTTTACCGGCCTCCGCAAAAATATAAAAAGCTGTTGCGGCTGATTTTGGGCATTCCTTTGGCGGTTTTCCTCATAACGACATCGGCCAATTATCACCGGCAGGTGTTTTCTGTTTATGATTTCAAATCCTTCGGACGGTTTATGGGTTATGCGCAAGCTTGGTGGTATGAAACCTGGACCAGCCTGGACAGGCGCCGCCTGCTTCAGGAAATTGTCGATAATTCTCGGTTAGAAAGCCGAACTCTTCCTGAGTTTGCAGATGTCCGTTTGCCTGAACATATATTTATTGTCCAGGTTGAAAGTTTGGACTGGGCGGCAATGGAAGCTTCCGCAAAGCAGGAACCGGTAATGCCTTTTTTACAATCGCTGAAGGGAAAATCCATATTATGCCGCATTGCGCCTCGTCCGCGCGCAGCCTCGGGCAATTCTGATTTTTCGGTTATTGTATCGGCGCCAAATTATAATGACTACTACAGCGTTATCTACTATCTTTTAACGCCGGATATTGATGCACAAATAAAAACATTGCCCCGCATACTCAGGGAAAAAGGCTATGTTTCCCGTTTTTATCATGGCTTTTCGGAAAATTTTTATGAAAGGGGGCTGCATATTAAAAACTTGGGATTTGACGAAGCATGGTTTGAAGAAACTCTGCCGATTTCGGCTCCCAAAGGCGAGTGGGGCTTTCATGACAAGGATGTTGTTAAAGTTATTGCAAATAAGCTTAACGGGGACAAAGGGCAAAAAACTCTGGATTTCTTTGTAACCGTTTCATCTCATGAGCCGTATACCCTTCCCGAAGGGGAAAAACAGCTTTTCAACGGGGCAAAAACAGAAGAGCAGCAATATTTAAATATGATGCACTATGTCGATTCTGCTCTGCAGGATTTAGTAATTCAGGCGCCGCAAAACAGCCTGTTTGTCATTTATTCAGACCATCAGAGCGAAAAAATGGAAGATACCTCAACAATTTTGATTGTTTATGCAAAAAATCAAAATCTAAACAAAAGGTTAGAGATTTCTTTTTCCGATGTTCCGATAATTATCCGCGCGCTGATAGAAAAAGAATAATTATTCCATATGCCAGATTAACGTATTTTCTTTTTCGCCACAGGCTTTTTTAGCCTGTCCTTTGCTCAACGGCAAAATTTGTTCCGAACCCCAGCCAAAATCCTGGTTTCCTTTCTCATTCTCAATTGACAGTCCGGTAACGCCGAGCAAAAAGTCCGGAGAATAAGCATAAGTTGCAGCTCTGAGGCAGGCTTTTTGGCTTAATCCGCTCCATATAATGTCAAATCCGCGCAATCCGGGCATGACGGCAGCTGCATCGCTGCCTTTGCCGATTTTGATGCCGGCGCCCAGGGCATTTGTAATTTTCCCATCCTGAACAGAGGATGCAGGAACTAATTTATTGGCAATGGCATTTTCCGTATTCAATCCCCAGTAGCCGGGACGGTTACTGTAGAATTTGCGAATGGCGCTGCTTGTTTCAGACAGCTCCAAAGCAGACTTTTCGGCTTCGGTATCTTGCTGGAAGAAGAAGCAGCTTCCTAAAGCCGCCGCTAAAATGCCCAAACAGGCCAATCCCCAATAAATTTTCTTTTTGTTCATTACATTTGTCCCATATTGCTGGTAATCTGATCTTGCATGTCAAAGGTGCCCATAACCGCCCAGGCGATAACTGCACCGATGGAGAGCAAGGCAACCATGTTCAAAATAGATGCTTTTTGTTCAATCAGATAAACAGATTCTTCCAGCCACTCGTTGGCGAGGTTTTCCAAAGCTTCTTCAAAGTTATCCAATTCGGAGTAAATTTTCAAATCGCTGATGATTTCCCGATCCGGAAATTCAAGCTTTGTTTTGCTTAAGGCCTGTCCGAGGTTATCACCATTATTAATAAAGACCAGCGTTTTATCAATGCGTTCTTTCAAATATTTGCTGGCATCCCGCCGCAGCGCGCGCATGGCGGTGGAAACAGGCGTGCCGCCTTTAACCAGGGCAGAAAGCGCCAAAAGCCAGCTGATGCCGACAAATACCTTATATAATGACCAAGGCGGAATTTTATCAAAAAAGGCTCTGATGCTTCCTGTCCAGATGCCGATTGTAAAATAAATTATAATCATAAGGATCGGCAGCGCCGAGAAAGCAACTAGCCAATATTCTTTAATCCAGTTTGAAATGCCGACCAAATCGGCGGCCATTCCCGTCCAGTGGACATTCGGGGCGGCATCCAGCATTGGCGGCACCATATAAACGCCGATAGCATAAATAATAAGGACGGACATCATCGTCAAAAATGCCGGATAAGTAATCGCGCCGATAATCGGGCGGGTCATTTTTGTAGAACCTTCAGTAACACGGATTAAGTTGAGCAAGGCGTTTTCAAGGTCGGAAACATCGCCCACGGAAAGCATAAGCCTTTCCCGATCGGGTGCCCACCCCTTTAACGCATCGGAAAAGGGAAGACCGTTTTGCAAAGCGCGCCCCCAAGCCGCAATTGCAATAGCCAGCGGTTCGCCGGGGTTTTTCCCGCCATTGCTGGCACTGTCATGCAGCATGTCCAACGCATCCATCAAAGAAAAGCGGTTTTTCATTAATGAGGCGATTTTGCGGTATATCTTCAAGCGGACGCCGTTAGACATAGAAATAATCATTTTTGCATAATGCTCTTCAATGATATTAAACTGCCGGATTGCCTTTTTCATAGAGGCCGATTGTTTAAAATCTTTTGCCATGTTCCACCTTTATCCTTAATAAATCGGGCGCTGATCCATCAAACCGGTCCAGCGTTCGACTTCTTCCAAATCAATATACCCTTTAAGCATACGCTCTATGGCGGCATCCTTCAGCGTTCTGCCGTTTAGGTCGCTTGTCCAGTAATCAATGGCCTTTCGGGTTTCGCCGTTAATCATCAATTCCAGAAATGTTGCATCCGGGAGGATGATTTCCGGCACGCTCATACGCCCTTTAATGCCTTGATTATTGCAGAATTTGCATCCCGGGCCGCGCATGAATGTATTTTCAACGCCATAATCGCCCAAAGCAACCCTTAGCCTTTGCACGGCGGGATTGTCCAAACGTTCTTTTACGGAAACCCGGCAATGCGGGCAAAGTTTTCTGAATAAGCGTTGGGAAATAAGCCCTTTCATCAATTCCGGATCGCCAAGCTTAAACGGTTCCACGCCCATATCGCGCAAACGGGTAATAATTGCCGGCGCGGAGTTTGCGTGCAGCGTAGACCACATGCCGTGTCCTGAAAGTGCGCCCTTGAATGTAAGCTGCGCCGCGGCAATCGCACGGATTTCGCCGACCATAATAACATCAGGGTCAGAACGCAAAGCCGCTGACAAAGCTTTGGTAAACTGTTCGTCTTTTTCTTCTTCGCTGTTTGCGTTGGTAACCGGCATTTGCCGCGCTCCAGGAATAGGATACTCCGGCGGGTCTTCCACGGTCAGCAGATTCACTTCATAATTCTTTTCTTGCAGCAGTTTAATCATATTGCGCTGCAAAGTGGTTGATTTTCCGGAACCGGTCGGGCCTGCGATAATGTTTAATCCGACGGGAACCGCGCGCAAACGGTAAAACAGGTTTTCTTCATATTCCCCAAAGCCCAAAGCGGATAAGTCGCCGCTGCCGTTAGGATTATCATCGGCATACAGCAAGCGCATAACCAAATATTGGGAACCAAAAGCAATAGGGTTAAACTGCAGGCGGATAGCCAAAATATTATGCGGCAGCATTAATTTGCCTTTAGAACCCCTTAAGGGGGTTGAACCTAGTTTTTGAGCGCCCTGAAATTCGTTTTGTGCGTAGTTGGCATCGGAAATGTCGGCAGAAGCAAAGGCCGCGCGAACAAAGGCTTCGCCCCATTCTTTATTATATTCCATTTCCGTTTGCATCATACCGTCAATACGAAACATAATCTGCGTGCTGTCCGCAACAATAATATGGATATCGGAAACCTTCTGGCTTGCCGCACGGGAAACGACGTTCACGAAGTCTTTTTGCATTTGGATGGAGTCAAAGTCTTCGCTGACTTCCGCTGATGCAATCGCACTGCGTTCCCCATAACTGTAAATGGCATTGATTTCGTTTTGGGAAACATAAATCGGCTTGCCGATGGTCAGTTTCTTCTTTCGCGCCAAAACTTCAAAACTTAAAACGCGCCCGTCAAATTTATGGGTGTCTGAAACCAGAAACATCCCATTGGAAAATAATGCCAAAAGCCTTCTGGTATCATCATTAATAACCAGAGAACTTCCGGGAAGCGTCAAAAGTTTATTATTATTTTCAAAATATTTTTCAAAACCGGAGGCCTTGGGTGCATCGCTTTTTTCTTCAGAAACCTTAATATCCGACGCCGGAACTGCCTCCGGAGCGTCGGTTTGCGTATCTAAAGATGTGTTTTCCTCATCAGCCATTCCCGCATCCTGTTATTTGACAATCATGTCTTTGCCAATGCTGGGGATATCATCTTCAACCATCAGCGGGCGGCCGGAAGGTTTCTCTTCTTTTTTGTCGCTGTCTGGTGTCTGAGTGCCCCAAAAAGCGCTTCCGGAAAAGTATAAGTAGTCTTTCGCGCCATTCTTGTCCGTGCGGACGTAAGATGAAGTAATTTCATCAACCATTTCGCCATTTTGCAAGACGGCCCCTTTGCGGACGATGAAAGGAATTCCTGATTGATTCATTAATTTTGCAGAAAGTTTATCCCCTTGTCCGCGAATTTCCATAACGGCATATAGTTCGTCAAGGCGTTCAACGGCCATGGTCGGCGTAACGGGAGCAGAATCTCCGTCTCCTTCAACAGCGCTTTCCGCAAAAGGATTCTGACGTTCTTCTTCCAATGCTCTTTCTTGGGCTTCCAAGCGCGATTTGAGCAAGGATACCTGTGCCTGCAAATCAGAAATCTCCTGGGCATAAGCTTCTTTGACCCTTGCGGCATCATCTTTTGCTTTGGCTGAAAGCGCGTCAATTTCTTTATACTGATTTTTAATCTTATCGGCAAAAGCGATTTTTTCTTTTGTTGCATTTTTCATTTCAGCATAAAGCGAAGCATTTTTTTCAATCCAGCTTTGTTTTTCCTTAAGCATATGGTTTTTATAGTCATTGAGCAATTTTTCCTGGCGGGCGTTTTCATAGGCTGTTTCCAGTTCTTTCAAACGCTGTTGTTCTTTAATGACCTTCAAAACCTGTTCGCGTTCCCATTCTGCCTTTTTCTTGGCTTTTTCCTCTTCGGCGGCGCGCAGTTCTTCCATAGCCTTTGTCCGCTGGGATTTAACGGCTTCAATCTCGTTTTGGACTTTCTCTTTGCGCAATTCTAAAGAAAGAATGGCCGTCTGCTTTTCCAAATCAGACATTTTTTCAAAGATTGTCCCGTCAATATTTCCAAATTTTGCAGCACCGATAGCGCCGACAGGGCTGACCTGTTGAACCGGTTTGGGCGCCGGAGCGGCCTGAGGCGCTTTGGGAGCGCTTCCGTTATCGATAATCATCGGCCCTTCGGCACCAATCGGACGCGGACCGTCTGCCAAATTAATTGGCTTCGGGCCATCGCCTAAATTAATCGGTTGCGGTGCTTCGCCTAAATTAATTGGTTGAGGTGCTTCGCCAAGGTTAATCGGTTTTGGCCCTTCTGCAAGATTAATCGGCTGGGGAGCCTCGGCCAGATTTATCGGGTGAGGGCCATCTTGGCTTTTTTGAGGCGGCACAATCAAATCGCCGTCATCATCTTCATCTGCCAAAGAAATGCTGTTTGGGATTTCATTATCAGCCAAGCCCAAATCAAGGGTTTGTGCGGAATCATCGTCATCTGCGAGAGAAACCACGCCTTGAGCCATGGCATTGTTTAATCCCAAGACCAAGGCCAATGCGGTTCCAAATAAAAATGCTTTTGTTTTAATTTGCATAGATAATCCCCTCATAATCCCAAGTTTCATTAGTCGGCGTATATTTTATATTTTTAATCTCAAGTCCTGAAAATTTTGTTAACAAATCATTCCAAACCAGAGGGTTATAGCGTGAAGAAAACCGGAAATTGATAAATTTATAGATTTTCTTCTGCGGCGATGTAAAGCTGCCGTTGCTTAAAGCAATGCCTTGCCCGATAGACTGGAACAAATCATTAATATGATTTTTCAAATCAATATCGCCCATCATTGGCGGCGATGCAATTTGCGCAATCGGATTCAAAGGCACTGTAACCGTAACGGAACTGCCGTTATCAGAATAAGCTTTTCCTGAAAATACAATTCCGGATTCTTCCAAAGCTTTGTCCACCCATGAAAGCCGTCCAAGCTTCATGCTCCAGGATGTAACAATTCCGCCTTGCGAACAGCTTAATCCGCCGATTTCCCAACCGGGAGGCAAAACCGTAACCAAAGACTGAATCCCGTTATAGCATTCGGTCATCAACTGTGTTGAATCATTAATCTTTTCCCAAGGCTTAACTTCAGGAATCTCCTGAACTTTCGGAATGACTTTCGGCTGTACGGGAACAACCATCGGACGCACTTTGGGCGTCAAAAATAATTTGTCAAAAAGGCTGGAAAGAAGCCATAAGCCGACAACGGCGGAAAGGACGACAACCATAAGCAGTTTTGCGCCGCGCAAGGCCTTAATCTTTTGGAGTTTCGCTTTTAGCCCTTTATTCAAAAGAGAAGCAAGGTCTACGCTTTCGGTCTCCTCTAATCCCCATTCCGGCGGGCAAATCTTCCGCCCCCAATCCGGCACGGCCAACATAGACACAAACTGGTTCTTGGCATCTTCTTCATTCAGGAAGAGCATATCGCCGTCAGAAAGGATGATGTCGTTACGGATACAAGTATACCACCAGCCTTCATCCACCTTGAATACGGCAACAAAAGACGCTTTGTCCGATAAAGCAGTTGCCAAAGAAACAGCGGCAACATTTTGCCCTTTTTTATATCCTTCGTGGGAAACGCAAATACCAAACTGCGGAGCCTTACCAGGTTTTATGCAAAAAAGGTCTGCGCCTTCCAAAACGCCTTCCGACGCTTCTTCAACTTCCTGAAAAGGATCGTCCTTATTTTGCAGCGGCTGCCAAAATAAGCTGGTGGCATAATGAATACCGGAAACTTCAATACTCGTTCCCCAAGAGCGTTTTTCAACCCTCTCGTCGTAATCATCATCTAGTAATTTGGCTTCTTCCAGCACGCTGTTTCTCCTGCTTTGCGTTAGCGCATGTTAATCCTGGATTCCGGGCTTAACGGGTTGTCAAGAATGACGGGCGTTAAGAGGATAACCAAAACAGAACGGTCTTTTTGCGCGGTAGCCGTTCCGCCCAGAAGCGAATTCTTTGCCGAGCCGACACCGGTCTTTTCCGTTGCGTTTTTCGTCTTTTCATAACCGCTCAAAATCAATGTCTGACCCGAAGTTAAGGCAACTTCCTGCGTAAAGCCGCGGGTTTCTACCTTGGGGTTTTGAATATATTGCTGTTCTTCTTCCTTGCCGAAAGAAACTTTTTCCATATCGACCAAGTCAGACAAAGACAAGTTAAACATCAGCATCATTCTGCCATGTTCCATCAAACGCGGCAAAATCTCCATAGTAAAACCATATTCAATTTCTTCAGTGGAAACGGAGATGTCATAATTGTCGCCGTCTGTTCCGCTGTTGGTTTTTGTCATCTCAGAAATATAGTTTTCTTTGGTTGTAACCTGAATAGGAGCCGGTTTGTTATTCATTGTCGTAACGGAACCGCTTGTTAACAAAGTCGTCGTTCCTTGTGTCGACAAAGCCTTAATTGCTGCCGTCAAACTCCAGTCGCCATTGAGCAGGCTCATGTCCATGCCGCTGGAAATATCTGCCAAACCGTCAAAACTTGCAACGCCGATGCGTTGAATGGTTGAATCTCCGGTAAAGGCAGCATTCAAATTCAGCCCGTACTGGTCGGAATCTTTAATCGTAACCTGCAAAACTTTGACTGAAATCGCAACCTGGCGGGATAATCTGCGGTTGGTGTCATTTATGTATTTTGCCACTTTTTTAATGTCATTAGGCGTTGCCGTCAATGTAATCGTACCGTCAGAAGGCGCCATGCTCAACTGCGCATTGGGGTCAATCATAGAACGGATGGTGTTTTCAATATTTCCCCATAGTTCAACATCAACAGAGCTTGACAAAGATATTGAGGAGCTTCCGCCGCTGCCGCTGTTTGTTCCGCCGATGTTTACAGACATATTGGGTTTTGTTGGCAGGCTGTAAACAACGAAAGTCTTGGTAACATATTTATAAAACTGAATTTCTCTGTTTTCATAACGCCACCAAATGCCGAAACGCACGGCAATTTCATTAAGCAAACCGCTTAAAGGGCCTTGGTAATTTAATAAAATCTTATCAGATTCCGTCCAGTCAATATTAAAGCTCTCGGCATCCGGGCGGTTTGCGCTGCCCTCGCTGAAAACTTTTTCTTCCATCTGCGGCGCGTAACGTACGCTTAACGTTGTGATTTTATTAATCATATCGCCGATTTCATAAAGGGTAATCGGGCGGTTGCTGACTAAGGTAATCCCTTTTGCCTTTTCAAGGTAAGAAGGCAAAGGTTCGCCGTCATATTCAATTTCGCTGGTGTCCCCAAGCCAAATTTCTTCCTTAACCTTAACCAAGTCGTTGTTTTCGGCTTTGGTCGGCAATTTAGCTTTTTCTTTTAACTGGGTCGTAACTTCCACTTCGCGTTCAACCTCAGCGTCCAAATCTGTTGAAATGGAGCAGGACGTTATCATTGCAGCCGCAAAAATTCCCAATAAGGTTTTGGATAAATTAATCAAATGCATTCTCGTCCTCCAAAGTTTCAACAACCAAAACGCGGTTGCCTTTATAAAAAGTTGCGACAGGAGCCGGTCTTGCGCGTGCAAAAGCACGGATGAGCGCCGAGCTCACATCTGCAAAGCGGCCTCTAAACATGGCCCCGGCCGTCAATGTGTAATTTCTGTTTGTTTTCCAGATAAGGCGCCAGCCGGAACGGTCGCTCCATTCTGTAAGCAGCCCTTTTAATGTCTGCCCTTCTTCTGCCAGCCAGTCATCTGTCGGATCTTCGCCGTTTTGAGCATATTCATTGTCAAATTCATTGCTGGATTCTTCAGTTATTCTGATTTCCTCTTCATAATCAGAGACTTCCTCGTCAATTGTCGGCGGAATGGAAGCAGACATGTTGCTGCCGGCGCCGCCTTGGACAATCCTCTGGTCGCGGGGTGTCCTTTCTCCAAACTCACGATAATCCGCAGCTGTCTCTGAATATTGGACAAATGCTTCTCCTGCTTGCGGTTGTGCCGTTTGCGGCGCCTGCGGTGCAGGTGCTGCCGGCTGCGTCTGCCTTGCTGGAGCGGGCGGATTGTTATTGGCATAGCTTGCGGGGACGGAATTATCAACATAAGTATTCGCGCCGCCCCAGCTTTCAAAGCAGGAACAGCCCGCAGCGGCTAATGTTGAAAGTAAACAAAAAAGAAGAGGTTTGTTCTTGTTCATCCATTCAGTCCTTAATTTACATTTTGTCATTGTTTTCCTATCATACATATTGAAAAATAAATAATCAAGCGCCCTGCGCAACTTATTACCATTGCAGATATCTTCCAGGCTGGTTAATCGTTTTATTTCCTTCCTTGTTTCCGTTTTTTGTGTTGTTATTAACTTTTACGGTACGGATAATGAACGAATTTGGTTCCCTTTCCGTAAACACCGTGTTGATTTTCTCCTGCAAGACGCCGTCATGCAGCAAAATGTTGTGCAAAAGCGTCAGCCTTTTTTGTTGCAAATCCTGAAAATTTGTTCCGTCGATGCGAATTTCCAGCGCTGTTGAATTGTCCAGGCGGGCTTTGTTGGCAAAAGCTTTTATCCAACGCAAAGTTTGTCCGGAAATTTCTGCCCGGTTGGGCTGGAACGAAAGCCGCATTTCCACTGGGAGGATTTTCTGCACTTTGTCTTTTTTCAGTTTTGATTTCCATTTTTTTATTTTTGAAGATAAGGCGTTGCTTTCAGGCTCTTCGGCAAGCGGCGGGCGGACGTTGCTGTCGCTTGATGAAAAGATGGAGTTCAAACTTTTTAGGATGCTGCTGCTTTCTTCTTTCTGCGGAGACAATATTTGTTCTTCGGCCTGCAGGGAAATTTCTGTTTTTTGTGCTTGTGCCGGCTTTTTATGTTCGTCTTCCTCTTCCAACATCTCTTCTTTATATTTTAGCTCCAGCTCAGCCTCTTTTTCTTTGCTGAGCTCGTCCTCAGATGAAACAAGCTTGGGTGTAAGCGTCTCATCCTCCAAAATCTCTTTCGGAATAGGAATGAGGATGTTGTCGACAGTCTTGCTGGCAAGTTGCAGCTCATAGTCGTTCGTCAGGTGTTTGCGGCTCTTTATGGGGTCGTCTATCTTAACGGCCTTTTTAATCTTGGCGTTTTCCTGTTGTGTTTCTTTAAAAAATTTCTCCTCCGCCAACAATTGGTTAACGGGATGGCTGGCGCCTTTGGCAACAGCCCAGGGCGTCTCGTCTGAACCTTCGCGGGATTTCTTTTCTTTCATGCTAATCCATTGCCCGGCGTTTTGTTCAGATTTTTTTTCGTCTTTTTCCGTTTTCATGCTGGCAATCGGAACCTGCGCACTGGTCAGGGCAATATGCGCTTCTTCAAAATCGCTGCTTTGTGCCAGCCGCACTTCCTTGTTTTGTTTTTCCGGTGCCAGCGTGCCTTTTTCAAGAGGGATAACAGGCGCGTGAGCTTTTTCTGGCCTTGCTTCTGCTGTTTTATCTGCCGGTAAAGGCTTTTCTTTTGTTTTTGCCGCTATTGGGGACGGTTGGGCGATATCGGCAGCCGCCAGTTTAATTTCTTGCATGGCTGGAGCTTTTTGCAGAGGAATTTCCAGATTTTCAATCAAATCATCGGCAACATGTATTTTTTTCTTTATAAATTGCGGATAATTCTCAATAACAGCCGCTTCTTCGGAAGACGTATTGGGGAGGGGAGCTGCCGGAGCAGGCACTTGAGAAGGCTCATCCGCCGGAGGGGCGGAAGGCGCATGCACGGGAAGCGACAATGCAATCTTCTTGACTTCTTTGGTCTTGAGCGGCGCTGAAACAGTCGCTTCTTTTTTTAGAAAGAGGGTAATATTTTGATTGGAAATCTTGAGATTGTCATTTTTTTGAGGAGGGACACGCAAAAATGCGCCATTTATGGAAAAAATCATAAACAGCGATAAAATAAAACTGCAGACAAAAGTTTTTAAACCTGATTTTGTCATCAAAATAATCCCTCTAAAACCTTGATAAATCAAAATGCGACTCTTGGCAACAGAATATAAAAATAACCCACCGTTTTGTGGATTTTTTTCTAAAAAATGAAAATTTTTTACAAAACCGAGAGGCCGGGAAGTAAAATTAACCATTTGAAAAAAGGCATTTATCGGGCGTTTGAAACTGTGAATTTTTTGTTACAGAAAAAATAATGGAGTGTAAACAATATGTTAACTATTTTGCGTTAAGACTGAATCTGCTGGTAATTTTTGTAAAAATTGGTTATTCTAAAAGAGTAGAAGTTTTGCAATATAATTAAGGAGAAGTATCATGAAGTTCATTAAGAACAATTTTTGCACCATTTGTGCAATTGCCTTGTTTACATTATTGATGTTTACGGGCACGGCATCTGCGGATGTTATGGAATCAGCAACAAATAAAGCAGCTGCAACATTCGGTGCCGTAAAGAAAATCATGTTCGTATTAGGCGGTTTTGGTTTGGTCGGCGTAGCCTTTGGTGCTATTTTCGGTAAAATCAAATGGACTTGGTTTGCTGGTTTGGCCGTAGGTTTGGCTATTTTGGCTGCAGCGAACTCAATCGTACAATTCTCTACGGTTGGCGGTTCAATGCAGGGCGTAAGCGACGAATTCAGCTAAGCCGTCAGAAAGGTAATGAAAGCTCCCGAAAGGGAGCTTTCTTTTTGCTTATTTCAAAAAAACAGAAACAATTTTTATAGAAAATAATAAACTTCACAAAATTTTAACAATATTTTGATGAATTTTGTAGTAAACTATACTTAAAGCTATAGGCATATCTATATCTGGATGAAGGAGAAAGACAATGAAAATTTCAGGCATAATCCGCAGTATATTTATATTTCTGCTTCTTTTGGGCGCCTGCTCCCTTTATGCAGATAATTCCTACGCGCAACAGGCCGGAACATCAACAGTAACATCCGGGGCAAACAATGGAACAGATGCTAATTCAGACATAAAAGGCTGTGGTTCGGATACGGGTTTATTTAACGAACTCTTAAATAAAGGTGCGGAAATCTTCAGAGGTTTAAGGGAAATTATTTATGTTGTTGCCGGTTTTGGTATTTTAGCGGTTGCCGTTGGCGGCTTTTTTGGGAACCTGAACTGGAAATGGCTGGGCGCAATTGTCATCGGATTGATGGTCATTGCCTCAACCGGAGAAATATTAAATATGATTGTCGGATGTGAGACCTATACATCCCAACATATTGCAGATACTTTGAAATAGGCTTAATTTTATAAGGAGAAAAGCCATGTTAAGGAATAAAGGTGTTTTTCAGAAGCTGTCGCTGGGCTTAAGCGCAGTTTTTATGCTTATGGTTCTTTCTCCAAATGCAGTTTGGGCAGAAGGAACAGAACCATGTTCTTCAGAAAAAAACGCGCTTAATGAATTATATAATGGTAGTCAAGATGAAAAAACAAAAGGCGTGGGAGGATTAAAAGATTTAGAAAACAAAGTTGCAGAAGCTCAAAAGGCGTTAAATGCTATAAAAGCTAAAGCAAAGGATGTAACGCTTCCTCAAGATGTGAGAAGCAAAGCATTACAAGGCATTGGAGATGGCACGGATGACGAGGGAAAGCCTCTAAAAGATGTAGATTATGTTAAAAGGTTAGAAGATGCACAAGATGCTCTGTCAAAATTACAAGAAGAGATAAGAAAGAAAGATGAAGCGTACAAACTTTGCGTTTCCAAAAGTAACATGGGAACTACAGCGATAGGAAAAGATGCCAAAGAGGCTTTAAAGAAGAAAAAAGAAGAGGCAAAAAATGCTTATAATACCTGCAAAAAGAAGTATAAAACAAATTCAGATATACAACAATATTGCGCACGGGAGTTGGAAGCCTATCGTCAGGCAGAATATGATGCATGTATGGTGGAAAAAGGAGGAAACGCTGATAAATGTAAGAAACAGATGAATCAGTTGGCCGCTGTTACGCAGGAAGAAGGCAATGAAGCGATTAAAAAATATAATGAATTAATGCAAAAAGCTGCAAATATTGCAGTAGCCTGCCAAAACAGTGGTGATGATGCAGGATATCAGGAGGCATATGCTGGAGCGCAGAATGCATTGGCAAACTTGAATAAAAGTTTGCTTACTCCTGCTCAAAGATCGCAAATAGAAGCAACGAGAGCCGAAGTTGAAGGAGCTTATGGCGAGTGTGAAAAAGTAAAAAAGGGTGCGGCGAAAGTTTCACAACAGTTAACGGCGGATGCCGATAAGAAAAAAATATTACAGCAAGTTGAAGCGGCGTGCAAAAATGGGGACGCCAAAGAGACAGGTGGAAAAAAAGAAGGCGTAAAGGTAAAAGTGCCTGATGACAATGGGCAAGAGTATGAGTGTTCTAAGCTAGATAGTCTAAGAGAAGAAGCAAACACAGCCACTTCTTCAGTTACAGGTTATTTGGACAAGCAAGAAAAGTTGGAAAAATTAAAAAAATTGTGTGAAGGAAAATCAGGAGAAGATAAAGTTAAATTAGATGGTAAAGAGATTGCTTGCGAAGAAATCAGTAATCTTCAAACTGAATTATCAAATTCACAAGATGATGCTCAGGCGCAAGCAAAAGCAATCCTTGCAGCTCAGAATCAAGCAGCAGCAGAGGTAACTGCTGCGCAAGATGCTTATAATCAATGTTTGACCGAGAAAAATGGAGATCCAACACAGTGTAAATCTCAATATGATGCTTTACAGGCTGCACAGGAAAAGAAAGCCGAATTAGATGCCGCTTATGATGAAGCATCACAATTGGCAGGAAATAATGATGGTGCTGGCGGTGCTGGTGGAGGAAAAGCTGTAAAATTAGTTGACGAAGATGTGTATGATGCGGCAGGAACGGAAAATATATTTGGAAAAGTTGCCCGCCGTGCCGCATTTGTCTTAATCAGCCTGAAAAAAATAATTTATTTGATCGCTGGTTTTGGTTTGATTGGCTTTGCCTGGATGGCTGTTTTTGGAAAAATTTCTTGGAAATGGTTTGGAAATTTGGTTATTTCGCTTTTCTTAGTGGCTAATGTCGGGCGCTTCATTGAATATTTTGTATATACAAATCCGGAAGTTCAAACCCATGAAGCTAAGGTCTTTAAAGATTTCTTATTGAGCGATGTTTTAGATGGTACAGATCCAAATGTTGCTTATGATGCCAGCCTTGCTAAAAAAGGCTATGATACAAGCGGTTTAACAGGTGTTGATGCTGTAGATGCAGGTTCAACGGATGGAAGCAAAAATAAAACAACAAAAGGTTTTTGCAGCGGAAATAATGGTACCGGTTGGAGCAATTTTACCAATTGTATGGGAGATATTGTCTCTTCCATTAAGAAAGGTGCAGATACGGTTAAAAAGACTGCAAATACAGTCAATAATGCCATTAACACCGGTAAAGCAATTGTAAATACGGCGAAAAATATCGGAACTGCATTTAAAAACGCAGATAGTTTTGGCGATGTAATGAATGCGATCGGCACGGCGGCAAGCGGTTCGGCATCTATTATGAATATGACAATGAATACGGCGTCTAACATTACAGACAATATTGGAGATATTGCTAATAATATTCAAGACATCGGAAAAAGCCGTGAAGAGCAGGCGGAATTGGATGCTTTGCGCAGAAGCGGGCAAAGTACAAATTCTATTGCCGGTGCGATGGATGCCGTTGATGGCGTGCTGGATAAAGGCAAGGAAGTTACCGGTATGGCGAGTGATGGATTAGGTGCAATCGGCAGTGCTTCAAATGCTGTAGGTGGATTGGCAACCAATATCGATAGTACCTTTGGCATAACAGCCGGCAAAGAAGAGAAGAAGCGTGAGAAGGAAGAACAGCTCAAGAACGAAGATAATGCTTTAAGCGGTTATAACCAGACAGTTGCAGCGACAGATAAGGCCAAACAGGATGAAAAGAAAGCCTGCGAAGCAGATCCAAATTCTGCTGCCTGCAAACAGGCAACAGCAAACAGAGAACTGGCAGAAGCTAAAGAAAAAGAAGCGAAAGAACAGGCGGCTGCGGCTTATGAACGGCAGCGCCAGGCAGAAATAGAAGCGGCAAAGAAGGCTAAAGAAGAGGCCGAAGCCAGACAACAAGATGCCTGTAAAGATCCAAACAGCGTTGCATGCAAGCAGGCAAATTTAGATGTCCTCAAAAGCCAAGAACAATATGATAATGCAAACAATAAGCCAAAAACTTTTGATGAGAGCCAGGAAAAGAAACAAGAAGGCAGAGAAACTAACGCAGCATCCGAGCCAATGCGCGCACCTCAATATGCTCCGCAGAGTGCTCCGTCTGTGGCATCTGAACCGGCACGTGCACCTCAATATGCTCCACAGAATGCCCCTCAAAGTTCTCCCGTCGCAGCTTCCACACAGGCATCTCAAGATGCACCGGCAGTTGCTCATCGAACAATGTCTCGGGTTGTACCACAGAATACGGAGCAGACAGGCGCTCCGACAGCTGCTCCTAATTCAATAACTGTAAAGGCAATGGCTGGAACCACTTCAGTTGCGGCGCCTACGGCTTCTGCAGAAGCATATAATCAGGAACGCCAAGCCAGAATAACAGCGGCTCAAAATGTTCAGCAAGAATTCCAGCAGGCTTATTCTTTGGCAGAAAGCAAAAGCAAAAAGCTTGAAATAGTGGCGGGAAATGCTCAGAAAGAGGCTGAAACGGCAGCTGCCAAAGCACGGCAAATGATGGATGCGGCGACAAGAAACGGCAATGCTAACCAGTATAAAGAGGCGCAGCGTTTGCAGCAGGAAGCTGAAACCAAGGCAGCAGAAGCTCAAAAAGCCCAAGCAGCACTGGATGAAGCCAAGCAGGAAAAGGAAAAAGCCGAGGAAAACCTGAAGGATGCAAAACAGCAGGAAGAGGCGGCAGTGAGCGCTCCTGTTTATGTAGAATATATGCATCAGCAGGCTGCAGATATCGCAAATAACCTGATGGCGAGAGCTGATGAAGCTAAACAGGCTATGGAACGAGCCCAAAAGCTTTTAAAATCCAATAAGAGCCGGGCAGCGCAAATTGCGGCAGCAAATGCCAAGGCGGCCTATGAAGAGGCTTTGGCAAAGGCGGAAAGTGCTCAGAAAAAAGCAGATGCGCTAAAAGCTAAATAAAAATATGCCGCAGGAAATTTCTTGCGGCATTTCTTTTTGCCTATAATGTTTGTGAAAGCGCATCCATTAAGATTTTATTCATAAAGAAAAGCTATAATAAATAATTAAAAGGCAATAAAAAATTCATGCTTAAAAAAGTGTGGTTTTTCTTGCACGGATGGTATTCTTATCATACCATCAAAATGAGGGAGAGGAGAATGAGAGAACCGATATTAAAAGCCGTTGCCAATCCTCCCAAGATATTCTGGGGGCCGTTTTTGCCAACAATGCTGAATTTAGGCATCCAGTTTCCAATAATGTTTATGTTTATGGGGGCTTTTGATGTTAACCCATTGTGGTTTATCATCAGCATTGTTTCCGTCCACCTGGCGATTATCGGTTTAGGCGCCAGAGACCCGCATATATCTGCAATGATACAGGCTTACGGGCAATATCGGTTGAAGTCGACCAATCTATATAAAGAAAAGGGAGATAAATTTGCACCCTGATTTTGATTTTATTCAGACCTTTGTTCAAGGTTTGAGCAATATGGAAGTTATTGTGGCGGCCATCGGTTTCTTATCGGCGGCAGCCTTTGCCGGTTTTTGGGCAACGAGGTTTGGGCATTATGTTTTGCCAGAGCCCAGAGAGTCCCGTGTGGCAGATTTTCTGCCGTTTAATAAATTGCTTTCCGATGGCATTACCATTCGTTGCTATAATGGCGCTCTGGCCAGAGTTTTTAAGGTCGAAGGAGTAGATTTGGCCTTTGCGACGGACGAAAAAGTTATGGCAATGCATGAGGCGCGCAAAGCCTGGGTGGACAATATGGGCGATTTGCAAATTACCTGCCGCGTGTTGACACTGCGTGAAAAAGTTCCTCTGGAAGATAATGTTCGCGATTTTGGAAACCAGCTGCTGGCAGATATTTCTGAAGTTTGGGATGCAAATATGGAAAGGGTCTACTGCAACCATCACTATATTGTTATTTCCGTTCCTGACCGGACAGATGCCTTGAAAGATTTGAATTATGCGTCCCAGTCTTTGATTGCGACACTAAATGACTATGGTGTTAAAACGCTTTATGAAACGGATGACAGCCCGACGACTGAAAGCCCGATGTATGTCTTTGCGCGGCTTTGCAGCCCGATAACCCGTCCGGAGCCGAAAGTCCGCGGCAGCGCAGGAGCCCATTTGAATGAACTTTTGACGGCGGATAATATCAATTTTACCGGAGAGCAGGGTATTATAAAATTCACATCCGGCGAAAAAGAAGTTTATGAAATTGCCATGGGGATTCGCACCCCCGGCGATTATATGGATGAAGGCATGGTAACAGGGTTGCTTTCAATTGATTGCGAATTGACGCTTTTGCACAATATTAAGCCTTTCTTTAAGCCTCATGCCCGTGCAATTCTCATCCAACAGCAACGGATGTCTGAGTTAACCAGCTTTTCGCCGGATGTTATCGGACAATACAGTGAGGCGCTTTCTGCAATTGAAGACAGCGATACCGACCATCAGGCTCTTGCAGAATATGCGATGGTTGTTTTGCTGCGCGGCGAAAGCAAAGATGAAATAGAATTTGCAGAAGGCGAAGTTCAAAGAATTTGCCGTTTATATGGCGCAACGCCGGTAAGGGAAGGCTGGGTTGCCCAGGCAACGTTTTTTAATCAGTTTCCGACATATGATATTTTGCCGCGTACATACCGTTACCTTTCAAGGGTTGTGGCAACAGCGATATCTTTTGAAAAGCCTTCCGAAGGTTTTTCAAAAAGCGACTGGGGAAAGGGCGCAATTTCTGTTTTCCGGACCACGTCAGGGTCGGCTTACCGATTCCAATTCCACGTTTCTTCTGAAGATTCTGCTGTGGCACACTGTTGCATTATCGGACCGACGGGGCAAGGTAAAACAACTTTGCTGACCTTTTTGGCCGGGCAGGCGATGCGCCACCATGATTTGAAAGTGTTCTTCTTTGACCGCCACCGCGGTGCGGAAATTTTTACCCGTTCGATTGGCGGCGCTTATATTGGTTTTGACGGCGACGAGAAAAATGTGTCGCTAAATCCGTTTGACTGCGCGAACAATGCAACAAACAGGGCCTTTCTGCGCCGATGGATGAAATCCATCACAATGGTGGATGATGCAACTTCCGAAAAAGAAATTGCCCGTGCGGTAACCACTGCTTTTGATTATCTCCGCCCTGAAGAAAGGATTATGACGAACCTTTATAAAAGCTGCTTTTCGCCAACGGGAAATATGCGCCGGGAATTATTTAAATGGGTAAACCCGGATCAGTATGGCAATATTTTCAATGCAACGAATGATAGCTTGGATTTGAAAACAAAGCGCTTTATGGCCTTTGACTTTACGCATATTTTTGAAGATGAAACACTGGCACCTGCGGTTATCAGCTATATCATGCACCGAATTCAGTCCGAAACCGGAGAAACCGGCGTTCCTTCGCTGATTATGATTGATGAAACCGCGCCAATGTTAAAGCATCCGATGTTCCGCGATTACTTTATCATTGGTTTGCAAGAAGGTCGTAAAAAGCGCCAAGCTTACCTCTGCGCCTTCCAACAGCCGAATATTATTGACCGTCTGGGTGTTGGCGAGGTTATTCGCGGACAATGCCAAACAGTTATATTTTTCAGAAACCCGCAGGCAACACCGGAAGATTATGCAAACTGGAATCTGACTCAGTCTGAAAATGATTTTATTTTTGGCAAAAGCTATCGGGATTTTCCTTACGCTGTCTTATTGTCGCGCCCGGCGACAGGAGAATCTGTCATTCTGGATGTGGATTTGAGCGGCCTCGGGCCTTACCTGAAGCTATATAATTCCGGCCGTAAAAATGTTTTGCTGGTGGAAGAGCTTATCAAAGAATATGGCGAGGACAACTTTGTAACCAAATATTTGAATATTGCATAATTTCACATAATTTTCACACTGGAGGCGGCAGTTTTCTGCTATTATAAATTATGATAATAAAAATGGAGGTCGTTATGAAACAAAAATATAAGCAGCCGCGTCGGGGCCTTATCGCTTTCCTTTCGGCCTTTTTATGTAGCAGCGTCGCTTTTGCGCAAATTCCGGTTGTTGACCCGGCTTCGGCAAGTTTTGGTATAAAAGATATTATTGCGGACCTCCAACAACAAAAGTCGGTGGTAGACAATGTTATGGCGAATAACAAAACCTTATCGGCTATTGGCGATGCAAAAAAAAGCGTGAGCGAATTTGCTAAAGACAAAATGGAAAAACTGGAAAAAGCCAAAAAACAATATGAAGAATATAAAAAACGGGTTGAAGATGTAAAAGCCCAGGCAGAAGCTTATAAAGAATTGGCGGAAAGCAAAGTTGCCGAAGCTCAAGCCCTTAAAGACAGCACAATGGATAAAATTAATGAGGCGCAAAGCTTGGCTCAGAATGCCGGAGGCATTGCGCAGGGTATGGCCGGGAATGCCTTAGGCGGGCTTGAAGGACAGCTTGGCGGAATGAAAGATTTGGCAGGCGGCGCTTTAGATTCTGCAAAAGGGGCCGTAAACAGCGCAGCTGGATCTATTGGCGGCGGCACTTCGTCCGGCTCCGGCGGTTTTTCTGCCGAAGAGCGCACTGCGTTGGAACAAGAAGTGGCTTCATATCGGAGCGAAATATCCTCCTTGCGTGAAGAAATAAACGCGTTAAGGGAACAATTAAATATGCCTGCAAAACAATATTCTGAAATGCCTGTTTCAGTCCTTTCCGGCATGGGCGGTTACGGCGAAGGTCAGAGCTTTGCAAGCGGTGGTTCTGTCTCTGTTCCTGTGGGAACAATTGGCGGCGGAAGAGCTTCTTTCTCATCTGCGCCTACCTCTCTTAACAGCGGAGATTATATGGCAAATTCTTTAGATGTCGGAACATCGCAGCCTGAAGCCGTAGGAATGCCAAGGCGCGCGGCATTCTCATCTGCTGCCGAGCCTATAGCAAAGGGCCTGGATAATTTTTCAGGAGCAGCAGCAAATGTTGATGATGAATATATTTTGGGAACTGAAGAAAGTTTATTGGAAGGCGATTCGCTGCAAAATGTTGACGCTTCTGTTGATGATGAATATATTTTGGAAGCTGAAGAAAGTTTATTGGAAGGCGATTCGCTGCAAAATGTTGACGCTTCTGCCAACGGTTTAGAAAATTTACCGCAGGCGGTGTTGGATGAAAAAGAAGGCGTTACAAAAGAGCGCCAAGCGTTCCGGCGTCCGCAGGCGGTTAACGGAGTAACCGTTAAAAATGATAACATAAAAGATGAAGCTTCATTAATTGGCGACGATTTAGGTGATGCGCAACTCGTTGCCGCTCGGGCAGAAACAGCTATTGAAAAGAATGATGCCAAGCTTAGAGCACTGCCGGGCAATGTTATGAATATAGAAAAAACAAAGGGGCTTTCTGAAGGGCTTAAAACTGCGCCAAACAAAGCGGTTGTGTTGGAAAAAGCAAATGCGGTTTCTGCCGCGGAAAAGAAGATAGATATAAAGAAGCTGAACAGCGGCACGCCGAAAGCGATAATGAACAAAAGGGAAAAGTTCAATGTTCAAAAGTTGGAGAAACAAAGTTCTTTTTATCCTTCAAGCTATAAAATCAGCGGCACTGAACAGTTGTCATTTGCCCAAGTCGGCGGTGTAAAAACAGGTTCAACGGAAAACAATACCTTCATTCTTTGTGATGAATTTGTCGCTTTTTGCGGTATTGATGCGGAGGATGTTCTGGAAGATTCAACGCTCTATGATAAGTGTGCGGAAGAAGTGATGGATTTTGTAACCAAAAAAACACAAAAATCCGAAGATGTTGCATTGGGCGAAAAAATATTGGCAAACTGCAATAAACAGTTTTTTGCTGCGCATATGAGCAAATCGCTGGAAAAAGGAAACGCTAAAAACGATAAGCCCCAGACAATTGACGCCGCGCCAACAGGGCAAATAAGGGATGATGATACCGTTATTAATGAGCTCTTAAAAGAAGTAGCGCGCAACTTAAACACTTTGGATGATATTGCTGCCAGCCGGATGGTTATAGATATGCATAAAATTTATATGGCGGCGCTGTTTAAGAAAAAATCCTTAGCTGTTGCAAAAGGCGAAGATGAAGAAGACGGAGAGGAAAACGATGGTTAATTCTTTGAAATATAAGATGCTGTTGTTAAGCGCTTTGATTACTCTTTCTCCAAACAGTGTTTGGGCGGGAGCTGGCGCGACGGATGCAAATACTTTTGTCTTCAGCAATGCTTTGTCAGCCCTTTGCGGAATAGATGTTAAAACATTAACGGACGGCGGCAACGAGAATGCCATTGCGGAATGTTATGAAAAACTGAATAATATGACACATAGTGCAGATGAGGGTGAGCAAGAACTGGCTCAAAAAGTTTTGATGGATGACAAAATGCAAACGGCGTTGGAGTTTATAAAGGAAGGAAACCGCAAAAAAAGGGATGCCGGATATCACGAAGAAGAAGTAATCAGCGAAAAAGTTGATAAAAAGCCGCCAACAACCCAAATTGCGGATGGCGATAATCGGGATGAACTTTTAAAAAGCATCTCTAAAAGCGTTAATTCTTTGATAGCAACAGCAACGGCAAGAATGTCCATGGATTTATTAAAGTCTTACAATGACGTGATAGAAAGAAATCTCGGCGCAGTTGTTGAGGTAGAAACAGAAACCGGGGCGAAGGATTTGCAGGCGCCTTCAGAGCAGGAGGGCTGACGGATATGTTTAACAAATTAACATATATTTTTCTTTTCTGTCTGGCATTCGTTTTGCCAAAGAATGTTCTGGCCGGTATCGCCGACCCTTTGGTTAATGCCCTGGCGGATGTTGACAGCGGAATGGATGAAGTTAAAAGCCTCCAGGAAGAATATTCTGCCTATGCAGATGAAATAAACCAAGCCAAAAACGGTATTATGGGCGTTGTTGAGCAAGGGCGGAAATATATGGAAGCGGCAATGGAATACCAGCAGATGGCATCCGAGGCCTTGGCGGACGGCATACAAATGGCAAATGATGTTCAATCGGGAATTCAAGACGGTATAAGCCAGGCTCAAGGTGCCATAAGCACAGTGCAAGATGGTGTAAGCGCGGCACAGGGCATGGCCGGAATGGCTCAAGGTGCCGTAAGCGGTGCTGTAGGCCAAGCTCAAGGGCTGGCCGGCAAAGTAAGTGATGGGGTGAATTCTGCCCAATCAATGGCACAAGGTGCGGCAGATGTTGCATCCGGAGCGGTATCTTTTGCACAAGAAGATGCTGGCCTTAATAAAAACACGGGGAATAACATAGCCTCCCAGCCAAAATCCGCGGTAAATAAAATGGTAGAAACAAGTGAAGCCGGAAATTTGGCTGCTTTGCCGTCTATAGGGCAGATTTCTGCTGCTGTATCCTTGCCCCAGAATGTTGCATCTCCAGCCGTTTCTTTTGCAATACAAAATACAGGAGCTGTGCAGAGAGCTCCTTCCCGGCGTAGTTTTGGACAGCCGCAGGCTGCCGTTCCTCAGGCTTTGGCTGTAAATAATGCGGCCGCTCTGGCAGCGCCTCAAATGAAGGAAGCAACAAGAGCACAATTGCCGGAAAGCACAGATATGGGCGCGGTATCTGAAGCTGAATTTGCAGATAGCGCATTGCCGGAAGAAGAGATTGAGCCTTCAACGGAAACTCCTGCAGAGGATGTTCAGGCGCTTCCTCTGGAAATGACAGGGGATCAGGAAGATCTTCTCCAAGCACAGATAAAGCTTTCCCAGGCATGTTTATCAGATGGAAAAAGCGAAGAATGCCAGGCAGCGCAAGCCTCTTTGACGGAATTATCGCAAAAGCTGGAGGATGGCATTTCCAATGAACAATTGCAACAAATGAAGGAAAAGCAAACAATAGCATTAGAAAAAAAACTGCACAGTCCCGTAGAAACAATCGAAATAAAAAAAGATATGGAAGCATCTGATTCCGCGGCAACCCGTGCAGCGCGAAAAATCCAAAAAGAATTAGACGGGCTAAAACAAGAAAAGCTCATTCAGAAATCCAAAGAGGAAAAAATGCTTGCTGCGCCGCTTGCCAAAGGAAAAAGGAGCGCCTTTTCCAAAGCTGTGCTGCAAATTGAAAAGCCGGCGGAAAAAATGGAGAAAATAAATGAATAAAAATATATTTATATTAAGCCTTTTTTTGAGTATTTGCGCTTTTTCTGCCAAAGCAAAAGGCGTTGATATGGATATTGCCACGCCGGCCTGCTTTGGAACGGATTTTTCAAATTTGACTGACAGCATAAATAAAATAATCGAATGTCTGAATATACAAACAGCCGGTCCGGATATTGCCAGGGAAGAGATGGCTAAGCGCCGAGATATTATCAATGATTACGGTGCCAGCCTTTATGCGAATGCAACAGCAACCCGCGTTAATCTGGATAAAGAAGCAAAAGATGGCGAAAAACCGCAAAAAAGCACGAATGAACGTGAAATAAAACAAAATGAAACCCAAGGGCAGGCAAAAAAAATAGCGGAACGTATGGATCAAATCATTAAGTTGGAAAGTTCAATCCAAGTCTTTGAAACGATGCTGCTTATTAATGACCAGCCATATTCCGAATACGGGACGGGAGAAAAAGAATGAATAAATATCTCCACATAATATTTATCTGTTTGGCACTGGGAATGACAGCGCAAGAAGCTGCCGCACAGGCAAACGATGTTCCCGAACCTGCGGAAAAGGCCGTTAAATCCACCACCACCATAACAGATTCCATTCAGAAAAAATTTGATGAATTTTCAAACTCCGACCTGGTAAAAAAAGGCGGAAAAGGGATTCAAGACGCCAAAAAAGGTATGGCGGCGGCTCAGGAATGGGCTGCGCATAAAATGGAGCAAGCCCAGGAATTAATGGCAAAAGCGGCAGAAGCCAAAGAGCTTCTTTCCCGAACGGCAGCTTTAAGCAAGCAAATTACCACGGATACGTCAAATATTGCGAAATTTCCAACAGAAACCGTTGCCAAAACCAAAGAGTTGCAAGAAAATTTTTCTGCAAAAATCAAACGCCTCTCACAAAATATAGATACGCTTCAAAATGCGGCAAAGACAAACTCTGATTTGATAGATTTGATTCCCTCTGTCGCAGACCAGTCGGCAGAAATAGCAAATTTGCAGGCAGAGAGCATGGAGAGCGTTAATCTTTTGCTTAAAGAAAGAGCAGACCAATTGAACACAATGACAGCCCAGCTGCTTAGAGACCAGGAAGAACTGGAAAAGCTTCAAGAAGACTATCAAAAGCTTATGGGTAAAGAGGTAAAGAAAAAAGACAATAAAGAAAACCGCGAAAAATTAAAACAAAAACTGTTTTTGAAGCCCGGGGAAGTGCCTTCTTTAGAACGCGTGGAAGAGATTCTTCAAAATCGTATAGACGATCATAAAAAGAATCTTGCTTCTTCTTTGCCGGATGTTTTGAAATTGAGGGCAAGTGTTGACGCATCTCTTGAATCTGCAGAAACCACCTCTGATGTCGGCGGGACAATGCCCGGAAAATCGGAAAAAACGGGAACGCAAACGGACGTGATAACCCAACAAACGGAAATGTTGAAGGGATATGTCGATATTATGGTTATGAGCCTGAAAATGGATATTGCCATGAGAATTGCGTTATCTAAAAAATATAATCTGAGCGCCAAAGAAGGCGATGATGACGGGAAGATTCTTAATTTCTGCGATTATTCGAACCGTAAAAATATGCTGGATATGTTAGGCGAGGGCATACAAAATGTTAATGAGGCCGCAGGAAGCGTTGCACAAACGGCAAGCAGCCTGCAGGAAACCGCCGGCAGTGTTACAGATACGGTTAACGATGCAAAAAATGCGGCAGGTGATGCAATATCGGCCGGCAGCGGTATTGCCGGCAGCGTTTCTGATACGGCAGGAGCTGTTTCAGATGGCGTAAGCGATATTTCTTCAACAGCGGGCAGCGTAATGTAAGGAGAGGGAAAATGATAAAAAAAATAATGACAGCCGTTATCACCTTTCTGACACTTGCCGTCTGCTGTAGCACGGCGAAAGCCTTTTTCCTTTTTGACCTGATGAATCCGTCAAAAAGCGTTCCGATTGCGGATGGTCCGTCCGAAGCCGGTGCCGTGTTAAAATCCGGAATGAAAACGCTGAATAATGCCCAATCGCTTAAAGCCGAGATAGAAAAAGAAGTAAAAAACGCTTATAAATCCTGTTGTTCGGACTTCTTGTCAATTTTTGAAGGGAAGATTCCTGCTGACCCGAATGGGCTAAGCATTCAGGATACTTGCGCGCAAATCAAAGTGGAAAATCCGGCATCGATTAAAAAAGGCTTTTATGAACTCTTTCTAACCCTTCCTTTTGATGAATCAAAAGTTGACAAGACTTCTGCAGAATATATGACAAAAATCCTTGAAGGAAACGATGAAAACAAAGCCTATAAAGAATATGGCGAAAAGTTTTATGAAGACACGCTGCTGGAAATTTATAATAGTGTGCAGGTTTTGGAGAGCGATTTAAACAATATCCAAATGCAGCTGGATGAGGCAAAAAAAACGCTGACAGATGAAGAAGGTTCTGCAGATGATAATTCGGCTATTCAAAAAAATTCCCAGGCGCTTGAAACCATGGACAGCCTTTTGGTTATTATGCATAAAGTCGTTGCGATGCGTGCGCAATTTGTTGCGGCAAACGCCCTTGTAAACAATCAGTTGCAGCCGGTGTACCGCGGAAAAGATAAAAAAGCGGGAAAACCGCAAAGTTTTAATTTTGAAGCTTTGTCAAACATGCGTTTTGCCTCACATGCAGTGCGTGGGAACCAGACGCTTGCTTTTGCGCAAGCCGAGGTTGAGGAAAACGGCGAAGTTCAGGCCTATAAGCCGATAAAAAGCATTGCAGACAGTTTTGCCAGCGCTTCAGGCATAAGCTTTAATACGGTAAAAACACAAGAACTGCATCCCTTTGCTAAAAATGCCGATAAAATGCAAGAGCTCAATAAGCTTGAGCCGGTATCCACCGCTTTAAATGATGCTCTGGAAGCGCATAATGCCGTTGTTTCGCTAAAGGGCTATAAGGACAGCATTAAAGGCTACCAGGATATGGTCGCCATGCATAAAAAAATATTAAAACAGGTCAAAACGGCGGATGATTACGCCATCAGCTACTTAGGGCGCCATTTTTCAAATCCGGAACAGGTTTGGAGCGGCGGGCGCTTAGGCGACTTTTATGCGAATTATGATTTGCGCAAAGGAATTTCCGGTTGGGCAAAAGCAGCTTATGACCTTGCAAAGGCGGCGCGCCTTTCCCCTGTGGATGCGGACAGCGTCATCACGCCGGATGTCGATTTTGAAATGGCAAAAAATGGCGGCAATGTTGAAGACGACATAGCCGCGGCAGATAAAATGCTAAGCATGTCTTCTGTAACCTCCACGGCGCAGAGCAAACAGGAAAATATTGAAAAAGAAGCGCGCCTGACCGGAAAAATTGCTTGGGAGGTCGGGGCGAATGCGGCGAAGGTGCTCGCTGCTGCGCCTGAAAAATGGGGAACGCCGACCAAGCCTTTCCCAATCTGGAATGATATCAAAAGCTTTTATAACCAATATTTAAATGGCAAATATGAAAATATTGAAAAATATCTGGAAGTTGATGCGGAGCAAATCAGGCAAATGCTGATGAACAGCACAAATCCCGATGCTGCAAAAATTTTGAAGGAAAAAGGGCAAAAGTTAAGCGCGCTTGACAAGGAAGTTGAAAAAGCCAATGCAGAAAGCCAGCAAAAGCTTAAAAGCGCAACTGCGGCGCGAAAATCTTCCATAGATGCAAAAGTCAGCCTCTTAAAAGCGCAAAAGGCAGATTTGCTTGCTCAGATGGATGAGCCTTCCGCATATATCCAGCAAGCCAGAAACGCCATAGCCGATTGGCAGGACGAGCAGGAAACCAAAGCGGCAAAAGCAAAGTATAAAAATGTGCACGCTGATGAATTTGCCAACTGGATTGGCGCTTCCTCAAGTACGGTGTCCAAAGGTTTGGCCGTAGAAAAAGAAGAAAGCGCAATCGTTAATCCTTTAGATGCTTTCAAAAAGGAAGAAGCGGTGCAGGATACGCCTGTCGAAACGGTTCCGCAAAATATCCCGGAAACGGGAAATAGCTATGAACTGCCGGCGATTGAGGATTATTCTTACCAATATATACATGAAAAAAAGGCTGAAAATCCAGAAGGCGCAAACGCTCAAGAGCCGGAAGGCGGGCAAGAGGATGAAAATGCGGAAGAAGACATTCCGCTGTCGTTTAATCTGAAGTTTATTGAGACGCTGGCCTTTGCTGCGGAAGACAACAGGATATATTTGCAGCTGATGGATGGTTTAAATGACGGAACAATCAGCTTAGACGGCATAAGGGAAGAGATAAGCAAGAGAGAGCAAAAAATTAACAATCTGCAAAAAGAAGCAGACCGCATAGATAATGAAATAGCTAATTTACGGGCAGTTTCCCATCAAAAGGCAAAAGAGGAAGCCAGCGGCATAAAATCTGTCTTGGCCAAGTTTTTAAGCGAAATCCGTGCTAAAAAGGAAAAAGCGCAACAAGATTATAGCGTTAATGAAATAAGCACGGGAGATGAACTGGCAGACCAAGCTGCGAAGGCGGCGCGTGAAATAGCCGATAAAGCGATTGCTAATGCGGTGGGCGATTTATATGCCCGGATTGCGGAGCGCATTTCCCAAACCAAGAAAGAATTGGCAAATATGGGAGATAACCTCTATCTCCCCGAAGGGCATGACAAGGTTGTGGAAATTCACCAGCGCCTGATGCGGGATTTGCGGGCTTTGCCGTTGACCGTCAGGAATACAACAACGGGAGCCATTGCAACATTATATATGTATGAAAAGCTTATCCCGGCAGATACAACCGCGGAAGAAGAAGCCTATTTTGTAGGGCTTCCGCCCAAAGAAAGGGATTTGAAAGCGCCCAAAGCGGCTCCTTACGCCAAATTAGCGCCGATGCGCGAAATCTTTTACTTTGACGAAGTTGACCGCCATAACGCCCAGCCTGACGCGGCAGAAGAAGACGAAGCGCTTCCTGTTACTGCGGATGACTTCTTAAATTATGGCGGAGAGGTTCCTGAAATTTGGAAATTGATGTTAAGCGAAAATCCTTTTGTTGAGAAAGAGTTTAATTTGGCCAAAGCCCTCAACAGCGGCTGTTCGGAAACAATCTTTTTCCAAGGGCAGGCATTCCCCTGCAAGGTAAAAGGCACTGCAACCATTCTGGCGCCGGGACATAAAGGGAAGTTATTGCAGGTATCAGGCAAGAACTTGCCCCGGGATTTGAAAGAATGTGCAAATATTGCCCCTCTTGCCTGGGATCGGTTTTATAAATCGGATGACGAATATGAATTTATTGCCGCCCCGACAAACGATGATATCTTTTGCCCATACAGCGAATTAGGCACGATTTTGGATGCAGACGGAGACAACAATCTGCAATTCCGCGCAACCAGCAACAATGCCTTCCAAAACGCGATTAACCGAAGCAATTCGGCATCCCTTGGCAATGAAGATGAAAGCTCCGAAGTTAAAATTAAAGAATATATCTATGGACAGGCGATGTATAATGTCAATCAGATTGGAGAATTCCTGAAAGTAACCGAAATGGAACAGGAATACCGCCAAAATGTGGATGAGCTGCGCCAAAAGATTGATGAGGCGAATAAAACGCTGAAAGAATTGCTGCAAAAGTTTGGCTTTGACCCGGGAAGCAGTTATGACATTGCCAATGAAAAAGACTTTAAGCTGACCAGAACAAAGCTCCTTGATTTCCGTTCTCAGAAAATGAATACAGCCAGCAGCGGTATAGGGGAAATAAATACGGCAGGGAATGAAGTTGTTGAAGAACGTGTTCGAAAGTTTAACGACATTTTGGATGCCCTGAAAAAGGACAAAGAGGCATTAGTCAATATCAATGCAACAGTCGGCTCGGATACAAGCCTTGATGAACAGATTAAAACGGCAAAGGCCAATAACAGCGTGGACGATGCTTACGGAAAAACGGCAGATGATTTTGCCAAGAAAAATCTTGACGCCGTTGCCGATATGTATTTTGCAATTTATTAGGAAGAAAAATAAAGATGGACAATTCTAACCAGCTTGAAACAAATAAAATTTTGGCGATTGGCAGCGGTGAAGCCGAGCACCCGGAGTTTATCGAAGTTTTAGACAAGGAGGCGGAAGGCTGGAAGCTCAAATATTATATGTGGCTTTCCCGGTTGTTCATCGTTTTTGCCGCCTTTTCGCTGATGTTAATGATGGCTTCCGGTCTGGCGTTATTTAAATTGGCGCCTCAAGTAACGGTCGAGCCCTTTTTGCTGATAAGGCAGGATACATCTGACGGAATTGTCCGCGAAGAGCCGATTTCTCAGGACATGGCATCTAAGGACAAGCTCATGGAGATGTTTATCCGCCAATATGTCATCTACCGAAACACGATTATCAATGACCCGATGGAAATGCGTACCCGCTGGCTGCCCGGCGGCATCGTCGACTATTTGTCTTCTCCTGAAGTCTACGAGGTTTTTTGGCAATATGTTCAAAGCAATTGGGGAAATATTTTCAAATCGTCTTTGGTTCGGGAAGTGGAAATTACTTCGGTCGGGCGCCAAGGCGGAAAAAGAAGTCCGGTTTGGAGGGTGGATTTTGCAACCTATGACCTCTATGAAAGCGAGCAGGGAACGCGCCGCAGCACAATTTTGCGTACCCGCACCTGGACGGCTTCCATAACGCCATACTTTTTAAGAGAACGTGCATTTTATGGACGGCGGCTGATTAATCCTCTTGGTTTTACTGCGGCGCGATATTCGCAAACGGAAGTGGAAACATTCTGATTTTCTTTGTTGTTGATAGATTAACCTTGATATTAGACTTTTAAACCAAATAAGTATAATTTTAATTCATACTAAAATAGTATTAAAGGCTTTTTTAGAGGATATATCTTATGAAGAAAATCAATAAGCTGTTGATAATACTGGCAATATTTTTGCTTGCCGGTTGTTTTGGTTCATATTATGAGCCAGAACCTGTGGGGATTGGTAAAGGGAGCGATGAGTTGAAACTTTCGCCATGCGCTTGTCTCCAGTTGGATTTGCCGCAGGATTTGCCTGATTGGTTCGTTGCTGTAATTTAAGGATGTTTTGATGGTAAACGAGCTTGAGGGAAACAGTACTGCACGGAAAATGATAGGCGGGCGTGTGTCTGCTCCGCCGCGTCCCAGACAGAATAATAACGATGTTTTTGTCGCAAATTCCGGAGAAAAGCGTTATCTGTGGACGGCGCGCGCTTTCGCTGTGATTACGGCGTTGAGCATTTGCTGCAATATTGTTTTGCTGCTCGCAATTTACCAGGTCATGCCTTTGTTTCGGGTCGAGCCTTTTTTGCTTACTTTCCAAAACCGCTCAGAACAGGTTTATAATATTCAGCCTTTTGTCGGAGGGCTCCAGAACCAGAGGGCGGTAACGGAAGTTTTTATCCGTGAATATGTTCTGCTTCGCAGCTCTTTTGTGCGGGATGTCCCGGAAATGGAAGCCCGCTGGATGCCAGGCGGCCCGATACAGGAAATGTCTTCCTCTGCGGTATATGCCGAATTTATTGATAAGACGGCACAAAAGGCGTTAAGCATAATCAAAAACCGCGGGTTGATGCGGGAAATTAAAATTTTATCGGTAAATGAGCTGAGTCAGGGATTGTGGCAGGTTGAGTATGAAAGCCGGGATATGTATCCGGAATCTGCAACGCCGGAGGTTAACCTTTGGACGGCTTCTTTGCGCGTGGCTTATCGCCGCAAGACGGTTAAATATGGTGATCGGCTGAAAAATCCGGTCGGCTTTACGGTTACCAGATATTCATTAACATATAACAAAACGGAATAGCGGGAGTTTATCAGATGCGCCATCAGATTTTTAAGGTCATTGTTTTGGGAGCAGCTTTTGCTTTTGCATCATTTCCTCCTGCAAACGCGCAATTGGACCAGCAGGCGATGGATGCGAGCGCTGATCAGGCGCAGGGCAATTATGCGCCTATGAACATGAATTATGCTGGGTTTAATTCTCTGGGAATGACGCAGGCAGCCTGGTTGGACCCTTTGCAAAATTTGGGTGAAGGACAAAGCCGTCCGGCCTATTCGCGCTATTATTGGTCTCCTGATTTGGTTCTGCCGATTCGTGTCCGCGAAGGCATGATTACTTTGCTGAATTTTCCGGAATGGGAAATGATTGAAGATATTTTTATCGGCGATAACGCAACTTTTGACGGGCAGATTTCGGGGCCGAATACTTTGCTACTCTATCCGAGAAAAGGCGCAAATGTCGGAGTGGATACCAATATTATCGTTTTTGGGCGTTCGGGCAACCGTTATGTCTTCTACATCCGCAGCGAGGCCGTTAATACAGAGCGTCTGACCAATGCGATTATTGATATTGATGTTATCGGCGACAGCGGCGGAAACAGCGGCAGCGGCGGCGTTTCCGGCGGCTCGACAAATATTTTCGGCGGCGTTCGGGGCAATGCCAGCTCCGGCGGCAAGTCTGTAGATTCTACCTATACGAAACGCAATCAAAAAGATAACTGGATTCAGTCTATTCCTTTAGATCCTTCAAAGTTTCGCTTTGACTTGGAAGTATACGTTCCTAACCCGGATGATGTTGTTATTGCGCCGGAAAGGGTATGGCGTGATGATATCTTCACATATATTGATTTGGGTAAAAAAGCCTTAAATATGATACAGCGGCCGGTTGTCAGCATGATTGTCGAACGCGGCGAAGTTCCGGTCGGATTCCGCACAAAAGGGCCTAACAACCGTTTGATTATCGTAGAAGGCGTAGGCGATATGGTTTTGCGCAACGGAAAGCGCTTAGTCTGCGTTAAGCTGCGCCGTTCTGATGCAAGCGGTTTGGAATACGCCATTAACGCTGATGACGATATGGTTCCGCAATGGGATGTGCCGGCTCCGCTGCCTGAACGAAACAATGGAAACTCGAATGTAACGCCAATGCCTTATCCTGGCGGACAGTCTTATAATAGTGGCAATGGCGCGCCGGCTGGCAGCACCCAGTGGCAGCCGCAGGGAATGCCCGCGCAATATGATATTCAGGCCGGCTCGTCGGAGATAATTGTTCCCCAATACGGCAGCAGCGGCGGCCCTAATGTCGGCGTGAGCTATTCGGGGCCCGTTGTCCAAGGGAATGTAGGAAATACTTCTTTTGATTATTCAAAAATGCAAAGGATATCCAACTCCGGAAATTCGGGCAGCAATCCGTATTTGCAGCAATATGGGTACGGTTCCGGGTTTAATGATGCCAATACCAATATTTCCATAGAGCTTGGCACGGACGGGGAAGTTGGAAATCTGGAAAGCCTTTGGGATAATATTTCCGGAAAATATGCGCAGGATTTAAAAAAATATGAGCCTTTCTTTTCTGTCGATGCGCCGGCAGACGGGCAGGGAAAAGAATTGTTCCATCTGCGCGTGGGGCCGGTTAATTCATTGGAAGAAGGCGACCGCGTTTGCAGCAAATTGGGGCGCGACGGAATTTTCTGTAGTGTAGTAAGGACGCAATGAGCAAAGAACCATTAACCCATTCCGAAAAATATATCCGTAAGACCAATCGTATCATTTTGACGATTGGTATTACTTCTTTAGTGGTTTTTTTGTTCGGCTTATATCTGTTGATTGAAAGCAACAAGCCTGTTGATGATTATGAAGAGCCTGTTTTTACTCAAAATGATGACGTAATTAACCTTGGTGATGTCAATCCTCTGGATCCGAATATTGATTTTGGAGAAGTTGAAGATAAGGAAATTCCGATAACAGCCACGCCGGATCCTGTTCCTTTAGGACAGGTTGTGATTGGAACGGATGCTAAAAATGTTTTGACCCTGGGCACAAACGGCAAGGCTGCAGTCAAAATTGTATCTGTTGTCTTAGCTGAGCCGCCGGCTGAAGGCTTTACCTTTAGGAATGGTTGCGAAAACAGAACGCTCCGCGGAGATGAAACCTGCCATATTACAATGAGCTGGCAGCCTGTGGATGCCGGAAACGTGCAAAATAATTTTGTGATTTCCTGGCATGAGGCCAATCTGAGCGCCAAAAATGCCAAAGCGTTAAAAGTTCCGGTTATTGGCAACGCCATAACCAAAGAAGATTGCAATTTCTGCGAAACCGCGCCGGTAGCGGCGGAAGGCGAAAAAGATTTTAAAGCTGTCCGCTATGCAATCGGACCGAATGGCGAAATCTTGGGCATTATTGATGAAGATGGCTATGTCCGCGATGCCAACGGCAATATTATCGGCAGGGTTAATGCCAACGGCATGATTGTTGATAAGGATGGAAATATCAGCGGCGTTGCTGAAAACCGCCGTGCCGTTTATGACAAAGACGGCAATTTGATAGGATATGTTTTGCCGGATGGAACCGTTGTCGATAAGGACGGCAACATTATCGGGCGCGTTCTGCCGGACGGCACCGTTGTGGATTTAAATGGAAATCCGATTGGAACTGCGGCGGATATGGGCTGGGTTTACGATAAAGACGGCAATATTATCGGGCGTGTTTTGCCAGACGGTACTGTTGTCGATTTAAATGGCAATGTTATCGGGCGTCTGAATGAAAACGGCGAAGTTGTCGATATGGATGGCAATGTCATTGGCTATGTAACAAAGCCCGGGCGCGTTGCCGTAGATGAAAATGGAAATGTTTTGGGCGTGGTCATGCCCGATGGCAGCGTCGTTGATAAAAATGGGCAAAAGGTGGGAACTGTAGACAAAGACGGGCAGATTCTCGGCGATGATGTTATCGGCAAAGTTAAACCGGGATACCGTCTGGCTTATGATAAAGACGGCAATGTTATCGGCTATATTGATGAAAACGGCGTTGTCCGCGATTTTAACGGCAATGTTATCGGCCGCATGCTGGATGACGGAACAATCGTTGACATGGACGGCAATATCATTGGCTACGCCGGCGAAGAAATAGATTTGGCTCTGGATGAAAATGGGCGCATTATGGGCTATGCCACCAAAGATGGCAATGTTTACGACCGCAGCGGCAAATTAATCGGCAAAGTGCTGCCGGACGGAACAATTGTTGATCTGGACGGCAATGTCATCGGCAAGGTGGCAAAAGGCATGCGCATGGCCTATGACAAAGACGGCAATCTGATTGGCTATATTGATGAAGACGGAAACGTCCGCGATTTTAGCGGCAAAATCATCGGCAAGGTGCTGCCGGACGGCACGATTGTGGATATGGAAGGCAACGTCATCGGAAGCGCGGGAGACCGCCGCCAGCTGGTTTATGATGAGTTTGGAAATGTTATCGGTTACATTGGCGAAGACGGCAATGTCTATGATTTTAACGGCAAACTGATTGGCCGGGTTGATGAAAACGGGCGCGTTATCGGCTTGGATGGCAAAGTTATCGGCTATCTGCTTTCGAATAACCAAATTCCCATCACGCCGCAAGGGACTGTCTTGGGCACGATTAAAAATGACGGCACAGTGGAAGACGAACAAGGGCGGCTTGTCGGCCGCGCATTGCCTTCCGGCGTGGTTAAAGACCCCTCGGGGGCGAAGATTGTTGCCCGGATGGTGCGCGGCGGCTTTGTTGTCGGTTTCGGCTGCCGGCAGATTGGCTACCTGGACAAGGACGGAAAAGTTAAGCAAAATAATAATGATTTGGGACTGAAAGTTTTGCCTAACGGCATGATTCTGAATAACGAAGGCGGCTATGCCGGAGAAGTCGTTCCGCAGGGAAATGTTTACGATAATAATTGCACTTATCTTGGGCGCGTAGACACGCAGGGCATTGTAAAAGATTCCGGAAACCGTTATGTCGGCTGCGTAAATCCGGACGGCACCGTATTGGATGAAAAAGGGAATACGATTGGCGCCGTGCAGAAAAAAGGCGTGGCGATTGATTATGACGGCGATTATATTGGAACTGTCGGCGATGGCGGCATTGTCATCAACGAGGCAAAGCTTCCGGTCGGCTGTGCAAATATTTCCGGGGATGTCTTTAGCAAAAACGGTTCCTATTTGGGAAAAATACTTGATAAAAAGTATGCATTTGACCTGGAAGGAAACTTCCTGAATACGGTTAATGACAAAGCGCTCATCCCGATTTATGGGGAACGCCCGGCAAAGATAGCGGCAAATGATTTGGTAATAGATGAAAAAAACAATGTCCTTGGCGCTCTTTTGAATGAAAAGCAGGTTATTGCCAATTCAAAAGGTAAAATTATCGGTTACTTCTTCCCCGATGGCAACGTTTACGATGTCAAAGGGGCAGAAATTGGAAAAATCCGCGGCAACGGCTTAAACTTTTACAGCCGCAATTTAGGCGTTCCGCAGCCTTACGGAAGCGTTGTTGACACAGCGGGAAAAGTAATCGGCGCCGCTTTGCCAAATGGCGAAATTATTACCCGTTTTGGAGACCGGCTGGGACGTGTGGATGCCAAAGGGCGTTATATTGACAATAAAGGCGAATTTAAAGGCGCCTTGGTTAAAAGAGGCGCTGCAATCGGTTATGACGGTTCTTACCTTGGACATGTAACATCTGAAGGGCGCGTAATCAGCCTTGAAGGGGACGCCGAAGGCTTGGTAACGGCAGACGGGCAGGTCGTCAGCCCGGATAATAAGCTGCTTGGAGAGGTAATCCCTGCCGGCGTTATGATTGATATTCTTGGAAATTATAAGGGAAGGGTAAATTCTCTCGGTGATGTTTATGACCTCAAAGGCGATAACATAACGGCAATTTTGCCCGGCGGCTCGACAGATGTAAACCTTTCATTGCTGATCCCCGGTGCGGTTATTGATTTTGGCGGCAATATTATCGGAGCCGTTTTGCCTGACGGCAAAGTCATTGATAAGGATAATGTGGTTATCGGGCGCGTTTTGCCGGATGGCAGCGTCATCAGCGAAGCCGGAAAACTGATTGGCGAGGTTGTCCGGGGCGATATTGTTATTGATGCAAAAGATAAAGTTGTGGGTTATGTTAATTTTGATGGTCAAATTTCCGGATTTGATGGTAATATCATTGGCAGAACCCTGTCGAGCGGACTGGCGATAGACGCCAATGACAATATTATCGGTAAGATTTATAAAATTGGCGCCGCAATTTTAGGCAATGACGGAAGTTACAAAGGGCGTTTGAACGCTTCGGGCAAGGTTCTGGATACCGGAGGGCGTGAAATCGGCTATCTCAAAAATAACGGAACTTTTATTGATTTGGATAAAAAAGTATCTGGTTACGCCCTGCAGGAAGTCGCCAAAAACCGGAGGAACTGATATTGTTAACAAAAAAACGCAAATTCATAAGCCATATTTCAAAATTTTTGGCCGCGTTTCTATTCTTTTCCGGCGTGTCTGCAGCTTCTGCCGAAGAAATAACGGCAATTGATTTTAACGGCGATATTTTGGGCAAGGTTATCCCCGATGGTAAAGTTGTTGGCTTTGACAACCAGTTGATTGGAAATGTTACGGCCGACAGTTTGATTGTTAATTTTGACGGCGACCTGATTGGCGGTATCGTTCCTCAGGGAATTGCTATTGGCAATGATGCGAAACCTCTTGGCAAAGTGGGTAATGACGGTTTGGTCAGATTGGCTTCGGGAAAGACCATAGGGAAGGTTTTGCCCAGCGGTTTGGTGGTTGATGACTATTACGAAGTTTTAGGCAGCGTGCTTTTCCCGGGATTGGTTTATTCTGACAGCGGAAAAACCGTTGGCCGGCTGACTGGCGACGGCATGTATACAAATCTGCAAGGGCAAAATGTTGGCTTTATCACGCCGGACGGTTACGCCTATCGTAAGGTCGGGCAGGATTATGTTCTTGACGGGCGGCTGATTTCTTCCAAAATGGTCGTTTCTCTGGACGGCGAATTTATCGGCAGCGTTGTGCCTGGCGGGCAGGTTTCGGATTTTGATGCGAATTTCCTGGGCTTTGTCCATGCAAACGGCTATGTCTATAACGAAAGCAATGAAATTATCGGGCATATTGTCAAGTCCGGATATGCTTTTAGCAATAATGGAAGATATTTGGGCTTTGTTACTTATAACGGCGAAGTTGTCAATAAGGAAAAACTTCTCGGAAAATTGCGTGCTGACGGGAAAATTATTGATGAAAACGGCTCTGTCATAGGCTATCAGCTGGACATTGCCGCAACATTTTCAAACCGCCAAGGGCAATATATCGGGCGCATCATGCCTGGCGGCACTTTTGCAAAAGCAAAAGAAATTATCGGCACTGTCGGCGTTGGCGGTGCGGTTTTGGATATGGAAGACAATGTAATCGGGCGTTATGTTCCCCTGGGGCCGGTCTTAAACTATAATGCGTCTGTCGTTGGGCATTCTTTGAGCAACGCCTCTGTTATTTCATTAAACGGTTCGCCCATCGGCTACACGAAAGAGGGCACCGTTTTTGATTATACCGGGCACGCTCTCGGCGGCACGCTTCCTTCCCGGGTTGCCGTCAGCAACGGAAATTTTGTTTTAGGCATGCCCGGAATTGACGGCAGCATTGCAGATGGCGAAGAAAAATACAAGATTTCCCCTTGGGGCTATATTTTTTCTGCGGATGGAAACATTATCGGGCAAGGGGTTGATGTCGGTGCCGTATATGGTGAAAACGGCTCTGTAAAAGCCGAGGTTTCCTTAAATGGAAAAATCTTAGGAAATAAAGGCAGCGAACTGGGCAAACTTTCCCCTTCAGGGATTGCCTTAAGCGATAATAATCAGATTCTTGGAAAAAGCTGGATGCCCCGTTTTGTTTTAGGGCTGGAAAACGATAATATCGGCATGCTCTCGGAAAATAACCTGATTTTGGATAAAGGGCGGAATATTATTGGAAAAGTTTTGCCGAATAATTCTGCCGTATCTGCTTCTGAACCAAACACGCCGGAATATATGCCTGTAATAGGCAGCGCCTATACGGAATTAATGGCTGTAGGGCTAAACGGCAATTTGATTGGTTATACGGACCGGAGCGGCAATGTGGCTGATTTAAGCGGAGCAGTTATCGGCAAAGTCTCATACAGGGGCTGGGTGGTTGATAATAATAAGCTGGTTATCGGAAAAGTGCTCCAATCCGGAACCGTAATTGACAATACTTGCGTTTTTCAGGGAGTTGTAACCCCTCGGGGCATTGTAAAAAACTATCGCGATATATATATTGGAAAAGCCCTGTCTAACGGGCAGGTCATTTCAGATGCCGGCACGGTGGTCGGACATATCGTGCCAATGCAAAATATAATCGATTATAATGGAAATATTTTAGGGCAAGTTTCTAATGACGGAAATGTGTTTAATTATAACGGCGAAATGCTGGGCTGCGTTGACCAAGCCGGCACGCTGCGGGATTTAGACAACGTAACGGTTGGCGGCGTGATTGATTTTGTTCCGGTTTTGGGCTTTGATAATAAAATTATCGGGCGCAGCTTGTTAAACGGAACGATTGTTGATGAAAAAAATCAGATAATCGGCTATCAGCAACCGGGCGGCGCTGTGAATAATATGAACGGAAAACCATTGGGAACACTGTTAAAATACAGCATTGCCTTTGATAATGAAAATCAGTTTTTGGGCATGGTTGCTGAAAATGGCAATGTCATTAACGCCAAAGGCGAGCTGCAGGGTTTTGTAACTTTTGACAGCACAATCACCAAGGATAACAAGAAAAACGGCTATGCCCTGTATGATTTTTACGTTTATGATGCAAACGGCAATGTTATGGGCTACATTACCCGCAATGGCGATGTTATGAATTTTCAAAACCAGAATATCGGACGCATTGACCGGGGTTACCTCTTAAATGCCGAAGGCGATGTAATTGGGCGCGGTGCACGGGATTATAACATCCGCAACGACCAAAACGCCGTTTTGGGCATTATTCAACTGGACGGCAAAGTGATTGACAATACCGGCAAGGTAATTGGCTCGGTTAATAAAACCGGAGAGATTGTCGATGAAAACGGCAAAGTTATCGCTATAGCAAAGCCGCTACAGTATTACAGCAAGCTGACGGTTAAAACCGTATTAAAACCGATTATAGACAGCAAAGGGAATATTATCGGCTATTTGGACGAGCTCGGAAATATCCTCGATAAAAACGGGATTATTATCGGTGCAAAAGACAGTGCCGGGCGCCTCTTGGACAAGCTTGGAAACCTGCTGGGCAATTTGCTTAATAATGAAAAGGTTTATGATTCTTCCGGGCAGGTTATTGGTTTTGCCCAGGAAGACGGAAGTGTTGTCGACCATAACGGAAAAGTTATCGGGCAGCTTAAAGATGATGGTTCTGTTGTAGACGCCAGCGGCAATATCATAGGCGGCATCGGGGCGAACTGGTATGAAAAAGCGCCATCGAAGCCGGCGCCGACCGTCGAAGAAATCCCAACCGTGGGAACGCTTGACACAAGAAAGGGGATTGGCATTGCCTTAACGCCTGATGGCGAATATTTGGGCGAGATTATGTCTGACGGGCAGGTTATTAATGATGGGCAATATGTCGGACGCCGCATGCCGGACGGCCTGGTTATTGATGATGATGGCGAGCTGGTTGGCGTTGAAGAGCAAAAAGCGCCGCAAAGCGATAGCAGCGGCATCTTTGTTCCGCCCGGAACATTTGGGCAGGGCGGCGCTTACGGGACCGGAAGCGGTGCCGGCGGCAACTTAGGGCCTGGCGGCGGCTTTGGGCCCGGCGAAAGATATGACCCGCAGCGCGCGGCGGCTTTACAAGCGGCCATGGCCGAACGCCGGAAAAATATTTCTGTCGGAAAAATAAGCAGTGGCGTTCGCAAAGAAGCTTTTGACGGCATGCAGAAAGATTGGTCTGAACAAGGCATCGGCAAGTCGATTTCTTCATGGCGCGTGGACATGAGCCAAATGATTTTTGCGGATAAGCCGATTCCTGCTGTTATTGTCCGCGCGATTGACAGCAATAACCCGGCGCCGATTTCAGCGATTGTGGAAAGAAACGTATATTCGGAAGAAGGGCGCAACATTATTATTCCGGCAGGAAGCCGGCTGATGGGAACATTGGGCAGCTTGTCTGCCAGCACGGAAGCCACATCAGAATCCGCGCGTGTCCAAATTTCCTGGGAGCGTCTGGTTCGCCCGGATGGTTCGATGTTTACCTTTAACGGCTTAACGGCTGATGCGCAAGGGCGTGCAGGCGCTTTGGGCTATGTTGACCAACAATTGTTTAAAAAATATACTTTGCCTGTAATGACCACTACCCTGACCAGCGCCACGTCATATTTTATGGCGCCTAAGGAGAATGATAATAACGGAGACAGCGAGAGCCCCAGACAGCAGGCGGCAAATGATGCCCGTCAGAATTTCATTAATGAAATGAATCAGGTTTTTGATGAGATTTTGGCTGATAAATCGACAATCAAGCCAATGACCTATATTCCGGCGGGAACCAGAATTATCGTTTATCCCAATGTAGATTTGTGGCTGCGTACTTATGAAAATGACGCTGAAGCTGTTGGACAAGCGCAAAAGGCTAATACAGATGTCTTTATTGATACTGAAAAACGCTTGGCGGATGCAGATGCTGTCCAAAAACAAAAAGAGATGAATAACGCCAGAAGCAGTTCCGTTGTTTATTCTGAAGAAGATGCGGATATTGAAGCCATGGATGCCGATGCCTCTCAGCCGCTGATTGATGAGAGCAAATATCTTAAAAAGAAGAAGCCTGCCGCCTCGGCAGCTCCTGTTTCGCCGCCGCCTCCGCCCTCGACCGGCGTTGCGGTCAGCGCCCCGGGAGGCAACCGCACAAGCGGACGGGGCTCATCAAACAGCAATCCGGTTCCGGCATTATTCTAATAGGAGGAACAATGAGTTTCGAAGTTTTAGAATCAGTTTTAAGGCCATTGTCTTATTGGTATAACCAGGAAAATATCGAAGAAGTTGCCATTAACCGTTCAGGGCAGGTTTGGCTGCGCCTTCGCGGAAAGAGGGCTTATCCCTGGGTGATGTACAAGGATGAAAAATTAAGCAAAGAATATTTGATTGATTTGCTTTACATCATTGCAAACACATATGAACTTCCCTTTGACCCTGTTGCCGGAAACCCGGTGGTTTATGCCGCAATTCCCGGAGAACACCGTTTTTCGGCGATTGCCGGCAAAAACGTCATGTATGATCAAGATGATTTGACCGGCGGCGTTGCGTTAACAATCCGTGTCCATAGCGAAGATGTTGCTTTTGGCCTGCAGGATTACGGCTTAAAACAAGGCGGCGGCTTGCATCAGATAAATATGCTAAAAACCATCAAAGACCCGGAAGACCCCTATGAACGCCTGCTGCTCAGTATTAAAAGGGGCGACCACATTTTGGTTTCAGGGGCAACTTCAACCGGTAAAACAACCTTTCTAAACAACCTGTTGAAGATTTTAGACATCCATAAACGGATTTTGACGATTGAAGATACGCGGGAACTTATGGTTCCGCATCCCAATCGCGTGCATGTTGTTCTGTCCCGTACAGAGCAGACAAACGCGTTAACTTATGCAAAAGTAATTGACTTGGTTGTCCGTTTTACGCCGGATGCGATTATCGGCGGGGAAATTTCCACCGGAAACGCCGGAGCTATTTGGGAATTGATGGGATCCGGACACGACAACTGCCTGGCAACCATCCACGCGGAAAGTTCCGAAGCCGCATATCAGGCTTTTACAGATCGTATTCTGCATACTTATCCGACAATTGACCGCAAAAAAACAATTGAAGAAATGCGGAAAAAACTCCGTGTGGTTCAAATCAACAGAGATGGCAACCTGCGTGCCGTAACCGAAGTAACATAAAAAATATCCCCGGCCTGAACCGGGGATATTTTTTTAGGAGCTAGAAAGCATAACTCAAGCCAAGGTTAATAGATGTTGCGCTATAGTCGCTGCCAAAAGCTTGGGCAATCATCGCATATAGCGACCAACCATTGGTAAGTTCCATGCTGCCCCCAGCCTCTATCCGGCCATAAGTCATATCCTTGAGACTGTCCACCGTGTCAAGACCCGTGATTGCAACCTTGCCTTCTCCCATGTTATGGACAATTGCCGGCTTCAGGTATAACTTGCCTATCCCGTTATCAAGCTTGATGTTCTTTTCCGCTCTCAAGTATAACTCCGCTTCCAGATTCGATACATCGTCATACTTCGCACTCTTACCATATCTGTCATGGATATCATCATACTTTAATCCCG
>CAJUAK010000012.1 GCA_910584385.1 uncultured Alphaproteobacteria bacterium | reverse complement strand
ATGGAAAGAGTGCGAAGTATGACGATGTATCGAATCTGGAAGCGGAGTTATACTTGAGAGCGGAAAAGAACATCAAGCTTGATAACGGGATAGGCAAGTTATACCTGAAGCCGGCAATTGTCCATAACATGGGAGAAGGCAAGGTTGCAATTACGGGGCTTGACAAAGTAGACAGCCTCAAGGATATGACTTATGGCCGGATAGAGGTCGGGGGCAGCTTGGAACTTACCAATGGTTGGTCGCTATACGCGATGATTGCCCAGGCTTTTGGAAAAGATTATAGCGCAACATCGTTTTACTTTGGTTTGGGGTATGCGTTTTAATTAAGAAAGCCAATAAAAAACTCCGGATTGATTTTCCGGAGTTTTTTTGCTATTCGATGATTTCGGGTTTTGCACGCTTGCGGGCAATCGGGTCTAAAATCCTTTTGCGCAGGCGCAGCGTTTTGGGCGTTACCTCCAAAAGCTCATCATCCTGAATATATGACAGGCCTTGTTCAAGGCTTAATTTGCGTGGCGGAATCAGGTCAATTGCTTCATCTTTTCCGGCAGCGCGGATGTTTGTCAATTGTTTTGCTTTGCAAGGATTTACTTCCAAATCGTTGGGTTTGGTGTGTTCGCCGATAATCATTCCCGTATAAACCGGAACGCTTGGGTCGATGAACATTGGGCCGCGGTCTTGAAGTTTCCATAATGAATAAGCAATTGCTGTGCCCGTTTCGGAAGAAATCAGTACGCCGTTGCGTCGGCTGTCGATTTCTCCTTTATAAGGTTCATAGCATTTGAACAGGCGGTTCATAACGCCGGTGCCGCGGGTGTCGGTCAGAAATTCGGAGTGATAGCCGATTAAGCCGCGGGACGGCGCATTAAAAATCAAACGGACTTTATTGCCAACCTGAGATGGAATCATCTCAATTAATTCGCCGCGGCGGCGTCCCATTTTTTCAACAACAGCACCGGAAAATTCTTCGTCCACGTCGACGACGACTTCTTCAACAGGCTCTAAAAGCTGTCCGTTTTCATCTTTTTTCATCAGGACGCGCGGGCGGCTGATGGAAAGTTCAAAGCCCTCGCGGCGCATGGTTTCAATTAAAACGCCGAGTTGCAATTCGCCTCTTCCGGCCACTTCAAAAGAATCGGAACTTTCTGTGCGGGAAATCTTTAAGGCAATGTTGCCTTCCGCTTCTTTGCACAATCTGTCCCAAATCATGCGGGAAGTAACTTTATCGCCTTCCCGTCCGGCCAACGGCGAATCATTGATGGAGAATGTCATTGCTAATGTCGGCGGATCAATCGGCTGGGCATGGATGCCTTCATTAACTTCCATGGCGCAGATTGTGTCTGCAACGGTGCCTTTGACAACCCCGGCAACGGCAACGATATCTCCGGCATGCGCTTCTTCAAGGCTTTTGCGCTCTAATCCTCTGTAAGCCAAGATTTTGCTGATGCGGACTCGTTCAATCTCTTTGCTGTCTTTATCCAGAATTTTAACCATGTCGTTTACTTTAAGGCTGCCGGATTGGATTTTGCCGGTGAGCAGGCGGCCGATGAATTTATCGGCTTCCAAAGTGGTGGCCAGCATGGAAAATGGTTTTTCCGGTTCGCAGGCGGGTTCCGGCACGTAAGACAGAATCAGCTCGAACAACGGCGTTAAATCTTTCTTTTCGTCGTCCATTTCCTTAACCGCCCATCCGTTGCGTCCCGAGGCGTAAAGGACAGGGAAGTCAAGCTGCTTGTCATTTGCGTTTAAGCTGACAAACAGGTCAAAAATTTCATTTAGAACTTCATCCACGCGGGCATCGGCCTTATCAGCCTTGTTAATGACCACAATCGGGCAAAGGCCGAGTTTGAGCGCTTTGCCTAAAACAAATTTTGTTTGGGGCATGGGGCCTTCAGAGGAATCTACCAACAGGACAACGCCGTCGACCATGGATAAGATGCGTTCGACTTCGCCGCCGAAATCTGCGTGTCCGGGCGTGTCTACAATATTAATCAACGTGCCTTTCCAGTTTACGGAAGTGCATTTGGAAAGGATGGTAATGCCTCTTTCGCGTTCCAAGTCGTTGCTGTCCATAATGCAGGTGTCGACTTTTTGATTGTCTCTGAATGTGCCGCTTTGTTTTAACAGGCCGTCAACCATTGTGGTTTTGCCATGGTCAACGTGTGCAATAATTGCAATATTTCTAATATCCATCTTGTTTTTCTTTCTTTAACGCCTTGCTTTGGCATATTGTTTTTTAGTTTGCCCCACCATAGCAATTTTAAATTAAATTACAATATTTTTTTCAAAAAAAATGATGCTTTTAACTTTTATTAAATATCTTGGGTTTATATTAGCGGCAAATAAAAAATATTCATTATGGAAACATTAGGTATAGTTTTTGCATCTGGAATCGTCATATTATTAGCGGACATACTCAGATGCCTTTTTATGAATAAGCGCCGCAATGTGAATTTTTTTCGGGCAGCCGCTTATTTGTTGATTGCATTTGTATCGGTTTCTCTGGTTTTGTTTCACGCGGAAATTTTTAAGAGTGAGCAGGCTTGGAGTTGTTCGGTTTTTCTCTCCTTGGGCGCGCCCTATGTTATTGACAGGCTGTTGGCATATGGGATTTTCGCTTTGGGACAGTGTGCTGGACTTAAAACCTCTTCTATTATTTTATAAAAGGCTTCTGGTAAAACCAGAAGCCTTTTTTCTTAAGGCCGTATGCCGTATGCAATCAGCCTTTGGCGGACATATCCACGCAGGCTGACTTCGGCTCGGGCGCCGTAGTGGCTGATGACTTCCGCCGCGGCAATTCCGCCGATGGTGGCGCAGGTGCCCAGGCTTCTTCCCTGGGTGAAGCCGTATAAAAATCCGGCGGCATATAAGTCTCCGGCTCCTGTCGTATCTACGACGTTTTCGACTTTTTCAGCTTCGACGAAGGTTTTTGTGCGGCCTTTGACAATCACGGAACCTTTGGCGCTGCGGGTAATGGCTGCGACTTCCACATCCCCTTTAATCATATCCAGCGTTTTGTAAAAATTTTCTTCTTGGAAAAGGGACTTTATTTCTTCTTCGTTGCCAAACAGGATGTCGACATAGCCTTTAATCAAATTTAAAAATTCTTCCCGATGGCGTTCTACGCAGGATTTGTCAGAAAGGGTGAAAGCAATGCTGCGGTTATGCTTTTTGGCCAGCTCGCAGGCTTTTAAGAATGCTTGGCGCCCGATTTCCGAATCCCACAGATAAGCCTCAAGATAAATTATTTTGGCGGATTTTATCGTTTCTTCGGCAATGTCTTCCGCAGACAGGCGTTCGGAAGCGCCAAGGTAAGTGAACATGGAGCGTTCGGCATCGGGGGTTACCAAGACAATGCTGCGTCCGGTCGAGGGGCCTTCTTGCAGCGGCGGCGTGAAAAAGTCAACGCCGGCGGCGCCGATGTCTCTTTGGAAAGCTTGTCCGAGTTCGTCATCATGAACTTTGCCGATGAATGCCGGGGCGCCGCCCAAAGAAGCTAAAGCTGCGACGGTGTTTGCGGCAGAACCTCCGGAGATTTCCCGTTCGGGGATGATGTCTTGGTAAATTTTTCCGGCTTCCGCAGCGCCAAGCAGCGTCATGCGCCCTTTGGGGAGGTTTCTTTCATTCAGAAAGCCGTCGCCGACTTTTGCCATGACATCGACAATGGCATTTCCTATTCCGACAACGTCATAATATGTCGTATCGCTTTTTGTTATCATTTTTTACCTTTTAGATTCGTTAATCCGGGCTTAAAAGCTAATCCGAAAAGCTTATTTTGGCAATATAAATTTGTTTTGGGCATAAAAAAACGGCCGCTGCAGCAGCCGTCTTTTTTCTTTTTATTGATTATTCATTTGCAGCCGGGCAAATTTTAGCCTGTTCGGCATTGAATTTTACCCATTTTTCATCGGCTTCGTCATCAGGGGTAATTGCTTCCTGAGGGCATTCGGAAATGCATACGCCGCAATCAATGCATGTGTCAGGATCAACAACAACCTGTGTTTCACATTCATGGAAAGCGTCAACCGGACATACGTCAACGCAGGATTTGCATTTTACGCAAGCATCATTTACTACAGATACCATTATTTTATCTCCTAGGATTTTTCAATATTTCAAAACAATCCTAATTTATCCGGTTTGATTATAAAATCAAGCAAAATTGTTGCACAAATGAAATATTGTTCCCATATATAAAAAAAGAATGAAATTTAGGAGGGTTCTATGAGTGAGAAAATGAATTTTCAGGCAGAGGTTAACCAGCTTTTGGATATTGTGGTCAATTCGCTTTATTCGGAAAAGTTTATTTTTCTGCGCGAGCTGATTTCCAATGCCTCGGATGCCTGCGACAAACTTAAATACCTGATGCTGACGCATCCGGATATGGCAAAGGGCGGCGGCGCTTTTAAAATTACGGTTACGCCGGATGAAAAAAACAACACTTTGTCAGTTGCCGATAATGGAATCGGGATGAATAAGGACGATTTAATCAACCATCTTGGGACAATTGCAAAATCAGGCACTGCAGATTTTGTAAAAAACATTAAGGAAAACGGCTCGGCGGTGGATCTTATCGGACAGTTCGGCGTGGGATTTTATTCGGCATTCATGGTGGCGGACAAAGTTGAGATCCTTACCAGAAAATCCGGGGAGGACAAAGCCTGGCGGTGGGTTTCCAACGGGCGCGACGGTTTTGAAATCAGCGAGGCGGAAAAAGAAACCAACGGAACGGATATCAAGCTCTTTTTGAAAGAAGACCAAAAAGAATTTACCAACAGCCTTAACCTGCGCCAGATTATCCGCACTTATTCCGACCATATTGATTATCCGATTGTGCTTGATTTGGGCAAAGCCGGCGAAGAAACGGTCAATTCGGCTTCGGCTTTGTGGATGCGCAACAAGGCGGATATCACATCCGAGCAATATAAGGAATTTTATCACCATCTTTCAAAGAATTTTGATGACCCGTGGCTGACTTTGCATTTTAAGGCAGAGGGCAGCATTGAATATACGGGCCTGCTTTATATTCCTTCTACAGCGCCTTATGACCTGTTTCAGCCGGATGTTAAAAACGGTTTGAAACTTTATGTCAATAAAGTGTTTATTTCAGATAAAATCGAGGAACTGATGCCGCGCTATCTGCGTTTTGTCAAAGGCGTGGTTGATTCTGCCGATTTGCAGCTGAATATCAGCCGGGAAATGCTGCAACATAACGTGCTGATTGAAAAAATTAAACATGGGCTGGTTTCGCGCCTGCTCAAGGAAATGCAGAAAAAAGCCAAAAATTATGATGATTACATGACTTTTTGGAACCCTTTCGGCATTGTTTTCAAAGAGGGCATTTATGAAGATTTTTCAAACAGGGAAACGATAGCTTCGCTTTCGTTGTTTAATTCGACTTTCAGCGCTGAAAAGCTTACCAGCCTGGATGATTATATTGCCCGGGTTAAAGGGGATGACAAATCCATTTATTATCTGACCGGCGATGATGTTGCCGTTTTGCGCAATAATCCCCAGTTGGAAGCTTTTTATGAAAAAGGCATTGAAGTTTTGCTGCTGACAGACCCGATTGACGAGTTTTGGACGCAGACGCTTCCAAATTACAAGGGATATGCGGTTAAGCACATTTCCCAGGCAGAAAATCTTGCTTTTGACCGCAAAGGCCAAAAAGCTGCCGATGGCGATTTGCAAAAGCTTAAAGAATTTATGGCAGGTTTGTTTAAAGACCGAATCGGCAAAGTGGAAATTACGGAAAAATTAACCAAGTCCCCTGTCAGCCTAAGCGTTGAAAACGGGCAGATGAGCATCCATCTGGAACGCCTGATGCGCAACCATCAGCAGCCAACTGCTTTTGCCAGTACGCGCATTTTGGAATTGAATCCTTATCATCCTTTGATTATCCGCCTTTCTGAAATGGCCGGGGCTGGAAAGGATAATGCCAAAGTGGAAGAAATTTCTAAAATTTTGTTTGACCAGGCGCTTATTGCCGAAGGCGAAGCCATTTCCAACCCGTCATTTTACAGTGAAAAAATCAGCGAATATATCTTAAAAGGTATGGATTAGCTCTCTGTTAAAGTGATTTTAAGATATTTCCTCTATGCTTAAACTGCTAAGCATAGAGGAGTTTTTTATGATTTATGCAATTTTGGGTTTTTGTTTCGGGGCGTTGATACCTTATATGGCCCGGCGTTTTTCAAAGTTTATGCCGGCGACGCCCGCTTACGCTTTGTTTCGCCTTGTCTGGCCCGTGAAACATGTCAGCCGCCAAAAAAGCGGCGGCAATTTGGTTTATCAAAGGTTGTTAAGGCGTTATCGGATGCGCAGCCTGGGGCTTGGAATTGTTACAGCGGCTCTTTCTGTCTTGGCAAGCTGGCATTTTTCAGCTGCCGGGTGGGTCATGGTTTATATTTGGCTGTTGCTGCTGCTTATGGAAATTGACAGGAGAATGCTGCTGCTGCCTGATATTCTGACTATTCCGCTGATGTTGTGCGGTTTATGCTTTTCTATGTTTTCCGGAAGCTGGGTTATGCTTCCCGAAAGCGTTTTGGGCGCGGTTTTGGGATATGTGCTTCCCATTGCGGCCAGCGCTTTTCTAGTTTGGCGCTATAAAGACGCTTTTGGCGGCGGAGACATAAAACTTTTAATGGCTTTGGGCGCTTGGCTTGGCGCGGAGCATATCGGGTATGTCATTGTCGGCGCCTGCTTGTTGTTTGCTTTGGAAGCGGCGCTTTTGAAAAAGAAATCAGGCGCTTTTGGACCGGCTTTGGCGGTTTCCGCAATTATTGTTGCCTTTGTTTGTTTTTGATGTATGCTGTAAGCGGATAGCAGGGGAGAGAATAAAATGTTTTTGAAAAGGTTGAATGAAAAAACGAGCCTGGTTGCCCAAGATAAGCGCAAATTGAAAAAGCTTGTGGAAGGGCGCAGTTTTGACATGTTTATCATGTTTATCATTTTAGCGGACGCCGTTGTGCTGGGCTTGATGGCCAATGAGTTTATGAGCATGTATTATGGCGATATGCTCTTTTTGCTTGACCGGATGTTTATGGGAATTTTTATTGTGGAAATGCTCATGAAAATTTATGCCGAAGGGCGCCCTTTCTGGAAAAACGGCTGGAATGTTTTCGATTTTTCCATTGTGGCGGTTTCTTCAATTCCGGTTGCCAGCGCTTTCATTATTTTGCGCTCTTTCAGGCTGTTTCGGCTGTTGCGCTATATTAACCGCTTTTCACGTTTGAAGCAGATGATTAATATGTTTTTGTCGATGTTGCCAAGCTTTGTGGCATTGATTGGGGTGCTTGCGGTCTTCTTTTATACCTTTGCCATTATCGCGGTAAGTTTGTTTGGATATGACTTTGTGGAATTTTCAACGTTGGGCGGCGCATTGTTTACTTTGCTGCAGGCATTTACTTTGGATGGGTGGGCAACGAGAATCGCCCGTCCGGTGATGCAGCTTTATCCGCATGCTTGGATTTTCTTTGTCGCTTTTGGAATGTGCTGCTTTATGGCGGTGGTCAGCTTCTTTATGTCTTTGGTTGACCGGCTGCTGCACCAGCCTTTGTCGCGGCGCAAATCCCGTTTATAAAAAAAGCCCGCAGCTTTGTGCTGCGGGTTTTTTAAATTTTGATTTTTGCCTGCTCCAGTTTTTCCAAGAGCTTTTCCAAATTTTGAGGCTCTTTGACGGGAATGTCTTTTGAAAGCACCAGAAGCAAAGTGAATATGCGGCGCAAGTCTCGCCGGCAAATATCTTCGGGCGGCATTTGGATAAGGCTGTCAAAATATTGAGAAATTTCCGCGTCAATATCCAAGAGGTTTTGCAGCAGGAATTTTTTGCTTAAATAGCGTTCCAACTCTTTAAAACAGGCTTTTGCCTCTGCTTCGTCCGTTTCTTCCTGTCCCAATTGCAATTCATATTTGGCAAGAAGGACAATTTCATTGTCGAGGAAGGGGGCAGCGTTTTCCAAAAAGAGTAGCTGTGCGTTTTCCTTATTTTCAATGAAACGCTGCAACCGTAATCTGTCTTCTTTATTAAAGCGTATTCTTGCCGATTGCGCATGCCGGTTAAAAGCTTCTAAGGAAAAAGTAATTTCGTTGCCTAACGCTGAAAAAAGTTTTTGTTTTAATCTATCCATAATCATATTATTAAAAATTGTTAGCTGCGCCATGCTATTTTTATTTGTGTTTTTTGTCAAAATATTTTTTTTGTTTTTTGCTCCGCCTTTGCTTGACAAAGGCTTTAAAAGTAACTACCTCTATGCTAGATAAAATATTTATATAACTTAAGGAGTTGATATAACATGAAAATTAGACCGTTGCACGACAGAGTGCTTGTCAGACGCTTGGAAGAAACAACGAAAACTGCCGGCGGAATCATTATTCCCGATACTGCAAAAGAAAAGCCCAGCGAGGGTATTGTGGAAGCTGTTGGCAATGGTTTCCGCGCAGAAGATGGCAAAATTGTGCCAATGAGCGTGAAAGAAGGCGATAAGGTTTTGTTTGGCAAATGGTCGGGAACCGAAGTTAAATTAGACGGCGAAACCCGTTTGATTATTAAAGAATCTGAAATTTTAGGCGTAGTTGAAGAATAGTTAGAAAAGGATAAAAACAATGGCTGCAAAAGATATTCAATTTTCCAGCGATGCCCGGGCAAAAATGCTGCGCGGCGTTGAAGTTTTGGCAAAAACAGTTAAAGTAACCTTGGGCCCCAAAGGACGCAATGTCGTTTTGGACAAGGCATATGGCGCACCTAAAATTACAAAAGACGGCGTTTCTGTTGCAAAAGAAATCGAATTGACAGACAAGTTTGAAAATATGGGTGCCCAGCTGGTTAAGGAAGTGGCTCAAAAGACGGCGGACAAAGCCGGCGATGGTACGACAACAGCTACCGTTTTGGCGGAAGCCATTATTAAAGAAGGCTGCAAAGCCGTAGCCGCCGGGCTTAACCCGATGGATTTAAAACGCGGCATTGACATGGCTGTCGAAGCTGTGGTTGCCGATGTTAAATCACGTTCTAAAGAAATTAAAACTTCTGAAGAAATTGCCCAAGTCGGTACGATTTCTGCCAACGGCGACCGTTCTATCGGCGAATATTTGGCAAGGGCTATGGAAAAAGTCGGCAACGAAGGCGTAATCACTGTTGAAGATGCCAAAGGTTTGGAAACGGAATTGGATGTGGTTGAAGGCATGCAGTTTGACCGCGGTTACCTTTCCCCTTACTTTGTTACTGCTCCGGAAAAAATGATTTGCGAATATGATAATCCGTATATTTTGCTTTATGATCAAAAATTATCCAATCTGCAGCCGTTAATTCCGGTTTTGGAAGCTGTTGTCCAGTCCGGGCGCGCTTTGCTTATCATTGCCGAAGATGTAGAAGGCGAGGCTCTGGCAACTTTGGTTGTTAACCGTTTGCGCGGCGGCCTGAAGGTTTGTGCGGTTAAGGCTCCCGGCTTTGGCGACAGGCGCAAGGCCATGCTGGAAGACATTGCTATCTTGACCGGCGGGCAGGTTATTGCCGAAGAGCTGGGCATGAAGATTGAAAATGTTACTTTGGATATGTTGGGTTCTGCAAAGAAAGTAGAAGTCTCCAAAGATGATACGACAATTATCGACGGTGCCGGCGAAAAAGACCTTATTGCGGCACGCTGCGCTCAAATCCGCAAGCAGATTGACGAAACCTCTTCTGATTATGACCGTGAAAAACTTCAGGAAAGATTGGCTAAGCTTTCTGGCGGCGTTGCAGTCCTGCGTGTCGGCGGCGCTTCGGAAATCGAAGTTAAAGAACGCAAAGACCGCATTGATGACGCTTTGCATGCAACCCGCGCTGCGGTTAAAGAAGGCGTTGTTGCCGGCGGCGGCGTTGCTTTGCTTTATTCTGAAAAAGCTTTGGAAGGGTTGTCTCCTGCAAACCAAGACCAGAAGGTTGGCATTGAGATTATCCGCAAAGCCATTCAGGCACCTATCCGCCAGATTGCGGAAAATGCCGGTGTTGACGGTGCGGTTGTTGCCGGAAAACTTTTGGAACAAAAAGACACCAATTTTGGTTATAATGCCCAGAACGGCGAATATATGGATATGGTCAAGGCCGGTATTATTGACCCGACCATGGTCGTTCGCACGGCTTTGCAAGATGCGGCCTCTGTCGGCGGTTTGTTGATTACGACAGAAGCAATGGTTGCAGAAGCGCCCAAAGCAGAATGCAGCTGCGGCGGCGGTGCTGCGGCAGGCGGCATGCCCGGCGGAATGGGCGGCATGTTCTAATTTTGGGATATTGCTCTTAAGGGAGGCGTTTTATCGCCTCCTTTTATGATTCGAACGTAACACTACCTGCGTAAGCAGGTAGATGTAGACAATCCTAAATCTTCGCGATAAAATGGATATATGGAAGAAGTAAAGTATAGCAAACAAAGTAACTGCGTGTATCACTGCCACTATCATATAGTGATAGTGACAAAATACCGTAAAAAGATATTTAATTCAGGGGTATACGGATTTTTTAAGAAACGGTTGATAGAAATTCAAGAACACTACCCACAAATCTATTTTATAGAACAAAATCATGACAGAGATTATATTCATTTGTTGGTATCAATCCCTCCAAAGATGAGTGTGGGTAGTGTTGTGCGCATAATTAAATCAAATACGGCAAGAGATTTAAAGAAACAATATCCGTTTCTTAAAAAATGCTATTTTGGTACACAAAGTGTTTGGTCTGATGGGTATTTTGTCAGTACAGTTGGTGTAAATGAAGCAGTGATACAACGCTATATAGAATATCAGGGACGCGAAGATTTAGGACAAGCTTTGCTTGACCTAAAATGATACCACCGGCGTAAGCCGGTGGAGTTTCATTTTATATTAAGTTTTTGCGGTTATCCTGTTTGCGGAGAATGATATGGCTAAACCGGCAGATTTGGAAGACTTATTACAATTAAAAGCGCGCGGCATTATTGACGATGCCGAATTTTCTGCGCGCAAGAAGCTTTTGGCGCGGCGGTCGCTGCGGGCATATAGCCAAAGCAAAGCCAAGAGCGGCATTTTATATATTTTCTTTGCTTATTTTCTGGGCATGACAGGGTTGCACAATTTTTATGCCGGCTATTGGGGGCGGGGGCTGGCGCAGCTGCTTTTGTCCCTTACAAGCCCTTTGTTCCTTTATATCCCGGTTTTAATTGTCGGGCTGATGGTTGTTGGGGAGATTTGGTTTGTGAACCATGATGCCGGCAAACGCCCTTTTTCCGGCAGCCGCAGCGTTATCTGGTTTTTAAGGATTTTGTCTATTGCCAGTTTGGCCTATGCGTTTAATCATGCTGAATTAGTGGGGTGTAAATATAACTTGACAAAATTCTGATTCGGTTCATACTTGCATTTGTCTTTTTTAATTTTTATAGGATGGATATATTATTAGTTTTTTTGGTTGTGGCAAGCATGCTTGTTATGGCCGGTGCCATGGTTTATATTGCCATGCTGCTTCGTAAAAAATTTTCTTCGGAAAAGAAAAGAATCAAAATCAACTATGTTACTTACAAGGCGCATATCTGGCATGACGCAAGGGTACCGCTTCCGACGCATTTTCCAAACAGCGAAGACGGGATTGATTTTGAAAAAAATGTTACCCGGATTTGGGTAGAGATGGCTGGGCGCCCGCATCCCGTGAAAGGCTTTGTCCGCGGCAGCCTTCTTCTTCCGCCAGATCAGAAGTATTTCAGAGTCAGAATTTGCTCAACCGGGCATGATAACAATCTGGGATATCACTGCAAGCTGGTTGAAGACTAGTTTTAGAGGGAATCTGCAAAGATTCCCCCTTTTTTTATTCTGAAAAAAATGCTTGAAAAATAAATATAATGGTTGTATGAGTCAGAGTCTCAACGGCACCCCTGGAGGCTGTTGGGATTTGTTAAATTTATGAGGAAAATGAAATGACAGATATTACTTTTAATGCGCAAAAGCGTGAAAAAGCAGGTAAGGGGGCAGCTAGAGCTTGTCGTCGCGAGGGTCGTGTTCCTGCCGTTATTTATGGCGGAAAGAAAGATGCCGTTATGATCAGCCTGCACCCGGTTGAACTCGAAAAGGCTTTGGATATGGTCGGTTTTTATGACGCTGATATCGAAATTGTCCTTGATGGCAAAAAAGAAAAAGTCGTTTGCCAGGATGTTCAGTTCCATCCTGTTTCCGATAAGCCAATTCACGTTGACTTTTTGAGAAAGTAATTTTTCTTTAGAAAAGCGGCCGGCACAAATTTGGTTTTGATTTGCCCGGCCGTTTTTTTGTTGGGGCTTTTTATGATGTTTTTAATTGCAGGTTTGGGAAATCCGGGAACAGAATATGCAGGGACGCGCCATAATGTCGGTTTTATGGCGGCGGACGCCCTTGCTGAGGATTATGGCTTTTCCCCCTTTCGTTCTAAGTTTGACGGTTTGGTTTCCGAAGGAAAAATTGCCGGAGAAAAATGTTATCTGTTAAAGCCTCAGACATATATGAACCTTTCTGGAAATTCGCTTGTCAAGGCGGCTTCATTTTATAAGATTCCTCCTGAAAATATTATTGTCATCCATGATGACATGGATTTGCCTTTGGCAAAAATGAAGGCGAAAACCGGCGGCGGTGCCGGCGGGCATAATGGTTTGAAAAGCATTGATGCGGCAATCGGCCCGAATTATCATCGCATCAGGATTGGCATCGGACACCCGGACCAAGGCGGGACGGCGGTTGTGAACCATGTTTTGTCGGCTTTTTCTAAAAAAGACAAAGAGCTTTTGCAAAATGATTTTAAATTGATTTCTGATTTGCTGCCGGTTTTACTGAAGCAGGGGATGTCTTCTTTTTGTTCTGAACTGGGAATGGCGCTTAAAAAGCTGTAACATTCTAAGTTATTGACATTTTTATTGTTTTTTTCGTTTGCCGTTGACAGAATTTTATTTATCCGTCAAATTTAACATGTTACGTATATTTGAGGAACCTTATGTCTGCAAACAAACACATCGAACCGTTGATTTCCGTTGTCGTTCCGGTTTACAATGTTGAAAAATATTTGGGAAAATGCTTAGACTCCCTCCTTGGGCAGGAATATGGGAATCTGGAAATTTTGTGTGTGAATGACGGCAGCCCGGACAATTCATTGCAGATTTTGCAGGAATATGCGGCCAAAGATTCCAGAATTAAAGTTATCTCCCAGGAAAACCAAGGGCTTTCCGGAGCAAGGAATACCGGGATGCGGGCGGCAAAAGGCTCGTTTATCTATTTTATTGATTCTGATGACTGGATTAGTGCAAATTATCTGCGGAGCCTTTATGATGCGCTTGTTTCTTCCGGAGCGGACGTGGCGATAAACGGGCAATATGCTTATGTTTGGGATGACGGCAAGGTTAAAATCAAAAAATTAAGGTATAAGGGCGTTTTTGAGGAAAATAAGCAAAATCTGCGCAAAACGTTAGGTTTTGTTATGGCTTGGAATAAGTTATACCGCCGCGATTTTTTGGAAAAGTCCGGAATCTTTTATCCTTTGGGCGTAACTTGTGAAGATTGTTACTTTTATTATACGGTTTTTACTAAGGTTAAAAAACTGGCTATTGTTAATGACGGTATGTATTATTACCGGCAAAACAATGCTTCGCTTATGTCCCAGATAAAAAGCGGTTCAAGGCTTTATGACCATATCCGCATTTTCTATTTGATATATGATTATTACAAAGAGCAAAACCTATTGAAGGATTATTATCTTCCTTTTAATTTGCTTAAGTCTTATGTGATGTATCATCAAAATAAAAAAGAGGCTTTTGGGCAGGTTCGCGAAATCTTGCGGAAGTTGGAATATGGGCGCGGCAATGTCTCGCGTATGGATCGGGCTTTTGTTAAAATGCTGCGCGATTGGCCTTATCCGGTTTTTGGCGCTTATCTTATTTGGCGCAATGGGTTTAAAAGCCTTTTTAAGAAAAAAAGAAAGTAGTTGGCAGGGAAAATGAAGAATTTTTTAATCTGGCTGGCGTGTGTTTTTATTCCGGTTTCTTCGTGGCGCAAAAAAGTCAGAATGAAGCTGAAAACAAAATATCGTAAGATATATAAAAATTTTGGGCGGCACAGTTATGGGCCTAAAAATAATAATGCGGTTATCGGGAATTTTTGTTCTATTGCCGAAGGCGTGGTCTTGGGACCTTCCCAACATCCGGTTAATTTCTTGTCAACCCATCCTTTCCAATATCTGTCGGTGCCGGATGTTTTTGGCGAAATCAAAGTAAATAGCGAGGTTAAGTGGGATGTCCACGAAAAAGTCGTTGTCGGCAATGATGTGTGGATTGGGCTGAATGCTATTGTACAAGATGGCGTCCATATCGGCGATGGCGCGATTATCGCTTCCGGTGCGGTCGTTACGAAAGATGTTCCCCCTTATGCGGTGGTTGGCGGTGTTCCGGCGAAAATTATCAAATACCGTTTTGACGAAAAAACGATTTCTGAATTGTTGGCGCTGAAATGGTGGTTCTTGCCCGACGAGCTTTTGGCTGATCTGCCTTTTGACAATGTGCCGCTTTGTATTGAAAAGCTTAAAGCAATCCGCAAAGATTATCCGTTGCAAGAAAATATTTAGTCCAAGCCGGAAAATGTCCACAGGCGGGCAAATTGTTGTTTCATAAATATTGTTTTTGTTTATCCTGTTTTTGTAAGTTTAAAAACGGGATTTTTACAAATGAAAATTGCAGTTATTTATATTGCGCTTGGGCGTTATGGCGTGTTTTGGAAAGATTTTTATAAAAGCGCCGAGAAGTTTTTGCTAAAGGGCGATTGCAAGCATTATTTTGTTTTTACGGACAATCAGGAGATTTATGCGGAAGGGAATCCTGCCGTTCATAAAATTTACCGGGAGAAAAAAGGCTGGCCTTATGATACGATAGAGCGCTTTGATATGTATTTGAGCATAGAAAAGGAGCTTTCCGGTTTTGATTATGTTTTTTTCCTGAATGCAAATGCTGTTTTTGTAAAATCGGTCGGGCGGGAAATTCTCCCCGGGGCAGAAAATGACGGTTTGGCCGGCGCTGTTTGGTCCCGTCCTCAAGAAAGTTTTACTTATGACCGGAATCCCCTTTCAACAGCATATATTCCGCTGGGCGAAGGGCAATATTATTTTCGCGGCGGCATGAACGGCGGAACGGTTAAAGCCTTTTTAGACATGGCCCGTGAACTGAGCCAAAATATTAAAAAGGACTGGGAAACTGGCATTGTTGCCCTTTGGCATGATGAAAGCCATTTGAATAAATATTTCCTGAATCGCAAACCGTTGGTTTTGGATGATGATTATTGCATGGATGCTTGCCGGAGAACTTGGAGAAGGCCGGGAAAAATCTTAATCCGGGATAAAAATTCTTATAAATACGGTGGCTGCAAATATCTCCGCGGGGAAAGCGATAAAAAAATTACTTTCGGTTTGGCTTTGTTAAAATCTTTTGCCAAAGCACTCTGCCCGTTGTGCCCCCGCAAAGCGTGGCGGAAGAAACTGCGGGATTTTTACCGTGATTGGTAATGACTATTTACTTGAAAAAGAAATCTAAATAAGTTAAAACTCCTTTCATGTTATTTGATGATAAGGAGTTTTATTATGGGATTTAACTGTGGAATTGTCGGGCTGCCGAATGTTGGAAAGTCTACTTTGTTTAATGCGTTGACCCAGACAATTGCGGCTCAGGCGGCTAATTTTCCGTTTTGCACGATTGAACCGAATACCGGGCGTGTTGCCGTTCCGGACAAGCGCTTGCAGCAATTGGCGGATATTGTCCATCCAAAACAGATTGTGCCGACGCAATTAGAATTTGTAGACATCGCAGGACTAGTCAAAGGCGCGTCCAAGGGCGAGGGGCTGGGAAACCAGTTTTTGGCGAATATCCGGGAAGTTGATGCGATTATCCATGTGCTGCGTTGTTTTGAAGATGAAAACATTACGCATGTGGAAGGTTCGGTCGATCCGCTTCGCGATGCGGAAATTGTTGAAACGGAACTGATGATTGCCGATTTGGAGTCTTTGGAAAAACGTTTTGACCAAATGCAGAAGAAAGCCCGCGGCGGCGATAAAGAAGCGATTGTCAGCGTGGAGGTCATGCAGCCGGTTATTGAAGCCTTAAAAGCCGGGAAACCGGCGCGCACGGCACGTCCGGATGAGACAAACAAAGATGCCTGCAAAGCTTATCGCATGTTGCAGCTCCTGACTTCCAAACCGGTTTTGTATGTTTGCAATGTTGATGAAAATTCTGCCGCTGGCGGCAATGCCTTTTCAGAAAAGGTTTTTGCCAAGGCTAAAGCCGAAAACGCGCAGGCGGTGATTATTTCCGCAGCGATTGAATCGGAAGTGGCGCAGCTGGATTCCGACGAAGAAAAACAAGAATTTCTTTCATCTTTGGGTTTGGAAGAAACCGGCCTTTCTAAAATTATTAAAGCCGGATATAACCTTTTGGGGCTGCAAACCTATTTTACGGCCGGACCCAAAGAGGTTCGGGCCTGGACCTTTCCCAAGGGCGCCAAAGCGCCGCAATGCGCCGGCGTTATCCATTCGGATTTTGAACGCGGCTTTATCCGTGCGGAAACAATCTCTTTTGACGATTATGTTTCATTGGGCGGCGAGCAGGCATGCAAAGAGGCCGGAAAAATGCGTTCCGAAGGCAAGGAATATGTTGTCAAGGATGGGGATTTGTTAAACTTCCTTTTTAATGTTTAAGGATGGGATTATGCGTTTAGCTTTGTTTCAGCCGGATATTCCGCAAAATACGGGAACGCTTCTGCGTTTGGGCGCTTGTTTGGATTTTGAGCTGGATATTATTGAGCCCTGCGGTTTTGTTTTTTCGGAACATACCTTGAAACGCTCGGGAATGGATTATTTGAAAATGGTTCATTACCGCCGGCATAATTCCTGGGCTGATTTTTTGGCTTACCGCGAAGGGCATCCGGATGAATATGGGCGCCTGGTGCTTTTGACGACGCATGCCAGCCATCCGTATTATGATTTTGAGTTCTTGCCCAATGATATTATTTTAATGGGGAGGGAATCCGCCGGAGTGCCTGAAGATGTCCATCAAAAAGCTGATGCCCGGCTGCTGATTCCGATGAATGAAAATGCACGCTCCATTAATGTGGCGGTTTCGGCGACGATGGTTATCGGCGAGTGCCTGCGCCAAACGGTTTGGAAAAAGTAAGCGGCAATAAAAAAACTCCGGAAACCGGAGTTTTTTATTATCTTCCATTACCTCTTGATTTGAGAGATGATAAAGTATGAGAAGAAACATCCTTTTTTGTACCTTTAATTCTTTTTAATGCTTCTGAACTTCTTTTTAGTGCATCATCTTTGGAAATTTCATAACGGTGATCCGTATTTTCATAACGATGTTCCGTTTCATGCTCCAGAGTGGCTATTGCTAATGGCATGTTTTCCAGATTATTTACATCAGATTCTTTATTTCTGCCAAGATTTATTTCCCCCTCTCTATTTTCGGCAATTTCATAACGGTGTTCCGTTTCATGCTCCAGAGCGGCTATTGCTAATGGCATGTTTTCCAGATTATTTATATCAAATTCTCTATTTCCGCCAAGATTTGTTGTTCCCTCTCTTTTGGGAGCTACGGAAAGCCGTTCAGGGTTAAAGTTTCTTGTCGCCGGCGCATTGCCGCTGCCAAGCTGTCCTCTGAAAGCGTTTCTTAGCTCTTGTCTGGTCTTGCCCTGAATATTAACGGCGCTGTTTCTTGTTTCTCCGCTACCTAAAAATTCGTCAGCATGGCTATCCCTGTGAAAATTAGGATATTTTGCCTTGGTTTCCGTGGCGCGGCCTGTACCTATTTCTTCAAAGGATGGCGGAATATGTCCGCGTTCAGTACTCATAAATCTTCTCCATAAAATGTGGTCTTTTGTCTATTATCGCAATATAAAATGCTTTTGTCAAGCTATAAATGCCTAAAAACCTTAAAAATACTGCAGATAACTTGCATTTTTAACCACTTTTAACTTTTTATACAATATACTGGCATAAATTCAATAATAAAAGGTAAAAAAGCAAAGTGAATTTATTTAAATCAATAGCGACTTTCGGCGGTTTTACGCTTATCAGCCGGATTACAGGCTTTTTGAGGGATATGGTTTTGGCCAATTATCTTGGAGCCGGTTTGGTTTCTGATGCTTTTTTTGTGGCCTTTAAGCTGCCTAACCTTTTTAGGAATTTGTTTGGCGAGGGCGCATTTACGACGGCTTTTGTCCCAATGCTTTCCCATAAGCTGGTAGAAGAAGGAAAAAGCAAGGCTGTCGTTTTTGCGGCAAAGGCGGTTTCTGTTTTGGCTTTTGTTTTGGCGGCGATTGTTTTGCTTATGGAAATCTTTATGCCTTATGTCGTGGAAATTTTGGCGCCGGGGTTTGTTGCCGACCCCGGAAAAATCGAGTTGGCAGTTTCGCTTTCCCGCATAACGTTTCCTTTTTTGCTTTTAATATGCATTGTTTCTTTCCAATCGGGAATCCTTAATTCTTTGGGGCGTTTTGCAGCTCCTGCGGCGGCTCCGGTCTTGTTAAACATTACGATGATTTTATCGGTTTTTGTCTTGATGCCTTTAGGCGAGACGCCTGCGCACGGCGTGGCGATGGGCGTTACGGCGGCCGGCTTTTTGGAAATTTTGTGGCTGAGCCTGTTTTTGCATAAGGAACAAGTTTACCTTAAGCCGCAATGGAATATTTTTGCCTTGTTTAAAGATTCTGAAATCCGCACTTTGTTTAAGCGGATTGCGCCGGGCGTATTGGGTGCCGGCGTTTATCAAATTAATATGGTGGTTGATACGATTTTGGTTTCATTAGTCGGCACGGGAGCCATTTCTTGGCTTTATTATGCCAACCGCCTTCAGCAGCTGCCTTTGGGGGTGGTCGGCGCGGCAATCAGCGTTGCTTTGCTGCCGGTTTTATCCCGGCATATTAAAGCCGGTGAATTGGAACAGGCCGGAAATATGCAGAATAAGGCGGTGGAATACGGCGCGCTGCTTTCTATTCCGGCAGCATTTGCGCTTATTGTTTTAGCCGAACCGATTATTAACATTTTATTCCAACACGGAAAATTTGGGAGTTATCAAACGGCAATGACCGCCCAGGCCGTTATCGCTTATGCTGTCGGGCTTCCTTTTTATGTTTTGGTTAAAGCCTTGGCGCCTAACTTTTTTGCAAGGGGCGATACAAAAACGCCGGTTAAATACAGCATTATTGTCTTGTTTACGAACTTGGTTTTTGCGGTGTTGTTAATGAAGCCTTTTGGGCATGTCGGCATTGCTTCCGCAACGACGATTGCCTCTTTTGTTTCGCTTTATCAATATTGCAGGGGGCTGAAAAAACGCGGCTATTGGTCTATCCGGCACGGATTGGTTGTCAAGATATTTAAAATTGTTTTTTGCTCTTTGGTTATGGCCGCCGTTCTTGAAATGGGAAAACTGGCGCTTAATTTTCATTATGACAACTGGCTGCATCTGTCTTTTGCTTGGAAAATTCCGTTTTTTGCGGTTTTGTGCTTTTTGGGTGTTGCAACTTTTATTGTGATGGCTAAAATAACAGGTGTATTAAATTTGAGCGAGATTCTAAAAACATTTTTGAAAAAAGGCAGGAAAAATGCTTAAACAAAAGATTAACCGATTTATGTTCCGTTCCAGGCAGCTTGCCAAGAAATATGCGCCAAAATCATGGAATGTGAAAAAAGCTGCGCATCAGCTGGCGGTGTTTGTCAATTCCTGGTGGCAGGTTCTTTTGCTTGTTTCTGCAGCTGTTATCTTTTTATATTATCCTTTGGGCGGCTGGTTGATGAATGACATCAATACCAATACCGAATATGAGATAAACAACAAACATAACGAGCAATCCGCCGCAATTGCAATGAATGCCTTTTTGGTTAATCGCGAAGTAAATGAAAAAATGTGGACGCCTAATCTGCCTTTTTTCTTTCCTTCTTATTTTTTGGATAATATGCCTAATTTTCAAATGGGGATTATTTCTTCTGTCAGCAATGTAACTACGGCTTTGTCAAAACGTTTGGAAAAAACAATTGCCGAGAATGAAGCTTTGCATTTGGAAGAGGCGGCCAAGCTTTTGCGCTATCCCGGAACAATCTGGATGTTTTCCCCGGATAATTCTTTGGTGCCGGTGCCTTCTGCAAATTCCCAATATAAAAGAGCGCGCAAACATTTGCTTAAGTTTAACCAGGAATTGTTAAGCGGAAGCGCCGTGTTTTATCGCAATCCCGGCGATTTGTCTTATTTTATGAGGCGCATCGGCGCGGACCTGTCTAAAAACAGCAGCAAGCTGGAAGGGCATATCCGTGAAGAAAGCTCTTCGTTTATTGATAATCGCAGTGATGATTTGTTTTATTTTGCAAAAGGCAAAACTTATGCCTATTATTTAATTTTGCGGGCGCTGGGCAAAGATTATAAAGAAATCCTTGTTATGTATAACGCCTATCCGACATGGACGTCATTGCTGAAAACCCTGGAAGACGCTGCGCTTATGGATCCCTTTATTGTGCGTAACGGCGAACCGGACAGCCTTTTTGCCCCCAACCATTTGCAGGTTATGGCCTATTATGAGCTTAAGGCCGCAGCGTTGTGCAAGAAATTGATTGAAGAACTTAGCCTTAAACCTGAAGGAGGCGTAAATGTTAATTGAAACCCAGGCTACTCCAGACCCTGAAGTGATGAACTTTTTTCCGCCCCGAAAAATCTTGAAAGCTGGTTCGGCGGAATTTGTTGATGCGAAATCTTTGCGCCGGTCTCCGCTGGCTGAAAAGATTTTTGATTTAGGCGGAATTTTTTCAGTTTTTATGACGGCTGATTTGCTTTCGGTTACAAAGGACAAGAATGCTTCATGGGATGATTTGAAGCCGCAGATATTGGCGGAGCTGATGGATTATCTGAGCACGGGTGCGGAAATTGTCATCGAAACGGAGACTCCGGAAGAAGATGATATTGTCCGGCAGATATCCGGGCTGATTGCAGCCCGTATCCGCCCGGCGCTGCAAAACGACGGCGGCGACATTATTTTCAGGGATTTTAAAAATGGCGTTGTTTATGTGGAGCTGACCGGCAATTGTTACGGCTGCCCTTATGCTGCCGTTACTTTGAAGGAAGGCGTGGAACGCGTTTTAAAGACTTATATTCCTGCCGTGAAATCTGTTCAAAATTACGAAGCGCCCAAATGAGACGGTTTGCTGCAGCGGTTTGTTTGTTTTTGTTAAGTATCCGGCCAGGTTGGGCGGAGGATATCGACCTTGGCAAAATTAATGTTGAAAATCTGCAAAAAATCTATGATTTTTATGGTTATGACGAATATTTAAATGTTAATACTTACCGCCTGCCGCCGATTTTTTTGAAAGAAATTCCCGAAGATTTTCACGAAATTCAAGATGAAGCGCGCCGCAATGATTTGTTTATTAAAATCATGGCGCCTCTTGCCCTGAAAGTTAACCGGGCTATTGCTCAGGAAAGGGCGGAAATCCTTCCTTTGTATGATTCTTTTATTCAAAAGCGCGAACCTTTGTCTGAAAAAGGAAAGAAATTTGTTGAAGAAAAGGCTGAAAAGTATGGGCTTTTTACCCGTTTGAAAGATGATGAACGCTATACTTATTTTTTGCGGGAGCTGTACCGGCGGGTGGATGCCGTGCCGCCGTCTTTGCAGATTGCCGTGGCCGCGATAGAAACGGAATGGGGAACGAATCGCCTTGTACGGGAAGGCAACGCCCTTTATAAAGAACGGGTATGGCACACAGACGAGGGGCTGAAGCCTGTTGATGATGAAGATGACTACCGCTACCGGATTTTTCCGTCGCTTTATGCCGCAATGGAATCTTTTGCGCTAAAGATTAATTCTGCGATTGATTTTGATAATTTTCGGCATTTGAGGGAAGAAATCCGCTATCGGGATAACCCTGTTCTTGGAACATCTACAGCTTTTGCACTTTTTTTGCAGACCCCCCTTAAAAATTATGCCGGCCTTTTAAATTACACAATTGCATATTATGAACTTAATATCATTGACAAATCAGAACTGGACGCTAAAATTACAAAAAAGGGGCTGCAAAAAAATCTGGCGGTTTTTTTAGATTAAATTGTCCTTTTTCAAAATAAAAAACGGATAACCGCATGATAAAAAAATTAGAACGTGGGGATATTGAATATTTAAGGAAACATCCCGGCAAAGAAGGAAAAACTTATATCGCAAAGAAAATCGGAGATTATTATAACGGCTCCGAAGTTACCCCCCGCGGTTTGAAACTTGCCGAAGATATTTTTCGCATTATGGTTCGCGATGTTGAGGTTGAAGTCCGCGAAATCTTATCAGAAAGCTTAAAACATTCTCGGGATATCCCTTCGGATATCGTGGCAAGCCTGATTGAAGACAAAGACAGCGTTGCCCTTCCTTTTATCACTTATTATTCGCAATTGACGAATGACGATTTAATTCGAATCTTGAAACTGACCAGCGTGGAAAGGCAAATGGCAATTGCCAAACGCAAAAATCTTCCTTATGAGATTTCCCAATATATTGTTGACCAATGCCCGGAAGTTGTGGTTGGCGAATTGATTTCAAACGGTTCGGCCAATATTACGGCATCAACCTATCAGACGATTGTTGATAAATACGGGGCGAGCGAACTTATCCAGCAGCGCTTGGTCGACCGGGATGAACTGCCGACATCGGTTATTGAAAAAATCGTTTATTCTTTATCGACAGAGCTTCAAAAGAAATTGGTCTTGTCCTATAACCTGCCGATTGATATTGCCACGGATTTAATTGAACAGGTTAAAGAAAAAGTAACATTGCGTATTTCGGAAGAATACAGTTCCGACCATCAGATTGAAGAATTGGTTCATCAGTTGTATTCCTACGGGCGTTTGACGCCCAACCTGGTTGTTCGCGCCGTGTGCATGGGCGATTTGCGCTTTTTTGAATATTCTTTGGTTTATCTTTCCAATATGCCGATTACGGAAGTGCGCAAGATTTTGTTTAACACGCCGCTTGATTTTATGGTGCGGAACCTTTTGCGCAAGGCTTATATTCCTAAAAACATGTTTCCTGCCGTTTTCAGCGCTTTAAAGGTTATCAAAGATATCCGTTTTGATTGTAAAAAAAGCAATCGGAGAGGTTTTATCCATAAGGTTATTGAGCGCATTTTGACATATGGCGCTTCACATGACGATATGAGCGAAACGGATATTCGCTATTTGGTTTCGAAAATCAGCTAAGAGAGGGGAAAGTTTTGCCACTCGCTTCGGAAGCTTTTGTTTCAGCCCTTTTAGACCTTAATAATGCCGTGATTGAAAACGATTTTCCGGATGTTGAAAAGCAGGCGGTTGCTTTATTGCGGGAAATAACGAATGCTGACGGCGTTTTTATTTTTGGCCTTAATGAAGATAATTTTTTAAATTTGGAATATAGTTTTATTGAAAGCCTTAACCTTGTAAAAAGCGGCACGGAGAACCGGTCGATTTTTCAGGGGGCTGTTTTATCTTCGCAGAATGGAAAACAATCTTTTCCGGCAGCATTATCCGCATTGCGGCGGGAAATTGTCAATACGGCGGATGTCTATGCGAATACGGACCTTGATTTGACGCCAATCCGCAGCTTTGACATGATGTTTGATTATTCCACGGTTTCTTTATTTTCCTTGCCTCTTGTCGGGCGCCGAAAAAAAGTTGTCGGTGTTTTGCAAATGATTAATGCCCGCGATGCCAAAGGAAAAGTGATAAGCTTTACGCCGCAGATGCAAAAGCAGGCGCAAAGCATCGGCGCTTTGTTGGCGTTGGTTCTGGAAAACCAGAGCTTGCAGGAATCATACGGGCAGCTTTTAGAATCGTTTATTGAGGTTTTGGCCCGGGCGATTGATGCAAAATCTCCCTATACAGGCGCCCATTGCCAGCGCGTTCCCGTTATTGCGCGTTTGTTGGCAACCGCTGCGGTGCAAAGCGATATCGGACAGCTTAAAAATTTTGAAATGAGCAAAGATGATTGGTATGCCCTGCATATCGCATCCTGGCTGCATGATTGCGGCAAGGTAACGACGCCTGAATATGTGGTGGACAAGGCAACAAAGCTGGAAACTATTTATAACCGTATACATGAAATCCGGGACAGGTTTGAAATATTGCGCCGTGATGCGCATATTGAATATCTGCAAAAGCGTTTGGCTAATGTTGCAGATAAAGAAAAGCTCCAGCAGGAATTTGCAAAAAAAGTATATCAGCTGGAGGATGATTTTTCTTTTGTCGCCCGCTGCAACACAGGGGATATCCCTCTTCAGAATTCAGATATTTCCCGTTTGAAAAAGATTTCTACAAACCAGTATATGCGCTATTTTAACCGGATGCTGGGTTTGTCTTGGGCAGAGCGGGATGCCGTTGCAGATCCGGAAGCATATATGCAGCCCGGATGGGAAAGCGTTTTGCAAAACCGCCCGGAGCATTTGTTTGGCATGTATAATCTTGGGGAAATTTATAATTTGCAAGTGCCTCAGGGTACGATTAATAAGGAAGAAAGAGAGAAGATAAATGAGCATATCGTGGTAACAATTGACATGCTTAAAGCGCTTCCTTTTCCCGCAGAGCTTTCAAAAGTAGTGGAATATGCCGGCGCACACCATGAAAGGGTTGACGGCAAGGGATATCCCAACGGGTTAACCGGAGATGAAATGTCCGTTCCGGCCAAGATTATGGCAATTGCCGATATTTTTGAAGCTTTGACGGCGAATGACCGTCCGTATAAAGAACCTAAAAAACTTTCAGAAGTTTTGAAAATTATGCAGGAAATGAAAAATAACGGGCATATCGATCCTGATTTATACAAAGTATTTATTCAAAGCGGGGTTTACCAGGACTATGCGGAGCAATATATAAATTCTGACCAAATCGATGAAATTATTCCCGAGGAGTATTTATAATGCTTAAAATTTATACGGTTTTATGCCGTGCCGGCAAAATGGACAATTATGCTTATATTCTGATTGACGAAGCAACGCGGATTTCTGCTGTGGTAGACCCTTCGGAGGCGGCACCGGTTGTAAAAAAGTGTGAGGCGCTTGGCATCCGTCCTTCTTATGTTCTCAATACGCACCATCATTTTGACCATGTGGAAGGCAATCTGGAATTAAAAGAACTCTATGGCCTGAAAATTGTCGGCAATGTTGCCGATGAAGCAAGAATTCCGGGTTTTGATATCGGTGTGTCTGACGGCGGCATATTTGAACTTGGCGAATCTGTGGCTGAGATTATAGATGTTTCCGCGCATACGCAAGGGCATATCCTTTATTATTTTGCCAAAGACAAGGCTTTGTTTACGGGAGACACATTGTTTAACCTTTGTGTCGGCGGTTTGTTTGAAGGAAGCGTCAGCGAGATGTTTACGGCTTTGCAGAAGATAAAAAAGCTTCCGGATGATGTTCTGTTTTATCCCGGGCATGAATATACATTTTCCGGAGCAGATGTTGCTTTGGGCGTTTTGGGGCAAACCCCGGCGCTTGAGGCTTATTTGCAAAAGGCGCAGCGAAATTTGGAACAAGGTTTGCCGGCGGGGCCATATTCTTTGGGAGAAGAAAAAAACTGCAACCCTTATTTAGCCGCGGTTTCTCTTAAAGATTTAGCTTCTTTAATGTAATTTAAACTTATTTCTTTTATTTTATTTCTATTAGAATTTTGTTTAATGACAAAATGTTGGACAAAACATTTTTTTTGTGTTATTATCATAATAACAAATAAATTTTTACGGGAGACCGGATATGGCTGAGTTGGATGAAATTAAGAATGACGAATTGTTTAAAGAATATCTTCAAACAAAGCACGGAAAGTCTGTTGCAGATATAAATGATGATGCATTAAAAACTCTTTATTCCTCCTTTAACCGGACTGAATATGAAGAAGAAAAAGACCGGAAAGAAGAACGCGCGGAAGAAGAAAAAGAAGATATTGAGGTTAATCAAGGTGGTGAAACAAAAGAAGATACGGGTGCAACATTAACCGTGGATGAAGGCAACATTGACGAGGGTGAAAAGAAAGAACTTCACCCCTGGATGAAACCGATTGATGAAAAATTAAAAGCAGCAGATCCGACAAAAGGCGGCGAGGGGCAGGTTGCCGAAAATGGCAAGGATTACATTTATAAATCCGCTGACGGAAACAGTGCTGTTCAGTATGAAGGGCCTGAAATCGGCGGAGAAGAAAACAGCACTCATAATCCGGATAAAGTAAAAATTCAGAGTAACGATTATCGTTTTATCTATGGCGTATTGAAAGAACGCAAAGAAGTTGGAAAATTTGAAAGAATTGATTTAAGCCAGATTAAAACCCCGGAAATGGCAGCGATGATGGTTATAGCCGCTAAAGATTTGGGCATGAAGGTTGTTGATTCTGAAGGAAAGTTTCAGAATTTGACGGAGCAATTGGAAGCCAGCAAAGCAAATGGCGGTGCCGAGGGCTATAATACGGAAGAAATTTTGAATGAATATAAAAAGTTTCAGACCTTAGAGAATTTGACCAGCGCTCAGGAAAAATCCAAGAAGGCTTTGATTGATGCTGCCCGTGCGCTTGGACAAGATACAACGATGTATAAGGTTACTTCAAATGAGGCAGATGAGACAGATAATGCTTCCGGCAAGACTATTTTCTCCGAATATCAGAAATTAAAGGAAGCCGCTGCCGGAAAGGCAGCAGAGAGTGCCGAAAAAAGAGAGGCTGAAAAATATTATAATGAAAATGTTAAGCCCAATATTAAGAATGAGGATGGCACCTATAAGGATAATCCTTTGGCGAAATATTTTGATGTGCAGGAGAAAGCTGCCGGCGCTTATAGAGGATTGATTACAACTTATATTAAAGATGGCAAGCCTTATGACGGCAAAACGGCAGATGACCGGAAACAGGAAACTTTGAAGGAAATCGGAGCCGGCGAGCGAATTTCTTCAGCGAGGAAAAACGATCAAATTAATGCGGCTTATACGATTATGAAACATTATGCGGATAAAGCCCGCTAAATAAATCCCCGGCAATGCCGGGGATTTTTGCTTTAGGCAAATGAAAATAACTGTTGACATTTAGAGTTACTCTCCGTTAATACTAAATCCATATGGAGAGATGGCAGAGTGGTCGAATGCGGTTGACTCGAAATCAATTGTGCTCAGTGATGGGTACCTAGGGTTCGAATCCCTATCTCTCCGCCATTTTGATTAAAAAGACGCTTGAAAACAGCGTCTTTTTTCGTATGCGGCGGAAACACGGGCTTTGCGAGCGGTTGACATTGCTGAAATGACTATGGTAAGCTCGTTTTATGTTGGAAAATGCAAAATTTCCGGCACTTACATACATTGCTGATTTTTGCAAAGTCACTTCAGCGAGAGGAAATAACAAATATGCATTTGTGTAATACTAAGGATAATCACTTTGTTCCTCAATTTTATTTGAAGTCCTTTCTAGATATCTCTAATAATATATATTTAGGAGACAAGAAAAATAACAAATGTTACAGAACTAAAGATTTAAAATCGATTGCATTCAAAACAAATTTGTATACTATTACAGAGAAAATAAGCAATAATGATATTGAGTGGTTTAGAAAGACTTTAAAATTATCTGTAGATAATTCTATGGCACAAACATATTTATCTACCTTAGTTTGCTTTCTTAATGATGAGCTTGCTAATTTGTTTTCCATAAAAACATCGAATAAAGAATGTCAAGAAATATTAGATAGAGAGATAAAATCTTTGATAAACGAAGAAATATCCCGAAATCAGGAATTGTTATTCTCTTTATATGAGAATGATTTTTATAAAATTTATATCGATATTTTAGAACAAAAACATATTAATTTACCTTTACAACCTGCTGAAGGTCCTTTTTTATATTTGGCATTAAAGATAACTCAATTTATTTATTCGCTTCTTGCAAAAAAAGCTCATTTATCTGTGGCTGAAGAATTGAAAGAAATAAAACAAGATGATCAAGAAATTTTAGAAGATCTTATAAAGTTAAAAGAAATGAAAATTGAACCAAATGGTTATTATGATTTATGGCATTATATACTTATACAATATTTTAGAACTGAAAAAATAATCGGATTTTGGGGCCTGCCTGAAGAAACTCGTAAAAGATTAAATACAATCGAAAAAGCAAATGGAGTTAATTCCGAGAATGTAATGTTCTTAATTATTCACTATCAAACTTTAAATATATTAGATAAATTAATTCAAGATGATTTTAAACTTATTTTAATCAAAAATGAAACAGAAATGAATTTTATTACCTCAGACAACCCTGCGGTTAATCCCTACTCTTCTATAGCTGGAAAAAGGGCTTTGCAAGATGGTGAGTTTGAAATATACTTTCCATTATCTCCTAAGTTAGCGATATTATGTTCAAAAAATTTTTTACATAAAAATTATGATAAAGATTTGTCAGAAGTTAAGTTAACATCTATGGATGAAGTTGATTATTGGAACAAATTAATTTTACATGATGCCAATAGGTATATATATACGACATCTGAAAACATTGTAAAAAAGTATATTACTCCTATTTAGTATAACAATTATTTTCCTGCTCTTCGAAGCTTAGGTTTTTAGAGGCGATATCGAAGAGAGTTTGTAGATTGATGGTTAGGGTTCCGGAGAGAAGTTGATTGACTATTCTTGGCGAGAGATAAGCAAGGTTGAGATATTTGTAAATTGTACGCTTGGTCATTTTCTCCTGTTTCATGATGTCTTCCATCCGGATGCCTTTTTCATATAGTTTCTTAAATTTCCATGCATAGGCAAAGGCTCTGACGATCAGGCGATTGTTGTCATTGACACTCATCAGTCCGACCTTTCCGGCGTTGTAGACATTGCTTGACAGCCCTCGGTTGATGACCACCTGTTTTTCATAGATGATTTGGTTGTTGGCATTGTCGGTAATAAACTCCAGCGAGTTATTATTTTCGTTTAGCGAATCGCCGGTATAGGCCGAGAGGATTATCGGATCGGTATTAAAGAAGAAGGTCAGGCGATTTTTTTGATAGATGATTTTATTGATGAAGTTGCGGATAAAATTGCGTTGCGCGAAATAGTCCATATCGTTGAAGTTTATCAGTTTTAAAGCCATTGCGCTGTCTTTGTTTAAGCCATTGAGATTGCCGTTAAGAATCTCAATAATGGCATCTTTGGCGAGCTTATCAATTTGCTCCGTGGGTAGGAACAAACCCTTAATAGAATAGTAATGTCGTTTGGTAGCTTTCTTTTTGCTGTTGGCTTGATTGGTAAAAATTGTGCCATTGGCATCAAACAATTTTCCAGTCAGCAGATTATTATTTCTGTTCCTTGTATGATTGCCGCAATTGTCATTTTCTTTGAGCTTGGCCTGTACCTTTTCCCATAATTCTTTTGATATGATGGCCTCATGCTGTCCTTTAAATGCTTGTCCAGTGCGTTTATTCTCAATCATGCCGAGGTATAATTTTTCATGCAGCAAGCGGTGGAGCGCGGATATTTTAAAAGGTTTGCCGCCTCTCTGTTCCCCCTTATTGGTTATCCAGCTTTTATGTTTGAAACCTTTAATTTCAGCAAATTTTTCAAGTTCGGCCAGAGAGCCGCATTGTAAATAGCCTTCAAAAATGCTGTGTACCTGTTCGGCCTCGACGGGATTAATGACCAGTTTTTTGTCTTTAATATCATAACCAAGTTTGGGAACGCCGCCCGTCCATAAGCCTTTGGCTTTACTGGCGCGGATTTTATCGCGGACACGCTCTGAAGATACCTCTCGCTCGAATTGAGCAAAGGACAGCAGCATATTTAAGGTCAGCTTGCCCATGGAGGTTGAGGTATCAAATGCCTGTGTGATCGAAACAAAACTGCAGCCATATTTATCAAATTCTTTCATCATATTGTGGAAGTCCATTATTGAACGTGACAAACGGTCAACTTTGTAAACCACTACCGTTTGAACTAATCCTCGGCGGATGTCTTCAAGCATTTGTTTTAAAGCCGGGCGTTCCATTGTGCCGCCGGAAATGCCGCCGTCGGTATAGGTTTTTAAATATTCCCAGTTATTAAAGGCTTGAGACATAATGTAACTGCGACAGGCGTCTTCCTGATTATGCAGCGAGTTAAACTCAAGCTCTAAGCCTTTTTCGGTAGATTTGCGAACATAGACCGCACAGTTTATTCTAACCATGAGCCGCCCCCTTTAATACCCGTTTGTTATTTAATCCGAAGAAGTCATAGCCAGAGACCTTTATGCCGCAGATTTCTTTGGCTATAGCGGACAGAGTTTTATAATGCTGTCCGTTGTAAATAAAATCATTAATTTCCGCGATAGTAACCTTATACTGCTGGCCAAGGTAGGTCTTAATGATTTCGGTGCCGGGATGCAGATTGTATTTGGTCTTATAAACCTTAACCATACACTCATCGGGGTTTTCGGAGTATTTTTCCAGCTTAGTCAGGTGTTTGCGTTCAATCTTGAGATTGGCATTTTCACAGGCGATATAATGCCACAGCGCGCGAAACTGCCGCTCATAAGGACTGTTATGATACCGCACCCATAGATCAGCTTGTCTCTGGTGACTTAGTTTTTTTAATTCTTCAGCGCTTCTCGGCAGATAAATCTTCTTCCTCATCTATCAACTCCTTGTTTTTACATATTTTGTAAGTTCAGTAACGCTTACATAGAACAAGAAGTCAATTCAAAATAGTCTAAAATAGACTTATTTTTCGCTTTTTGTCATTCTAATAACTCTTTGTTTTTCAACAAAACTTATGAATTTAAAAATTCTATTAATAAGGGGGGTTAGTAAAACCCAAAACAAAGGAGAAAAAGTATGTCTAATAAACAGATAAAAATTGAATATACAGCCTTGGAAAATCTTAACCCTTATAAAGGAAATCCTAAGGTTCATGACGAAAAACAAATTCAGCAAATCGCTAAATCGATTGAAAGATTTGGTTTTAATAATCCTATTTTGATTGATGAAAAATCGGAGGTAATTGCCGGTCATGGCCGTCTGTTGGCCGCAAAGCTATTGAAACTAGAAACAGTTCCAGTGGTTCGCCTTATACATCTTTCTGAAGCGGAAAAACGAGCTTATCGCATAGCGGACAATAAATTATCGGAGAATGGTCGATGGGATACGGATTTGTTAAAGCTGGAATTTTCAGAAATTGAGAAACTGGCTCTGAATCTTGAAGATGAATTGAATCTTGATATTACTGGGTTTGATTTCAAAGAGATAGATGTTCTTCTGGCGGAAGACAAGCCTAGCGAAAAAGCGAATGAAAAACTTAATTCCGTTCCATATGTACCGGAAAATGAAATAGTCAGTCAACATGGCGATGTTTGGCTTCTGGGAAAACACAAAATTATTTGCGGAGATTCACTGCAAGAGGAAACATATCAGCGTTTGTTTGAAGAGGTTAAAGCCAACATGGTATTCCAGGACCCGCCATACAATGTTGAAATTCAAGGACATGTATGTGGAGTCGGTCAAACGAAGCATAAAGAGTTTGCTTTTGCCTCCGGCGAGATGAATGTGGTTGAATTTATTTCGTTTTTGAAAACTTCAATGGCGAATATAGCTAAATATTCTGTTGAAAATTCCGTTCATTATATTTGCATGGATTGGCGGCACATATACGAACTTATTTCAGCGGCGAGGGATATCTATCCCAAAATGCTGAATATGGTGGTTTGGTGTAAGAAAAACGGTGGCATGGGTAGTTTTTACCGATCTCAGCATGAGCTGATTTTCGTTTTTCAGAATGGCAAAGGTTCTCATGTCAATAATGTGGAGTTAGGCAAGCATGGGCGCTATCGAACGAATGTTTGGCATTATGCCGGTGTTAACAGTTTTGGTTCCGAACAGAAAAATCTTAAAATGCATCCGACAGTCAAACCGGTAGAATTAGTCCACGATGCTATTTTGGATGCGACTAAACGCGGCGATATTGTGTTGGACGCGTTTCTCGGCAGCGGAACAACGCTGATTGCGGCAGAAAAGGCCGGACGCGTTTGTTATGGAATCGAATATGAGCCTTTGTATATCGATACGATTATCCGCCGGTATCACGAATTAACCGGAATTTGGGCTATTCATCTAAGTTCGCAAAAATCATATGAGCAATTATTGCAAGAAAAATTGGAGAAAATCAATGAGTGAAAGCGGTTATAAAAATCCGCCCAAACATTCGCGATTTCAGAAAGGGTGTTCGGGTAATCCTGCAGGGAGGCCGAAAGGAAGCAAGAACACGCTCAAACTTTTGGATGCTGTTTTGGAACAGAAAATTAAAATTCAGCAAGAGGGCAAAACCATCAGCATTACCAAAAAGCAGGCGATGCTGATGCAATTGGTTAATGCTGCGGTAAAAGGCGAAATTAAGGCCATTGCGGCGCTTTTTCCATACATGATGCAGCTGGACATGAAAGAAGAGCAATCCTTGGAAACAAGCAAATTGTCTCTAAAAGATGAGGAAATTTTACAACAATTTTTAGAAGAAAATAAACAGGAGAGTAAAAATGACTGATAAAAATCAGGTTAAAAATGCGATATTACGCAAAAGTTTTTCAAGCTTTGTACAGAAGTGTTTTTATGAATTAAACCCTTCGGAGACATTTATAAAAGGCGCGTATATAGACTTATTATGCGATCAAATCCAAAATATGATTGAGGGAGAAAATCAGAAACTGATAATCAATCTTCCCCCAAGATATTTAAAATCGGTTATATGTTCTATAGCTTTACCCGCATTTATTTTGGGGCATAATCCGTCGACTAAAATTATGTGTATCAGCTATGGCGAGGAGTTGGCTTCCAAATTAGCGGCTGATTGTAAGAGCGTTATGGAGGCGGACTGGTATAAAACGCTTTTTCCTGAGACGAGAATCCGGACAGATAAAAAATCCGTTATGGATTTTGAAACGACAAAACACGGCGGACGGTTTGCAACGACAATTTCAGGAGCCGTCACAGGACGCGGCGCAGACTGGATTATTATAGATGATCCGCTAAAACCGGCTGATGCCCTTTCAGACGTGATTAGGGAAAAAATTAATGAACTCTATGGAAATACTGTCAGTTCCAGACTGAATGATAAAAATACCGGGAGAATACTCGTAGTCATGCAGCGGTTGCATGCGCATGATTTATCCGGTTTCCTGTTTGAGAACGATCCTGATTTTAAGTCTATCGTCTTGCCTCTAATTGCGGAAAAAGATGAAAAATGGCAAATAAAAAATCGTATTACCAAAATGATAATGTCATATGAGCGGAAAAAAGGAGAATTGCTGCATCCGGAACGCGAAGGCGAAAAAGTTGTAAACAGTTATCGAAATTCGATGAGCTCTTTTGTATTTTCCGCGCAGTATCAGCAGAATCCAATGCCTATCGACAGTGGAATGATAAAAAAAGAGTGGATGCAATATTATCAGCAGCAACCTTATTTTGCTGCAATTATTTTATCATGGGATACTGCGACAAAAACCTTAGAAAAAAACGCTTATTCTGCTTGTGTGGTACTAGGAATTGGCAGGGATCAAAAATATTATTTGTTGGAGGTGTTTCGCAGTAGACTTGATTTTCCTGAATTAACAAGAAAGGTTCTGGAAGTGTCTGATAAATACGAACAAATTGCACAAGGGCGGACTATAACTTTGATTGAAGACGCCTCTTCCGGGACTTCTTTATATCAAATGTTGAAAGGCAGAATCGCAAGCCTGAAGTCTGTTTCCTGCAAAGGTTCCAAAGAACAGCGCTTTGATATTGTCACGTTAAAAACCGAGCAAGGGGACTTGTTGTTTCCGGGCAAATATGAATCCTGGTTCAAAAATTTTGAAGATGAGTTTTTAACTTTTCCGAATTCTTTATTTAAGGATCAATGTGACGCATTGAGCCAAGCCCTGAATTATGGTTTGGAAAATTATAATCAGGTTTCGCAAAATATGCCGTTAGCCGTCCGTGCGGATACGATGTGTGGCATGGGCGGTTATAATACCGGCATAGAGGAACTCTATAGCATGAATAATATGCCATATAAATCTAATGGGGGCTATGCTTGGTGGAATGGTAAATTTTAAGATGTTTTACTTGGCGGTTATTTCAAAATTGTCAATCAGCTTTAGCAAGGATTCCTTTTGAGAATCAGTCATAAGGTTGAGTTTGCGGATGATTTTGTCTTTCACGTCCTGCTGCGATATATCTTCTTTCAAATCTTTGGTAATATCAATGTCCAAAGCGAAAAGCAGTTTGTACAGCGAGTAGGAGCGCGGATTTTGCTTTTGATTCTCAATCAAGTTAATAGACGAATAATCCATACCGCTCAGCTCGGACAATTTTTCACTGGAAATTTTGCCGGCTAATCGTCTTTTTCGAATAGAATCGCTGATAAGCCTTAAAAACTCTTTTTCATTAAGCATACTTCACCCCTTAAAAATATATTGGGATGATACAATAGCTTTTTTGATAAAAGTATTGCGATAAAACAATATAATTTTATTGACTAAACAAAATAATTAAATCAACATAAGGAGAAAGAAAATGGCGTTAGTTTACGTTACGGACATTGAATATCAGGCAGATATAAAAGTATTTGCCGTTAATGAGAAGTATCAGGCTGATTTATGTTTTTTCGAGGTTGATCGAGATTACAAGGCCAATACGGAGTCAAAATGGTTTTTTGAAGATAAGGACTATAAAGCGACGGTTAAAATATATTGGGTTGAACATGAGTATCAGGCAGATTTGAAAGTCTTCCGGGTTACACAGGAACACCTGGCCGGTTGGCAAAAGAGCCACCGTTTGATTACGAGATTGGGAAAATACACATATTAAAGGAGATAAAAAATGACAGAGGAAGTTAAAAAAGAAACCCCAAAAACAAAATTGCCCGGCTTGCCGCCGTTGGTTGCGTTTATTTATGCGGTTCTTATTTTTATTATGACCATGGGGTACCTTAAGGTATTTCTTATCATGGGTTTAAGGATGAATCCTGATGAAGCCGGAATATTGTCATTTTTTGCGGGAGCCTTTTTTGCCTATATCGGCAACAAAGGCGTTAGAGCCATGTTTAAGTTGAGAGAACTGTCGAAATAAAGGATGCAGATTATGGTTAGGATATTGCGCGCGGCAACTTGGAACTTTGGCTACGGTTCTGTTGGTTCACCCAGCAAGAACAACAAGACGAAAGTTCAAAAAGCTCTTGAATATCTGCGGAAAAATAATGTGGATATTGTTTTGGCGCAGGAAATTTTTGATCCAAGCGAGTTGCGGTGTCTTTATCCTAACCAGATTTATTCTGATATTCCCGTTTATAATCCACAGGGGCAAGGATTATGGGGCGCGATAGATTTTTCGATCGATACACGCAATAACAATAGCCGTCCTAAATGGGGAACGGCGATATTGGCTGCCGAGAATGTCAATTTGAACAAAATTGAGTTAAAATATAGCACGGCCTATCCGGGAAGCATGACTGTTGCACAGATTGCAGGAACGGACATTGCCGTTATTTCCATGTATGGCAAAAATGTCTGCGATTATGAAAAAGTAACGGCTTTTTCGTATCTGGCCAATCTGCATCGTTGTTTATCTGATACCGCGCCGCTGCTGGACGGTTTTTCTTCTGCCAAAAGATTTATTATTGCCGGCGATTGGAATGCCGGGCCGCAATGGGATAAGGGGGAGTTGCGCAAGAATTTTAACTTTTTTGAGCGGTTGGTAACCTTTGATCTCAAGGATTGTTTGGGGCATTTTCCTGACGGTAGTTATGAAACAACATTTAAACATAATGGCAATCGACAGATAGACTGGATGTTTGCCAGCCAGACGTTTATTGTTCATAATCCGCATGTTGATTATGCGGCGGAGATTGAGGATTTGTCTGATCATTACCCGATAATTGCGGAATTTGAGATATGAAAAAGGGTAATGTAATGTTTTGGAAATGCTTATTTTTAGGCTTTATTGTATGTTTTCCTGTTCAGGCACAGGAAAATGCAAACAGTGTTAGCGAACGGAATAATTATGAGCTCTTTATTATCTGTGTCGCGATTTATTTATTTTTTAAGGCGGTGGGGGTTATCTGGCATTATCGCTGTCCGAAATGCAAAAAATGGTGGGTAATGCGGCAGGAAAAGAAAGAACTGTTGAATACGGATGTTATGACCGAATCCAGAAAAGAAGAAATAAAAGACAATAACGGAAATGTGCTGCGGTTAGAGGAAGTAAAGGTTCCCGTGTTGGTTCGTCATTATGAAATTTGGCGAAAATGTAAACATTGCGGACATCTTGTTAAGATTTTTGAAGACGAGAAGGAAGAAAAATATAACAGAACAACGCTTAAATAATGAGAGGAAACAGATATGCGGAAAATTAGTTGGCTGGCGATTTTGTTGATAGGCGGATGTACTCTGATATTAGAACAGAGTAATCTTGTTTCCTTAAATGATTCTTCAGAATTTCGCTTTCTGGATGAACAGGTATTCATACGCTCGTGCCGTCAGCTCAAGGAAGAAAGCTATGACATTTTCTATGCGGCGGAAAATCAAAAATGTCTGGAAGATAATGCCAAGCAAATACAAAAGCTGTCTGAACAGATTGAGCAGACAAATAATTTAATTAAGAAAGAGAAACTTCTTGATGACGTATTGGTAAGTTCTGAAAAGTTTAATGCCTGTAAAATATCTAAGGGGTTGACCGTTGCCGGTTTTGCTGAACAATCTAATGACAGCGCTGTTGCATGCTGGAAGCGTGATAAAATAATTGCTTATTTTACCCAAGTCTATCAGATTTGTGAAAACGGAGAATATTTTGATAAGAATGACGGAAACCGTATTGTTGCGGATTATCAAACTGTGGCGCGGCAAAAAGAGAAAAATACGCCGAAAATAGAAAAATTTAAGGAGTTAAAGAGCGAAATTTCCTCTCAAAATCAGATAAATAGAAAGATTGCGGCGCTTTTAGCCGAGGACAATCTGATTATAAGAAAAATGCAGCAGGCGGCTCCGGATTTTATGCGGGTAAAGGTTAATAAATGTCCGATAATCTTCTTTGTACAGTTTCTTATAGAAGATGCGGCAAAGTTTAATTCTGATTTTGCTTCTGCAAACAATTATCAATTTAAGAAAAAAGACGCAGATACGCTTGTTTTGACTGTCGGCGATATTGAATATACTTTCCTGAAAAAAGGAAAAGACAGAGCGGATGTTATAGTTGTCAAAGATGTTGACCAATGGGGCAATCAGATAATCAATAAAAGCACTATTCTAAATAATATTGACGTTTCCTCATCGTGTTTGGGGTATATGAGACGCAGTGGAGAAGATTAATAATTATGATCTTGACATTGAAAACAAAACACACCATTTTCACGCCACATATCAACGACAGATTTTCTATCATCAAAAGCAAATGATATTTCATACTTTTCTTTTATATGTTTAAGGATTTCTTGTTTAATCACATTATCTTTTCTCTGATCACCGTCTTTTCTCATGTAAAGATCATCATAATAAATATTATTCCATGTAAGCCATTGCTCTGTAAGCTTTTTATATTTTTCTGGACGTCCTGAAACTATTATCATTTTATATTGTTGTGAATTTTTGATTAGATTATAAAGCTCTAAAACTTCTTTAACAGGATAATCATTTCCCATTTCATTAAAAAACATGTCCCATCTTAGTTCAGAAAGATATTTTTGTCTTTCTGAATTATCCGCAAGAGTTCCATCTATATCAAAAATTACGGCTTTCATAAAATTGACTATATTATTTTTCTAATATTTTCCAATTGGGCTGTTGTTTCTTTTCTAATATAAATACATCTTTCTTTATTATGTTCAGGCTCTATTTCTTTTAATGTCTTATGGGCATAATTGTTTCTAATTTTAAATAAAGATGTTGGTTCTCCTGAACATAATGTATTCAATTTTGTTTTTATGTCAGGTTGAATTTCTGAAAAATGTTTTAAAATCTTGCACAACAAGATGGTTCTAGTTGTAGAATCTATTTTTAATTTATTGTCGATAATGAATTTTACAAAATTTTCTGAGCAATCATCATTAAATATTTTAATTAAATTCTCAATGTCAGCTTTACGCTTTTGAAGTTTATTTTCAAAATCTTGCCTTATTGTAGCTTTTTTATCTTCAGGTAGTTTGTTCCAATATTTTTCTATTGCTTTAAGTACTAAAGCTTCTAATTCACTAACTCGATCCATTAATAATCCTCTACCTCTTTGGGGTTTTTCTTCTTTTTTTAATAATCCTTCTAGAATTTTTATGGATTTCAGACTAATGTCAGCACGATCACAAAAATAAATACCGTCTAAAATGTTTTGCAGTGGTTGGGCTTGATTTAATTCGAAGATCTTTTTTTGTAAAAAATCTAATGCGTTAGTTTCATTAGTATAAAATATAATTGGTAAATGATAATGTTTTTGCCCCTGTCGAATGAAGTTAATTATTTGTGCACCATTTTTATCTTGAGCCATATTGAAATCAATGAATGCGATATCTAGTTCAGGATCATTGATAGCTGAAATAAAAACTTCATCCTTTTCAGCTGTCCAACTAGGTTTAATAGTAACATCAATAGAGGTAAATTTTATACCTTCTGTTTTTAAAAAGTTATCTATTAGTTTTTTTTCGCCAATAACGGTAGAATGTTTATCATCAACCCAAAGCGCTTTATACTCGGTTTTCATTTATTGAACTCCATTTCTATTATCGCTCCTTTTTTTTGTTCACTATTTCTTAAATTAATTTTTGCATTAATTTTCTCGGCAATAATTTTGTTATGATATAATCCTAATCCACTTCCATTATAGGTTGTCGTAATGCCTTTCTTTAAAAAATCTTCTGCGCTAAATGTTTGAAAATCAAAGCCATCTCCATTATCCTCAAAAATGATTTTTCTGTTTCCGCAAATGATTTTTACATTTTTAGCATTATTTTTTCGAGCATTATCAAGTATGTTAGAAATAAAAGTACAAATTTCGGATGGTAAAAACTCTACTTTTAAATTTTCTCTCTCAGAGTTAATATATGTTATATTTAGACCCCATCGTTTTTGTTTGGATGCGATTGTGTTAACATAGTCTTCAATAAAAGCATAAATATCGTCGTCAATATACGAAACCTTTAGATCAAAATTTGCATATTGAGCAATGGAAGCTGTTTCTGTTACTATAGAAAGATCATACGATAAAGTTTCTAATACTTCAATTAACTCCTCTTTGCTTGTATTTTCTGAACTTTGGTAATACATTTTTAATGTTGCATCAATATTTCTTTTCATACCTTGAGAAAATTGTTTGATTACATGAGTAACGAGAGCATCAAAATTTACTTTGGGAGAATTAAGCTCTTCTAAAAAGCTGCTACGACGTTTTTCGGCTTCAAATAGCTGTTGCGTTCGATCTGCTTGTTCAGCTGCATATTTTGCTTTTTGTTCAGCAATATCTCTGTCTTTTTCTGCAATTTTAGTCGCCTGACGTTCTCGTTCAATTATTTTTCGAACATTTCCTTTTTGAGTGGCAGATAATTCCGTAAATGATTTGTCTTTTATTTTTTCCATGAAGTCATTTAAAAATTCTTCATATTTCTGTTGGGCTTCTGAAAAAATATGAGAAATGAGATCTTCATTAATTTGAATGTCGGATATTTTCCAGTTAGATTTTAGCAGTTTTTCGCAAGCAGCTTTAACTTTTTCAGGTGATATTTGGCGCATTGTGTAACGTTCGGGGTTTTTTAGAACATCGTTTTCGGATATAACTTTTGTTGAAGAAGGATTTTGTTTATCAAATAATCTATTCCATTCTAAACCATTTACAACGAAATTTTCTAATTGTCTGATAATATTGGTAATATAGCCATAACTTTCTCTATCTTCATCTTCTTCATCAATTAAGATGGTGGTTTTATCTTCTTTATCATAGGCAACTAAGTCTATAAATGCTTGATTTTGGGCTAGTCCTTCTCGATTGGATAAAACTTCAAAAGTATTATCTTTATCAATGATATCAATACGCCCAAAAAGCTCTCGAGTTCCAAAATATCGCGCGCGTCCTTGAGCTTTTCGTTGATCTAATCCCAACCAATCATTCTTAACATTTCCATAAGGAGATATTCTAAAATTATTATAGAACAGAAAAATTGAACCATATTCTACGGGGGTAATACCAACAGTCCTTGTAAAATAAGAGCGGGCTAGTGGGTCAATATAATGGATTACTGTCTTTATGTTTTTTAATTTAGGAAAAGGGTTTCTCACTGAGTAGCGGTACACTTCTTTATTTTGATAATAAAGAGTTGTATTGATGTTTTTTCCTTCAGCATCAATAGAAGATTCAATGTGTGTAGTTTTAAAAGAAACTTTTTCTAAAATATTATTTTCGATACGTTTATTAAGCTTATTTGCAATGGTGTTATCTTGATTATCTGAATATAAAAAGATGCTAAAATCATCATCAATAGATGGCGAAAATTTTTCTAGTTCTGCAATTAGTTTTCGTAACTTCGTTGTGGGCCATGTCTCTCTTAGATTTTCAATTTTAAGAATTGTTCCTGTTGTAAAATTTTGAACATTTATTTCCTGTAAAAAATCGTGTTTTGATAATTCTTGTGCAAGAACAGGGATTGTAGACATCTCATCATTTATTCCCTTATTTTCGAAATCTTCCCAATTTATAGAGAGTTTTATGTAATTTCCCTCTTGAGCTTTGGTATATAATGTAAGATTTTTTCCAAGTCGATCACAGCTAAACCTACCGACTCCCTTATTGCCAGCATATAATTTATTAAGCATATTTTCTTTTTTTTCAGAATATGCAACATTTAACCATTTATTTTTCAGATCGTTTAAAGACATTCCTTTACCATTATCAGAAATGATTAAAGATGAATCTTGACTTTTTTGTTCATTTATAAACTGTATGGTACTTTTAGTGGCATCTGCATCTTTTGAATTTTTGATAAGTTCAATTATGGCGATACTATCACTATGAATAAGCTCTTTACCTACAATATTCTTAATTCCTGCATTTACTTGAAAAAATAGTTTTTGTTGCTCATTCATTGATTAATCTTTCCATAGCTAATATTGACTGTCCAAGTATTTCTGCCATAAGAGGCGGAACAGCATTACCTACTTGAGTGTATCTAGGACACTCTATTTTACGTCTATCGCCACCTGTTGTATATTTACCCTTAAATTCAAACCAATCCGGAAAAGATTGTATTCGGGCATTTTCTCGAACCGTTAAAACCCTTGGTTCAGAATAGTGCATACAATCATCGGGAAGAGTCGTTATCGTTGTAGATAATGCTTTTGGTGATAATACTGTAAAGCATTGTTTTTTTATATGCAATTCTTCCCTGAGTTCTTTTGAAAGAGTATGCCCTTTGATTGATTTCTGCAATATATACTCAAATTTACTTCTGGTTTCTTTTTTATGGTTTGGAATACGAAGACTGTCAGGCATAAAATCCTTTTTTACATTGCGTCGAATAAGCTTCAAATAAGGATTAAGAATCTTAGGCTCGGTATAACTTATTTGTTTAAAATTTTTGCTATCAATACATTCAATAAGTTTTTTTCCTTTGATTTCTAGATCACCAATTGCGTCACCCAGAACGGTAATCTTTGATAAATTGTTCTCTTTTTTAAATTTATCAGCTTGTTGAAGAATTTTTTGGTAGAATTCTTCGTTTCCTAAAGTAGTGTAAGATATTTTTTGAGCAATGTCATTTCTCACTGCAATCATTATAAATCTAGGGCGTGGTTGAGGAACGCCAAATAAAGAGGCTGGTAAAACTTTACTGAAAACCTTATAACCTTTATTTAGGTTTGATAATCTCTCAACAACATACTCTGAATATGCTTGTGTTGAGGCACCATTTTTTTTAAAAGCAGCTTGAAATCCTTTGACATTCTCTAACAATAAGAATTTAGGATTTATGATTGATACTATTTCAATATATTCTTCGGTAAGTCTATTGCGAGGATCGTTAGGGTTTCTTAAACCAGCAAAAGAAAAACCTTGGCAAGGTGGCCCTCCTGCAATTAAATCTACTTTATCTTTTAATTCTTGTAATTGAGACTGATAATTATCAAGTAAATCTCGAGTCGTCATGTTTTTTTGGGGTAGCCATATTGGCCATTTGTATCCATTTTTTATTTTCTTGTGGTCTAAATTATGAATAAGGGTTTTAAAGGCATCTTCCGTTTTTTCAATAGCAAAAATTCCCTCTAGGCCGGCATTCATTAATCCTAAAGAGAGTCCGCCGCAACCGGCAAATAAGTCTATAAATTTTAGTTTACAATTCATCATATTTTACTCTAATTTACTATTTATTAAAATAGGGTAAAATATTTTTAATGTCCAGGAATAAAACTCTTCTATTAACACAATTTTAATTTTTTAGCATGGGTAATATTGGCTTTTATGACTAAATGGGATGAAGTAGGAATAATATTTGTGATTAAAATTATAGATTTTGATCTTTCTCTAAGTTTTCAGCGTTTTCCTGAAGGATACAGAGATGATCAATCTGAATTTTTAGAACTTAAAGGTGAAGTCGTTTTTTCAAGTACAAAAAATTATCCCAAAGGAACTTATGTTCCTATTTACGCTTTTACAAAATTTGAACATTCCAATCCTTCTGATCCAAGTGTTTTTGAGTTTAAATATTCTGAAAGACAACGAATATACGATGATGCACCGTTGGCTGGTGCTTTTGATGGAAAATATGCGCACATCTCTGTAAATGATCGATTTTTACAGACATTATGCTTCGTAAAACAATTAAATAAGGACGCTTATTTATCATTTAACTGTGTTCGTAAAAAATATCAAAAACCATGTATTAAAAGTTACATTCTAAGCACAGAATTCAATCTTGAAGATTATGAGTAACTATTTTTAGAAATGTTAATAGATAAAATCCCTGTTCTTTGATCAAAATATCCCTGATAAATTTGTGGCTAGATAGGAGCTATTTAAGAGAAGCTGTACATTTACGAAGATTTTGCGCATAAAATCTGATTAAATATCCCTGTAGATTCCCTGTTATTGCAGTGAGGCAATGGTACATTTGTGATTCGGGGATAGAAAAGATTGGTGGCCATCGGTTTAGAATATTAGCGAAATTTCATCTTTCGTATGCTCAATACCGTTGAGGTTTACTACACCGCCATTTAAAACAATGCCCTGCCTTGCGCAGGGTATTGTTTTAAATAATGAGGAGAGTTGGGATTTGGACCCTAGAAAATGGGGGTCGACTACCAGCGAAAGCGATACGGGGGTATCGCGGTCGGCGGAGCCGAAGAGCGCCAGTGCAACTCAAGCGGAGCGCAGAGTAATCCCTATCTCTCCGCCATTTTGATTAAAAAGACGCTAGATGACAGCGTCTTTTTTCGTATCTGGCGGAAATGCGGGCTTTGTGGGCGGTTGACATTGCTGAAATGACTATGGTAAGCTCGTTTTATGTTGGAAAACACAAAATTTCGGACAGTTACATACAATGCCGAATTTGGGCGAGTCACTTCAGCGAGAGGAAAATGATTGAACGATTTATATCTATTTTAAATGAAGCCATTCACATGTTCTATAGTAACGATCGATGTCTTATTGAAAGAGGAGGAATGGAACAAGCTTGTGTTTCTCGAATTTATTATTATTTACAAACCTTAATGCAATATGACACTGAATTGAATAGATAAGGTATTTTGACAAAATGCTTGTTCCCTTTGCTTATTTATGATATAATAATCTTAAATAAAATTATATAGATATTATTATAGGGCATTTTGATAAATGTTTTATTTTAATATCTTCATTGATGTTAAATGTAAAAATCAATAAAAACATGGGTATTCTTACTGAAGTAGTGGACAAAGTAACTAAGTCTGAAACTGGTTATAATGTTGTTTCGGCAAATGGGACTGGTTTTTCAGTTCCTTATGCTGCTTTAAAAGGCAAGGCTGTGAACAAAGGCGATGTCTTTACGCTTTACTGTTGCTGTGGCTCAATGATTGTTGGTATGGATCTGAATGGCGAAGAGCTTTGTCTTGAAGCTGGGAAAGATGAACAAGAGCAAAAGGCAGAACGTGCTCAACAAGACCTCGAAGCGCAAGCTAAGTTCGAAGAACGAAAAGCGAACTTGGATGCTCGCTTTGATGCATTGCCTAAGCTGCTTCAGCATCGGTTGGCAATGTTTCGAATGTTTGATAACACCTTTCGCAGGGATGAAGAGGACTATGAAAGCAGTTCGATGCTTGCCGGCTACGGAATATTTCTTGCTTGCAAAAACCAACAAGAAATTGAGGCGTTTGGTTCTGATACGTTGTCCTATAATGAAAGGGTCAACCGTGTGCCGGCTCTTGCAGCAATAGAAACTTTTAACCAGATGGATTTTGCCGTACGCTTTGCACTGGAGTTATGGCAAGATGCACAAACCATGGATTTGGAGAATCCTCAGAAAGGGCAGCTGTTGAGCAGTTGTGTTATGAATCTGGCAAATGCGATGTCTCCATTATCGGGATGCCGTTGCACTCCTCGGAAAGAATGTATTGCAAAATATGTTCTGACTCTGTAAGAGGGCAAAACTATTAAGAGCTCTTACCGCAAATGTGGTAAGAGCTTTTTGTTTAAAATCAAGAAAATCATTTTAGGCATTCTGTAGGATGCTATTGCAATAAAGTAGTTGTTATTCTTACCGAACTGTGCCTATAATTAGGAAAGTTTAAAAAGGGGCTAGCATGGTTAATGTTTCTGTTATTGTTCCAGTATATAATTGCTGCAAATATCTTAAGCACACAGTAGCGTCTGTGCAAAACCAAACATATCAGAATTGGGAACTTTTGATGGTTGACGATGGTTCCACGGACGGTTCTTGCGCGGAACTTGACCGTTTGGCTCAGCAGAATCCTAAAATAAAAGTTTGGCATTTGCCTGAAAATAAAGGTGTGAGCTATTGTCGGAATTTTGCCATGCAACAGGCAGAAGGGCGCTATTTGGCCTTTCTGGATGCCGATGATCTCTGGTCGAAAGATAAATTATCTCATCAACTTTTTGCGATGGAACAAAAACATTCTTGCCTGTCCCATACCGGATATGCCTTTATGGACAGTAAAGGTTTTGTTTTGCCAGTTGGCAAGGTTGAGACGGATAATGAACTTGATTTGCCGCGTTATATGAAAACAACCCAAATTGGTATGTCTACAGTTATGGTCGACCGGCGAGGTACGGGGAATTTTATTTTTCCCGAAGACAGGCGTTTGTGTGAGGATGCGAGGGCATGGATGCATTTTTTGCGAAAAGGCATGAGCTTTTACGGTGTTAATGAAGTCCTGACTTTGTATAGGGTGCGGGCTAACCAGTTGAGCCGGAATAAATTTAAAATGATGATGAATACGCTTAACAGGTATTGGGGAGAAAAGAATTTTCCGGCTTATAAGCGTTTATGGTATTTTGCCAATTATGCTTACAACGGTTTGGGAAAGCGTTTGCGGAAAACAAAAATGGATGTTTCTGTTCTGAAAAATTTTAATTGCAACAGATAGCTTTATGTTGCTAACAATTTGTTATTGAGGAAAAAATGTGTAAAGAAGTTGTTTTGCAAGATATTACAGAGAATTATGATGCTTTTTTATTTGATGCTTATGGCGTGTTTTGGGATGGTGCGAAATTTATTTCCGGCGCAAGAGAGATTATGCAGAAGCTTGTTGCCGCCGGCAAGCCGGTTTTTGTTGTTTCTAACGGGACGCTTTTGGCATCCGCGGCTGAGGCTTCTTATGCTAAAAAAGGGCTGTTAAAGGATGTTCATTACACAAAGATGATAACCTCCGGGGAGGTTTTGCATGAATCTCTTATCAATAGCAACATTTCTTTTGCGAAAAATCATTCTCCGCGCAAGTATTATGTTTTAGGAATGCCGGCGGCTTATCTTTTTGAGGGTTCGTCATATCAGGAAACTGATAATCCGGCCTTGGCGGACTTTGTGTATTTTTCTGTTCCACGGGTAAAGTCTGAAGATCTTTCTTCTTTTCCGGATGAAATATTTTATGATGCAAATGGCAAAGGATGGTGGGACTGTGCCACTTTAGCGCCGTTTGAGCAAGAGCTTAAAGCCCTGCTTCCGCTTCCGGCTTTGAATGCGAATCCGGACCTTGCCGCTTCGGAGAAAGATATGCAAACCGGAGAGCTTCATTTTGTCATTCGCCAGGGCAGCCTGGCAGAAGCTTATCGACAAATGGGCGGCGAGGTTTTGGAATTTGGCAAGCCTCATGCGAATATTTTTGATTATGCTTGCCGTTTTTTAACCGACATTCCGCGAAAAAAGATTTTGATGGTTGGCGATACGGTACGGACAGACATTAAGGGGGCATTGGGCAACGGATTAAGCGCCGCTTTATGTGTGAACAACGGAATTACGCTTGCAGAATTACAAAAAGGTGCTAACCTAACCGATATATGCCGCAAAGAAAATATTTCCGTTGCGGATGTTGTGCTTTTGAATGCTTTTGTAAGAGGTTGAAATGGCTTTTGAATTGGTTCCCGGGCTGGCAAAAAAGGATTTTATCTGCGATTTAAAGCTATGCCGGGTTTTATTTGAGGATAATGCTTACTATCCATGGATATTTTTAGTTCCGCGCAAAGAAAACGTAAAAAATATGACTTTCCTTACGATGGAAGAGCGGTTGCAGCTGATGCGGGAAATCGCTTTGGCAGAGGCGGTCATGAGCCGGGAATTCCCCTCAGATCAGACAAATGTTGCCATGATTGGCAATATGACGCCGCAGCTTCATGTCCATGTTTTGTGCCGGAAACAAGGCGATCCGGATTGGCCGGGGACGGTTTGGAATAATTCCTCCGTAAAATATGCGCCGGAAGAGAAAATTTTAGTGCTTGAAAAAATAAAGCAGGCTATCGCTAAAGAAAAAGAAAACCCTATTTATAATCAAAAATAAAGGATGGAATATGTCAAAAACGATTATCATGATGCCGGTTCGCTTAGCTGCGACAAGGCTTCCTAACAAACCTCTTTTGGATGTAAACGGCAAAACGGTTGTTCAGCGCGTTTATGAAAATGTGCGTAAGGTTATGCCTGCAGATATGGATGTTGCCATTGCCGCCGGCGATCAGGCAATTGTTGATGAATGCAATAAATTCGGTGCAACGGCGGTTTTGACAGATCCGGCATTGCCAAGCGGCACGGACCGGATTGCCGCAGCTTTGAAGGTTTTGGATCCTGATGGCAGCAAATATGATGTAGTGGTTGATTTTCAGGGGGATAACTTAAATGTTAATCCTGCCGTTACTCTTCCTTTGGTGGAGATGGTCCAGGAAACCGGATGCGATATTGCGACCTGTGGCATGGTTATTGATAACGAAGCCGATAAGACGAATCCGGCAATTGTCAAAATTATCATGGGTTTAAGAGAAGGCGAGAGAGAAGGGCGGTGCTTGTATTTTACCCGTGCAACGGCTCCTTTTACCCGCAATCCCGAGAAGTGCAAAAATCAAGATTTGTACCAGCATATCGGCATTTATGTGTTTAAGGCCTCTTCCCTGCATAAGATGGTGGCGTTGCCGGTCGGTGTTTTGGAACAGAGAGAATCTTTGGAGCAATTGCGCGCCCTTGAAAACGGAATGGTTATCCGCGCCCGGCTGATTGATGACATGAAGCTGGTTAAAGAAGCGCCGACAGATATCAATACGCCGGAAGATTATCAGGAATTTTTAAAGTGGATAAAATAAACAATAATAACCTTTTGGCGAAAATCCGCGACGTTCCGGATTTTCCCAAACCCGGAATTATGTTTAAGGATATTACGACCCTGATTCGGGATAAGGAGGCTTTTGCCGCTGCCATCGACCTTTTTTATCAGGCATTTAAAGATAAAAAGATTGATTATGTGGCAGCAATCGAATCCCGCGGCTATATTTTTGGCGCACCGCTGGCTTATAAGCTGGGTGCCGGTTTGGTTATCATCCGCAAGCCCGGAAAACTTCCTGCGGAGACAATCCGGGAAGATTATGCGCTTGAATATGGAACGGACGCTTTGGAAATACACAAAGACGCGGTGGAAGTCGGCAAAAAAGTTTTAGTTGTGGATGACCTTTTGGCAACAGGCGGCACGGCTGCCGCGGCTTGCAGGTTGTTGCAAAAATGCGGCGCAGAGGTTTCCTGCTGCGCCTTTTGTCTCGAGCTTTCTTCTTTGCCCGGACGCCAGAATATGCCTGAAGGCGTGAATGTGTGGTCGGCTTTGTCTTGTTAAGAAAAGACCTTAATCCGTTCTTCAATAGGAAGGAATGTTTTTGATTCTGCCGGGGCTCCAATGCCGCCAATGGGCATTTGTGCCAATAGTTTCCAGCTTTGAGGAAGGTTCCAGCTCTGCCGGACTTCGTCATCAATTAGCGGATTGTAATGTTGAAGCGATGCGCCGATGTTTTTTTCTGCAAGGGCTGTCCAGACGGCAAATTGCAGCATGCCTGCCGATTGCAATGACCAAATTGGAAAATTTTCTTGATATAAGGGATATTTTTGTTGTAAGCCGCTTATGGTTTCTTCATCTTCAAAATATAGGATTGTTGCAAATCCGGCGGCAAAGGAATTTATTTTTTCGGCTGTTTTTGCAAAATTTTCTTTAGGGACAATTGTTTGCAGTTTTTGTTTAACGATATCCCATAATTTTTGGTTTTGTTCATTATAAAGCAAAACCACGCGTGCGGATTGGGAATTAAATGCGGAAGGGCAGTATTTTAATGTTTGTGTAACAAGTTCGGTAATTTCTGTTTGTGTGAGCGGCACGCCTTTTTTTAAATTATAAATGGAACGGCGTTTCTGAATAAGGTTAAGCAATGACATTTTATTTTCCTTTGAAATGGTTTTCTTTGTCATTGATATAATTCTCGGGCAGGATAAATTCTACCCCGTCGATTTCAAGAATGTTTTTTCCTTTTCGGGTTTCAGGATGGCGTTTGTACCACATGTAAAGAAGTTTTTCTTTTGCATAGATAACGGCGATGGCGATAAGGACAATTGCAAAAAGAAAAATGCCAAGGTAAAGGACTGTGCCTAAAAGCGTCAGCCCTAAGGCAATAAACATGCAGAGCAGAAAAATGCGCAATAGATTGTTGATGAATTTATTCATTATCAAATCCTTTTTTATTATTGGCTGTTTAAAATATAGTGATTCAGGGCAAGGATATCAACTTTAATCGCGCTGGTAATTATGCATGCCGTAAAGCAAACGTTCTTCATCGAAGGTCATTCTCGGCTGCGGGCGGCTGCTTTGTTTCATGCGGACGCGTTCTTCATCCGTGTAAACTTTTTCTTCCGTATAATCGTCAATGGAATTACCTTCCCTTTCATTGGCGCGGTCGGCAACCCGGTCAATGAAAAGGGCGGTTGCAAAAAAAGACATCCGGTATTTGTCCGGATACATGCGTTTAATGCGGATGGCGATTTCATTTGCGTTGCTGTAACCAATGAGCTGGCTGGGAATGTGGGCGATGAGCTCTTCAAAGTTTTCAAACATTGCAATGCCTTTGACTTGGCATTCGATATCTTCGCCGCTGTTTTTATCAATATATAAGATGCTGTCGCCAAGCCTGATTCTTTGTGTTGTTTTATCAAAAAGGCGGATGTCTACTTTTTTGACGCCATCATATATTTTATTAAATGTAAAAGGCGGAACAGGAATATGATGTTTCATTGCAGGCACTTTCGAACATTGGCTCTTATAGATAAATTATAAGTAAAATGCCTAAAAATGCAATTAATTTATTCCCAAAGGTTATAGATTTTTTCAAGAAATGTTTTTTGCGGCGGGCGAAAAGCGAAATGCTTAAAAAGCAGATAGTTGATAACGGTTAAAACCGTTATGGACAGTCCTTGTGCGAGATAAGCATTAATAGACAATTTTCCAACAAGCGCGGAAAGCATTAATGCATTGATAAAGTAGCTTACCGTCCATATCAAAACTGATTTTCCATATTCTTTAAGATGGCTTCCCGAGGACTGAAAAACCAAAAGCTTATATCCTAAAAAAGCCGTGAACGATGATAAAAACCATGAAGCGATAAGCGCATATTGGTAGTGCCTGATACCGATTAACATTCCGGCAGCAATGAATAATAAATACCGGATAACGGTATTTATCAGACCTATTGCAACGAATCTTAGCCGCTCATCTATTTTAAACCATTGATGTTTCGCGTTCATCCATGCCTCCTGGGAATTTATATAATCTTTTTTGCAGATAAATAAAGCTTTGCGATTCGGAAAAATAGAGGAAAATTTGATTTGAAAATAAATCTAATATAATCAATTGGTTATATGTTTTCTTATCCGTAAATTTGACATTTGAAACAATAAATGGTATTATAACTATATGTTTGTGATATTATAATGCTGAGGTGTGCTATGATGACGAATAGAATATTTGTTGCGGCTTCTCTTTTTTCCTTTGCTTTGTTTCCCTTTGCCGCAAGGGCCGATGTTCATGTCTCAACCTGGGCGGAACTTAAAGATGCTGTCGAAAAAGGCGATGGCAGTACGATTTATCTTGATAAAGACATTACCGCGGATTTAGATTCCCCTATTACATCATATGTTGCCGGTACAGTGATTAATGGTCAGGGTTTCAAGCTCATCGGTCCGGAACAAACCGACACCAAAATTAATGCAAATTTTTTTAATTTCTCAACGGATTTTTCTAAAGATTTTACAGAAGAACAAAGGTTAAAGATCCAAAACCTTAATTTTGAGAATGGATTAAGTTCTGTCTATGGCGGTGCTATTTATAATTATGGCACAATTGGTGATATTAAAGGTAATTTTACAGGCAATTATGCTCAATCTGAAACAAATTATGCCCGTGGCGGCGCTATTTCTAATCAAGGCACTAATAGCACGATTGGGGATATTTCAGGGGATTTCATAGGCAACTATGCTTCAGAAAAATATGTGCAAGGCGGCGCCATTTCTAATACTTGGGGTACGATTGGAGATATTATGGGGAATTTCTCTGGAAACTATGCTTCAGGTAAAACTTCTGCCGAAGGCGGCGCTATTTATAATTCTTATTACAGCACAATTGGGAATGTAACCGGAGATTTCTCTGGAAACTATGCAAAATCTGAAACAAACTATGCCTATGGTGGTGCTATTTATAATTATCAAGGCACGATTGGTAATATAGAAGGAACTTTCACAGGCAACCATGCACAATCTGAAACAGGTTATGTTAATGGCGGCGCTATTTATAATTGGGGCAAGATTGGAGATATTGTTGGGGATTTTTCGGGTAATTATGCTGAAGCTAAATCCAAAGTCTTTGGCGGAGCTATTTATAATAATGGTAATGGCGAGATTGGAAATATAGACGGGAATTTTTCTGGAAACTATGCACATTCTGAAACAAGTTCTGCTGTTGGCGGAGCTATTTATAATCAAGTTATAATTGGGGATATTATTGGGAATTTTATGAACAATTATGTTTCTGGTTTTAATGGAGCAAATGGTGGTGCGATTTATAATTTTGATAAAAGTACAATAGGAAATATTAGTGGCGATTTCAAAGGAAATTATGCAATATCTAAAATAAGTGGCTCTGGAGGCGGAGCTATTTATAATAGTGATGGTAGTGTGATTGGGGATATTATCGGCGATTTCGCAGACAATTATGCACAATCTGAAGAAACTTCTGCATTAGGTGGCGCTATTTATAACAATTATGAAAGTACAATAGGAAATATAACTGGGAATTTTAGAGGAAACTATGTCTGGTCTAGTACTACTTTCGATTTTGATGTTTCTGGCGGTGCCATTTATAACAGTTATGGTACGATTGGAGATATAACAGGTGATTTCACAGGTAATTATGCATCAGGATCCTTTGTCAATGGCGGTGCCATTTATAACAGTTATGGTACGATTGGAGATATAACAGGTGATTTCACAGGTAACTATGCGTCAGGATCCTTTGTCAATGGCGGTGCCGTTTATAATACTGGCGAAATAGGAAATATAACTGGGAATTTTAGTGGAAACTATGTCTGGTCTAGTGCTTCCGAGATTACTTCAGCACAAGCCATTGGTGGTGCTATTAATAATTATAATAATGGAATAATTGGTGATATTACGGGCGATTTCACGGGTAATTATGCTAAATCTGAAAAATTTGATGCCTCCGGCGGAGCAATTGGCAATTTTGAGACGATGGGAAATATCGTTGGGAATTTTAGAGGGAATTATGCTTCTGGTTTTAATGGAGCAAGTGGTGGTGCGATTTATAGCCGGCAAAACATAATGGGAAACATAACAGGGAATTTTGCAGAAAATTATGCTTTGGGCTCTTATGCCATTGGTGGTGCTATCTATAATTGGGGTGAGATTGGCGATATTACAGGGGATTTTACTGAAAATTACGCTTTGGGTTCTAACAGAGCTCAAGGCGGAGCAATCGCTAATAATGACAGCATAATAGGAAATATTACAGGCAATTTTACAGGCAATTACGTAAAGTCTGAAACGGGAAGAGCCCAAGGCGGAGCTATTTCAACAGATGTTTGGGGTGAAAATGATCAAGGCATTAAAAATATCCTTAACAGCAGTTTTTATAATAATTATGCGCAGACAGGAACAACGGATATCAAAAATGTTGCGGGTGGAGCGATTTCTATGGTAGGTGATTTGCTTATCACAGCAGATTCTAGCAAATCAGAATTCTCCGGCAACAAAATTATATATAAAGACGCTGATGGCAATGATATCGAAAAATCCGAGGCAATTTATTTAAATGCTGTTCCTGATATGGTTCAAAGCACGCTTACTCTCAATAGTATAAATAATGGCCTTATAAAAATCAATGACGGCATTCGTTCAAACGGTATCGGAACAATTGCTGTAACCGGCGACGAGAGCAGCCGGGTTGAACTGAACGGCGTGTTGACCGATGTTCCGACTGTTACGGTGGAAAGCTCCAACCTCTATCTCGGGCAGGATGTCCATTATGCCCTGGATGTCAATGGCGGCAGCGTTAACAATGCCGTGCTTGCCGATGCTAATGCCGTAATGACTGTGGAAGCCGGCGCAGTGGCCAATAATACGACCGTCAAGGCGGACGCTTCCTTAACCGCTAAAGCTCAGGCAAAGCTTAAAAACCTTCTTGCCATGGGCGGCGCTGTCCTGGATATCGATACTGACAGCCAGCTTACCGGCGATATCGTGATTGATAAAGACGCACAGCTTGGCGGCACCTATGATTACAGCAAAATCTTTGAAGATGATGATAAGGATAATGGTTCTTTAACCCTGGTCGGAGGCTTAAACCCCACGATTATGCAGGCTGATTCCCTTATCACTGAAACAGAAGCCAAAACTTTAACCTTATCCGGCGGAGATTATGCCCTGGGCGAAGGAACCCAAACCGTTAAAGGATGGGAAGGGCTTCATGTCAAAGATAATGCCGTCTTAAAGCTTGAAGGAGATATTGAACTGGCGGATGCTTCTAAAAACCTCCATCTTTATAACGGTTCTGTTTTAGATTTGGCCGGACATTCTCCGAGCGATTACACGATTACCGGAAGTTTGGTTAATGATGGTTCAATAACGTTCAGCCATGCCGGGGATGGCGCGGATGACGTTACCACCGTCAAAGGGAACTATATTGCCCAATCTAACGCGGAGATGACCATAGATGTTGACCCGGTTACCAATACGGCGGATAAGCTTATTGTAGAAGGCGATGTTGCGGGCACGACCAAAGTGATTGTTAATCCGTTAACATCGGACCAATCAACAGACAAGATATTGTTTGTGGAAGCCTTAAACGATAATAAGGATACGGGAGCGTATTTTAACATCTACCGCGTTATCGGAGATGCACATGTTTGGAACAGCCTCTATGAAGACAACAGATGGTATTTGGGAACAGACAACATAATAGCGGATAGCAGCAACAGCGGTTATGCCGGTGTTCAGACGAAGCCGGAAGTTGTATCGGAAGCTATTGCCTATGGCGGATTGGCGAATGCGGGAATAGAACAAACGAGAACATTATTTGCGAACGTAAGGAACAATATAAGCGGAGACAAGGTTTATAACACGGTATGCGGGGGAAGCTATGCCTGCGGTTATGACAATGAGGCATTGAAACGCGTTTGGGCGAGCCCGGTATACAGTACCAGCAAAGTAAAGGCACCGTATAAGTATGATGCGGATATTACGGGGTTAGATGCCGGGTTTGATATCCAGAGCGATGTTTATAACAGATTAGGTGTGTTTGCGTCTTACCGGAAGGGAGAATACGACTTTAAGGGGGACAGCGATTACTTTGTCTCGAAGACGGGAAGCGAGATAGACATAGACAGTTATCTGGGCGGTTTATATTACAGATATGACCGAGGGATGGGTCATGTAACGGCGATGGTATACGGCGGTATAGAAGAAGCGGATATCAAGACGGATGATGGCGTGTCCGCAAAGACAGACGGTTATGTTTATGGAGCGGCGGTTGAAGTCGGCAGAGGCTATGCAATCACTAAAGACACTATCTTAGAGCCAGGTGTTGCGGTAAGTTATACGGGATTAAAGTATGATGATATCCATGACAGATATGGAAAGAGTGCGAAGTATGACGATGTATCGAATCTGGAAGCGGAGTTATACTTGAGAGCGGAAAAGAACATCAAGCTTGATAACGGGATAGGCAAGTTATACCTGAAGCCGGCAATCGTCCATAATATGGGAGAAGGCAAGGTTGCAATCACGGGTCTTGACAAAGTAGACAGTCTCAAGGATATGACTTATGGCCGGATAGAGGCCGGAGGCAGCATGGAACTCACCAACGGCTGGTCGTTATATGCGATGATTGCCCAAGCTTTTGGAAAAGATTATCATGCCACAAGCTTTAACATCGGCGTCAGCTACGCGTTCTAAACTAAAAGAGGCTCCGCAGGGAGCCTCTTTTTTATTGACGCCTTGTAGAAAACCACCACTTTAGTGGTGGATGAATAAAAAG
>CAJUAK010000011.1 GCA_910584385.1 uncultured Alphaproteobacteria bacterium | reverse complement strand
CTCTTATAAGCTCGGCTGCTTTCTCTGCAACTTATTGGCTTCCTGATTACCAAGACAATGGTTCTTTAAGCAAAAATAAGATTTCTGATAATAAGCCGAAAAATAAAACCTGTGAAAATTTTAAGGGGCTGCATACAACAGAACCTCATGGCACTATCTGCGCCAATACAGCACATCCCGGTTTCGGGCTGCGCTGTGTCCGCAACTGCCGCTGCAAATCTGAGTTCACCTACACCTCACAAACACAAAACCTGAAATGCAGCGACAGTTGTACCGGAGATGACGGGATAACAAGGCATAATTGTATAAAATGCTGTAACGAGGGCTATATCTCTGCTGAGAGCAGTGCATTAAATTCCGTGCGCAGTTCCTGCGTGTCATCTGGCGGGATTTTTGCAACACAAACCCCGTTAAACAGCGGTTGCGGCATTTGTTACAAATGTTTGGATGATAAATGTCCGACCGGCAGTTCCAAACAGGCTGATTGCGAGAAATCAGGAGGCGTTCCGGTAAGGCAGTCCAGCACGACGGAAGCAGGAACACCTTGCTACAGCTGTTCATATTGTGAGTCAGGACAATCTTTATGTGCACCGATAAAATGTGCGGAAACGGCATCTTCCTTAACCAGTTTTAATGGCGGAAAATTTTCCTGCTGCCGGACGGCGTGTTTATTCTGTGATGTTGGCCTAAGCCAATGCTCAGGGACGGAACTTTGCGTAAATAAAGGGGCAAACGGTTGTTGTTCAGACAGTGATTGCGCTGGCAAGGCAAATTACTTAACGCGTTGTGATTTAAGCACGCATAGTTGTGCGCGTCCGCTATGCATAAGCGGCTATAGCACAACAAAACCGACCTGTGCAAATGGTCAGAACCAATGCCAGCAGAGTACGAATCCTGATTGTTGGGGCTGCTGTGGCGTTGCTTGTGGTAGCGGTTATAATACGGCAACATCAAGCTGTGCGGATGGACAGATATTAACGCCGCAGAGCGATAATGATAAATGCAAAGGTTGCTTGGGCACAGCTTGCGCAACAGGATACAGCACAAGAACGAGCTCTTGTTCAGACGGCCAGAGTTTAGTTTCTCAGGACAATAACAGCAACTGTAAAACATGTTCGGGAACAGCTTGCCAGTCGGGTTACAGCACAAGAACAAGTTCTTGCTCGGATGGCCAGAGTTTGGTCTCTCAAGGCAATAACAGCAGTTGCAAAGCATGTTCGGGTGCAGCATGCGAGTCTGGTTACAGTACGGGAACAAGCTCTTGTGCAACAGGTGTCGCACTCGTTTCCCAAGGGAATAATGGCTCTTGTAAAAAGTGCTCGGGCTGTATTAATGGCTATAAGGGTTGTAATGGCGGCTGCATAGCAAATGCGCAATGCTGCGGCGGTTGTTCTAGTGATCAAGTTTGCGACAACGGTTCCTGTCGGGCAAAGACTTGCGCAGAAAAAGGAATGAAAGCTTGTGGAAACACATGTATTGCAACATCAGAATGTTGTGGTTGCTCTGGTACCCAAAAATGTGTGAATGGTTCCTGCGTTAACAAAACTTGTGAAGAAATGGGGCAGAAGACCTGCGGAAGCGCTTGTATTTCTTCTACTGCCTGTTGCACTAATGGAAAAGAAGGTTGTGCTTCTGGTTATTCTTGCAAAAATGGAAGTTGCACCCACGTCCATAAAAGTGCTTGTCCGAATGGCTACCAAACAACAGGTTGTAGCAGCGGACAAACAGCCAGCCATACTTCTGCTTATTGCTCTATATGCGGGGCAACATTAAGCTCCAGCTGTTTTAAGTGTGAAGAAGATATCTGTGGCAATTATAATGTGGGTTGGGTTCGTTGTGAAGGAACAGCAACATTTACATGCTATGCTTTGCAAAAATCAGAATTTTATATGAACTGCCATAATATAAATGGCGATGATTGGTCAGGATGCGAAAACTCGTTTGCCCCTGATGGAACAATCCAATATACAAAAAGTTATGATGTTTGCTGCCCTTATCAATGCAGCCAATATAACATGGATTTTCTAAGTAATATTTCTTATTAGCATATATCCTGCAAAGCCCTCTGATTTTTATATTTCAGAGGGTATTTCTTTAGAAAATACGTTTTAAACATATGTTTCTTAGAATAATAAAAGGCACCTCGAAAGGTGCCTTTGAAATGGTGGAGCTGAGAGGCTTGTCTCGCAGAAAACTGCTCGCCTGCTTCAGTTTCTTCGCATTCGCTCACCGGCGTTCTTCCGCCCGCCTGAAACTTCAGTCCAAACCCCTTTCCTCAGGGGTTCGCTCCCCCTTTTTTGTTTCAATAAAAAAAGCACCTCGAAAGGTGCTTTTGAAATGGTGGAGCTGAGGGGAATCGAACCCCTGACCTCTTGAATGCCATTCAAGCGCTCTCCCAACTGAGCTACAACCCCAAAAGTTAAATGCAATATAGATAAACAAAAGGCGGCTGTCAACAACTTTTTAACCGGCAACTTCAATATTTATTTTTGTTGCCAGATTTAACAATTCTTCCCGGCTCATCTGAAAATTGCTGTTTTCCCATATTTGTTCCAGCCCTTTAAGCATAAAACCCACGCGCGGGCTGTTTTTCAAACCCATATTGATTAAATCTTTCCCCCGGAGCGGAAAAATCGGGACAATCGCATCTTCAATAAATTTAATTCTTTCCTGCAGATTAGGAAGTTCTTTTTTCTGGGCGGAAGAAGCCAGCAACATTTTGTTGATGCAAAAGTCTTTCCCATGCCGGTAAATGAGCTTCATTAAAATGTTATCATCAGCAAAACTGTCGATATCGATATCATATTGTGCCCAGCTGATAAAATTTTGCCGTTGCTTTTTAGAAAGTTTAAATCGGGTTGCCAGGCTTTCTGCAAGTTCGGGTGTAGGTAAATAAAGGATAAAAACCCGGCGCGCCATATCATAGGGGATTTTTTCCTTGTCTACCAGTTTTTTTAGGAAATCAAGCTTGTCCAGATGCGGCGGCGTTGGCAAAATATAACTTAAGATATCATTATCAATCATAATCTGGAGCGTTTCTACAACATTCGGGCTAAGCAGAATTTTGCCAAATTCATCTCTTATGCGCTCCAAAGAGAGCGTTTTTAAGCCGTCTTTGTTATCCCGGCAGGCTTTTAAGGCTTTATTATCGATAGGTTGCTTGCCGAAATAAGAATAAAAGCGGAAAAAGCGTAAGATTCTCAAATAATCTTCTTTGATTCGTTGATTGGCGTTTCCGATAAAACGGACGATTCCCTGTTCAAGATCGTTAATTCCGTTATAATAATCAAAAACATTCCCTTTTTCATCGGCATAGACGGCATTAATGGTTAAGTCGCGGCGGGAAGCGTCTTCCTCCCAATTATCTGTAAATTCAACAACTGCATGCCGCCCGTCTGTTTGCACATCCTTGCGCAAAGAGGTAACTTCCAAAACTTTATCTCCGATAATAACGCCGATTGTGCCGAATTTAATGCCGATTGGTACGGTTTTTAACCCATAATCACTGCAAGCTTCAACAAGTTCATCAGGAGACAAATCCGTGGCCAAATCCAGGTCAAAGCCTTTAATCCCTTTTAGAGCATCTCTGACGCACCCTCCGACAAAGCGCAAAACGCCGCCTTGGGCTTCCACCGCCCGGAATAATTTTAAGATTTTGGCATCATCTATAATTTTGTTTATATCCAGATAATTATCTTTAATCATAAAAAATCTCCTTGCCATGCATTGTTAACAAATTTTATAGATATTTCAATTACTATTATTACAAATTAACTTATGATAGGTATGTAAATATGAAAAAATCTGTATGTTTATTGGGATTGCTGGGAATCTTTTACGGTCAAAACGCCCATGCCGGCGCACCGAAGCTTCTTGGGCAATGGGATGATTGGGCAGCTTACTATTATGAAGATGCTGCCGGCAAAGTTTGCTATATGGCTTCCACACCCAAAAAGGATGAAGGGAAATATACAAAGCGCGGCGATATCTATGCCGTTATAACACACCGTCCCGCAGAGAAAAGCTTTGATGTTTTTAACATCAATGCCGGTTATACATATAAGCCGGAATCAAAAGTTACGGTCAAAATCGGCAGCAAGACGATTGACAAATTGTTCACCAGCGGGGATAAAGCCTGGACAGTCAGCGATAATGTGGATAAAGAGCTTGTCAAAGAAATGAAACGCGGTTCCCGCATGATTGTTCACGGGGTTTCTTCAAAAGGGACGGCAACCAAAGATACCTATTCCCTTGCCGGATTTTCCAGCGCTTATAAAGCTATCAGCGCCAAATGCAAAGCAAAATAAATGAAAACGGAATTAATCGGGCTTGATAAAGAAGAATTCGCTTCGTTTATTGAAAGTTTGGGCGAAAAGCCTTTTCGGGCAAAACAGCTCTGGCAGTGGGTCTATAACCGGGGTGAAACAGATTTTGATAAAATGAGCAGCTTTTCTCTGGCGTTAAGGGAAAAGCTAAAAGAAAACTGCACGATAACCCGGCCGAAAATCGTTGCCGAACAGCTTTCCAGCGACAAAACCCGTAAATGGCTGTTGGAATTTTCCGATGGGCAGCGGATAGAAACGGTTTATATTCCTGAAGAGGATAGGGGGGCTGTCTGCATTTCCACGCAAGTCGGCTGTGCGGTGGGTTGCACCTTTTGCCATACCGGAAGCCAGAAGATTACCCGCAACCTGACCGCCGGAGAAATCGTCTCACAATTCATGGTTGCCCGTGATGCATATGGCGAGTGGCCAAGCCCAACCGATGAAACCCGTTATTTGTCCAATATCGTTGTTATGGGAATGGGCGAACCCCTGCATAATATGGAAAATACATTTAAAGCGCTAAAAATATTATCCGATGGTGATGGCATCGCCATATCCAAACGCCGGATAACCCTTTCCACCTCGGGGATTGTGCCCCATATTGCAGAAGTTGGCAGCAAAGCAGGCGTTAAGCTGGCAATAAGCCTGCATGCCTCGAATAATGAAATCCGCAGCCGCATTATGCCGATTAACAAAAAATATCCAATTGAAGAAATTCTCAAAGCCTGCCAGGATTATCAAAATGTAAGCGGTACGCGCATGATTACTTTTGAATATCTGATGCTGGATGGCATAAATGATGATTTATCTTGCGCAGATGAGCTGATTTCTCTGATGAAAAAGTTTAAAATAGATGCCAAATTTAACCTTATCCCGTTTAACCCCTGGCCAGGATGCCCATACAGGCCGAGCGTCAAAAAACAGGTCTTGGCCTTTGCTGAAAGGTTAAACAAAGCCGGCTATGCCGCTCCGGTTCGCGTGGCGCGCGGGCAGGATATTTTAGCGGCTTGCGGGCAGTTGAAATCAAAGAAAAATAATTGCTGATTTTCTCCCTCTTTTATACACAAAAGCCTTTTTATTGCTTGGTTAAAAACAGAATTTATTATATATTAAGGCCAATTAATGACATAAAAAGAGGAATAAAATGAGTGAAGAATTAACAGATGACAAATTTCGCAAAGGCGAAGCCGAATACAATGCCGATTCCATCAAGGTTTTAAGAGGTCTTGATGCTGTTCGCAAGCGTCCGGGCATGTATATCGGCGATACCGATGACGGGACAGGCCTCCATCATATGATTTACGAGGTGCTGGACAATGCCATTGACGAAGCTCTGGCCGGCTTTTGCGATAAGACAGAAGTTATTCTGAACCCTGATGGTTCCGCTACGATTCGCGATAACGGGCGCGGTATGCCTGTCGATATCCATAAAGAGGAAGGTGTCTCCGCGGCGGAAGTCATCATGACCGAGCTTCACTCCGGCGGTAAGTTTGACAATAATTCTTATAAGGTTTCCGGCGGTTTGCACGGTGTGGGCGTTTCTGTTGTAAACGCTTTGTCTACTTGGGTAAAGCTCCGGATTTGGCGTAATGATAAAGAATATTTGGCTGAGTTTGCCAATGGCAATGTAACGCGACATCTTGAAATTGTTGCTGACGCGCCTTGCCGCCACGGTACGGAAGTTACCTTTTTGCCTTCTCCGGAAACTTTTTCCATTGTGGAATTTAATTTTGAAACATTGGAACGCGCCATGCGTGAAAAAGCGTTCTTGAATTCCGGCGTTTATTTAAAACTCATTGATAACCGCGGCGCCGAGCCTCGTGAAGTTGTTATGCATTATGAAGGCGGTTTGACGGCCTTTGTAAATCACTTAAACAAGGCTAAAGCCCCTTTGCATGAACAGGTTATAGCTTTCTGCGCCGAAAAGGACGATATCACGGTCGATGTTGCGCTGCAATGGACTAATGCCTATAATGAAAGCATGCTCTGCTTTACAAACAACATTCCGCAAAAAGACGGCGGAACGCATTTGGCTGGTTTTCGTGGTGCTCTGACCCGTACATTAAATAACTATGTTCAGGAAAACGGGCTTCTGAAAAAAGAAAAAGTTCAGCTTTCCGGCGATGATATGCGCGAAGGTTTAAGCTGTGTTTTATCCGTAAAAGTGCCGGATCCGAAATTTTCATCCCAAACCAAAGAAAAGCTTGTTTCTTCAGAAGTGCGCCCCGTTGTTGAAAATGTTGTCGGCGATAAATTAAAAGAATGGCTGGATGAACATCCAAATGAAGCAAGAATCATTGTTGGAAAAATTGTTGAAGCTGCAACGGCGCGTGAAGCCGCCCGCAAGGCCAGAGATTTAACCCGCCGCAAAGGTGTTCTGGATATTTCAACCTTGCCCGGAAAGCTGGCTGATTGCCAGGAAAAAGACCCGGCATTGTCTGAAGTTTTCATTGTGGAGGGAGATTCCGCCGGCGGCTCTGCCAAACAAGGGCGCCATCGCCGCAATCAGGCGATTATGCCGCTGAGAGGAAAGATTCTGAATGTTGAAAGGGCGCGTTTTGACCGTATGCTAAATTCTGCGGAAATCGGAACAATCATCACCGCTCTAGGCACCGGTATCGGTCGGGATGATTTCAATGCGGACAAATGCCGCTACCATAAGATCATTCTTATGGCCGATGCTGATGTGGACGGTTCCCACATTCGCACACTGCTGTTAACATTCTTCTACCGTCAGATGCCGGAATTAATCGAGCGCGGTTATGTTTATATTGCCCAGCCGCCCCTTTACAAAGCAAAACGCGGAAATTCCATTATTTATCTTAAAAACGAACATGAAATGGAAGATTATCTTGTCCGCGGTGGTTGTGAAGATGCTGTCTTGATTAGAGACAACGGCGAACAGCTGATCGGTGAAGACTTGATAAGCTTAGTTGATAAGACGCGCAAAGCCCGCCCGTTAATCAACACATTAGGCATTAAGGTTCCTGAAAAAATCGTTGAACAATTGGCTATTCATGGCTTGTTTAATAAAGATGTCTTCAATGATATGGACAAATTGAGAAACGAATTAAAGCTTCTTGTTGACCGTTTGAATGAATTAGAGGCAGAATATGACCGCGGTTGGCAGGCAGAAGTTTTAGGTGATGGCTCAATCAATTTCAACCGCACACTGCGCGGCGTAAAAGAAGAGCACATTGTCAGCGGCGATATTTTTGAAAGCCCGGAAGCCCGCGCGCTTAATGAGATGAAGAGCTTTTTGCATGAATATTTCAGCCAGACATCCCAGTTGAGCTCAAAAAGCGGATTGGAAAAAAGAATTACAGGTCCGGTAACCTTTGTTGATGCAATCATGGCCGCCGGCAAAAAAGGCATCAGCATCCAACGTTATAAAGGGTTGGGTGAAATGAATGCCGAGCAGCTTTGGGAAACAACATTAGATCCGGAAGCCCGCTCTTTGCTGCAGGTAAAAATTGAACATATGGATGAAGCTGATGAAGTTTTCTCAACATTGATGGGTGATGTTGTCGAACCGCGTAAAGAATTCATCCAAGAAAATGCCTTAAATGTCGTAAATCTGGACATTTAATTCTTTCACACTAAAACCCCTCCCGGCAGAACAGCTTCCAAAATTGGACAGTTCGCTTGGGAGGGGTTTTTCATATCCTCCGTGTTATAATTTAGAATGCATAGCTGACACCGATGTTAAAGCTTGTGGCATGATAATCGCTGCCAAAGGCCTGGCTGATGTTGCCATATAAAGCCCATCCATTGTCCATATCTAAGCTGCCCCCGGCCTCTATCCGGCCATAAGTCATATCCTTAAGTCCGTCTACTTTGTCAAGACCTGTTATTGCAACCTTGCCTTCTCCCATGTTATGGACAATTGCCGGCTTCAGATATAACTTGCCTATCCCGTTATCAAGCTTGATGTTCTTTTCTGCTTTCAAATATAACTCCGCTTCCAGATTCGATACATCGTCATACTTCGCACTCTTGCCATATCTGTCATGGATATCATCATACTTTAATCCCGTATAACTTACCGCAACACCTGGCTCTAAGATAGTGTCTTTAGTGATTGCATAGCCTCTGCCGACTTCAACCGCCGCTCCATAAACATAACCGTCTGTCTTTGCGGACACGCCATCATCCGTCTTGATATCCGCTTCTTCTATACCGCCGTATACCATCGCCGTTACATGACCCATCCCTCGGTCATATCTGTAATATAAACCGCCCAGATAACTGTCTATGTCTATCTCGCTTCCCGTCTTCGAGACAAAGTAATCGCTGTCCCCCTTAAAGTCGTATTCTCCCTTCCGGTAAGACGCAAACACACCTAATCTGTTATAAACATCGCTCTGGATATCAAACCCGGCATCTAACCCCGTAATATCCGCATCATACTTATACGGTGCCTTTACTTTGCTGGTACTGTATACCGGGCTCGCCCAAACGCGTTTCAATGCCTCATTGTCATAACCGCAGGCATAGCTTCCCCCGCATACCGTGTTATAAACCTTGTCTCCGCTTATATTGTTCCTTACGTTCGCAAATAATGTTCTCGTTTGTTCTATTCCCGCATTCGCCAATCCGCCATAGGCAATAGCTTCCGATACAACTTCCGGCTTCGTCTGAACACCGGCATAACCGCTGTTGCTGCTATCCGCTATTATGTTGTCTGTTCCCAAATACCATCTGTTGTCTTCATAGAGGCTGTTCCAAACATGTGCATCTCCGATAACGCGGTAGATGTTAAAATACGCTCCCGTATCCTTATTATCGTTTAAGGCTTCCACAAACAATATCTTGTCTGTTGATTGGTCCGATGTTAACGGATTAACAATCACTTTGGTCGTGCCCGCAACATCGCCTTCTACAATAAGCTTATCCGCCGTATTGGTAACCGGGTCAACATCTATGGTCATCTCCGCGTTAGATTGGGCAATATAGTTCCCTTTGACGGTGGTAACGTCATCCGCGCCATCCCCGGCATGGCTGAACGTTATTGAACCATCATTAACCAAACTTCCGGTAATCGTGTAATCGCTCGGAGAATGTCCGGCCAAATCTAAAACAGAACCGTTATAAAGATGGAGGTTTTTAGAAGCATCCGCCAGTTCAATATCTCCTTCAAGCTTTAAGACGGCATTATCTTTGACATGAAGCCCTTCCCATCCTTTAACGGTTTGGGTTCCTTCGCCCAGGGCATAATCTCCGCCGGATAAGGTTAAAGTTTTGGCTTCTGTTTCAGTGATAAGGGAATCAGCCTGCATAATCGTGGGGTTTAAGCCTCCGACCAGGGTTAAAGAACCATTATCCTTATCATCATCTTCAAAGATTTTGCTGTAATCATAGGTGCCGCCAAGCTGTGCGTCTTTATCAATCACGATATCGCCGGTAAGCTGGCTGTCAGTATCGATATCCAGGACAGCGCCGCCCATGGCAAGAAGGTTTTTAAGCTTTGCCTGAGCTTTGGCGGTTAAGGAAGCGTCCGCCTTGACAGTTGTGTTATTAGCCACCGCGCCGGCTTCCACGGCCATCTGGGCATTAGCATCGGCAAGCACGGCATTATTAACAGTGCCGCCATTGACATTCAGAGCATAATGGACATCCTGCCCGAGATAGAGGTTGGAGCTTTCCACCCTAACAATCGGAACATCGGTCAACACGCCGTTCAGCTCAACCCGGCTGCTCTCATCGCCGGTTACGGTAATGGTGCCCGTTCCATCCGACCGGATACCATCATCGATTTTAATTAAACCATCGTTAATGGAGTTAAGGGTTAAAGTAGGATAAATAGTAAAACTATGACCACTTGAGCGAAAAAAAGACCTTGATAAATAAATCGCTTCAGATTGCTCCACGTCATTACCATCAGCATCTTTGTAGATAATCTTGTTGCCGCTAAATTCTGATTTGCCATTATCTGCAGTAATCAGTAAATTGTTATCTGTCCAAATAGCACCCCCCCTTGCCTTATTAATGTCTGTTGAACCTGTCTGTGCATAGTTATTATAAAAACAGCTATTAACGATATTAGAAATACTGGAAAGGTAATAAATAGTACTGCTATTAGCATTATAAATAGCCCCGCCGGATGCAAAACCGCCAAAAGCATAGTTGCCAGAGAAATTACCTGTTATATTTCCAATCATACTACCATAATAATTAGAAATAGCACCGCCATAGGCAGAAGCATATAAGTTTTTATCAGATTTAGCATAGTTCTCAGTAAAGTTCCCTTTAATATCTCCAATCACACCTCTATTGTTATTATAAATAGCACCGCCATTGACATTACCTGTTTCAGATTGTACATAGTTACCTGAAAAATCTCCTGTGATATTCCCAATCGTACCACGATTATGAATAGCACCGCCTTGGTCTGTGTCTGTTTCAGATTTTGCATAATTTCTTATGAAGCTCCCGGTAATATCGCCAACCGTGCCATAGTAATTATAAATAGCGCCAGCGAGGGCAGAAGTTTTACCTGAAGCATAGTTACCAGTAAAGTTCCCAGTAATATCTCCAATCGTGCCATAGTAATTATAAATAGCGCCGCCTTGGGCAGAATTTGTTTCAGATTGTGCATAGTTGCCAGAAAAGATACCCTTAATATCTCCAATCTTGCCATTATTATAAATAGCGCCGCTATAGGCAGAAGTTTTACTTGAAGCATAGTTGCCAGAGAAGTTCCCTATAATATCTCCAATCTTGCCACCATTATAAATAGCCCCGCCATTGACATCACCTGTTTCAGATTGAGCATAATTTCCTGTGAAATCTCCTGTTATATCCCCAATCGTGCTACCATAATAATTATAAATAGCCCCGCCTAAAGCAGAAGATGTTCCTGATTGTACATAGTTTCCTGTGAAATCACCCGTTATATCCCCAATCGTGCCGTAATAATTATAAATAGCTCCGCCTAAAACAGAAGATATTCCTGATTGTACATAGTTTCCTGTGGAATCTCCTGTTATATCCCCAATTGTACCGCTGTTATAAATAGCACCACCACTTGAATGCTTATCAGAACCGTTAGTATAATTATCAAAAGCGAAACCATTCTCAAAATTAATATTTTGAAGTTTTAACCTTTGTTCTTCAGTGAAATCTTTAGCAAAATCTGTTGAGAAATTAAAAAAGTTCGCATTAACTTTCGTATCATCGGGTTGTTCCGGACCAACAAGCTTAAATCCCTGTCCGTCAATCACCGTGCCGGCGGCATATTTCGTAATCGGAGAATCTAAATCCGCGGTGATATTGCTATCAAGATAAATTGTACCGCCGCTGCCATTTTCAACAGCATCTTTCAGTTCAGCCCAAGTTGACACATGAACATCCGCCCTTGCGGCAAAAGGGAGCAAAGCAAAGGAAAAAAGAGAAGCCGCAACAAATATTCTATTCGTCATCATAGCACACCTCGACATTATAATAACACAAACATTTATTGTAATATTAACATTTATTGTTTCAAATGTCAAATTTCTGGGTAAGAAAGCATATAATCAATTGATTATATTAATTTTTATTCACAGCCATATTTTTCCGAATCGGCTCAAACAAAAAAGGCAGCCGGCATTTCTTTCCGGCTGCCAAAATTAAAGGTTATTCTGTAGGTTTTAACTATCCCGCTTTTTTCATGCTCATCAAACCTTCGGAAATCTGCAAGTTTGTCATTATCATTGAATCAATGGCCTTGCCATTCACATTGTTCACATCCTGCCCGATTTCAAGAGTTTTCGAAGAAACATAATCTGCCAGCTTAACCAGGTTACTCTTCGTATCTTGCGGCAGATTAGTGTTCTTGGCGCTTGCCAAAGTTTTAATATAAACCCAAAGTTTCAAATTATTATCCAAAGCTGTTACAAGCTCTGCAACATCATCATTTTCCTTGGCGGAAGACAAATCCAAAGCGCATTTAAGCAATGAAAAAGCCTCTTCCTTGGCAAGGTTGTTTTTAACCGCAGCCAACAAGCCTTCTGCAATCTGCATATTAATATTGGCCAAGCAGTCAAAATCCGTTTTGGACATATGTATTCCCTTGGAAAGCGTCAATCTTTCAACAAACTTTGACAATTGCAGCAAATTTGCCTGGATATCATTAGGAAGCAAACTCTTTGCCGTTTTTAGAGTTGTTTCAATCTCCACCCACAGTTTTAAATTTGCATCCAGGACGGTAATAATTTCACATTGATCATTGCTCTCTGCCGCTTTAGAAAGGGCCAAAGCATATTCCAACAAAATTTTTGCTTCATTTTCTGCTTTTTTTACTTGATCTATATTGTTTGTCATTTTCGCATCCTCAAAAAATTAAATAAAAAACATACATCCCAATCAGGAACGCCGCACATCTTCCTGCCTAAAGGTTCTGGCGCATTGGGGAAAACGCCAAAACCCGGCAAGAACAGCCCGAAGGCTGCAATAAAAGAAAAAATGGGGAGATTTTCTCTTTTAACGACATAATAATTGGGGAACTTTCAAAAGCATCAGGCTTTTTGGAAAAGCTGCAGCCTAAAACGGTGCAATAATATCCAAAACCTGGCGCCCATATCTTGGCTGCTGGACATCTGAAATAACGCCCTTGCCGCCATAAGAAACCCGAAGCTCGGCAATTTTGCTTGACTCTATAGTGTTGTCAGAGCTTATATCCGCACGGCGGATAATCCCGCGGACAGTCAGCTGGCGAAGTTCATAATTAACACGTATCTCCTGCGTTCCTTCAATAACCAGATTTCCATTTGGTAGAACCTGCGTTACAATCGCCGCCATCGTCATGTCAATTTTTTCCTTGCGGTCAATTTTTCCGTCTCCGGAAATTTCACGGTTTGAATTGATGTTGACCATTGCGTTATTATCTACATCGCCGGGAAGATAATCGTTAAATTTGCTTTCAAAGCCAAAAAGGGAACCTATGCCCATGGAATCTTTATTATCATCACGGTTTTGCTCCGTTTCATTTTCCATAATGGCATTATCTTTTGCAGAAACCTTAACCGTTATAATATCGCCGATTTTAGAGGCGCGCTGATCCTGAAAGAAACCTCTCGCGCCGGGCTTCCATAATGAATTCGCGCCGGCCTTCGCATAATTTTTCTCTTCGGGCATTGGCATGGAAACCGGTTCATACCCTGGCGCCGTTACCGGATTTTCAATTCCGGCAAGTGCCGGCTCTGCGCCCACATTTTTCAACCTGTCCCACATGCCGACACATCCGGAAAGAGATGTTGCCATCAGCAGAACAGCCGCTGTATTTATAATTTTAAATTCTTTCATTGCAAAAGTCCCCAATCTATTGCACCTCTACTGCCACGCTATCTTTATCAATAACCTTGGCATGAATTGTTTTTTTGCTTTTAAGGTTCATCACCTCTATGCCATCCCCTTTTCCGCCATCTTCCAAAGCTTCGCATTTTGCTGTAATTTGCATCGCTTCTGTCTGATAAACGGAAGTTACCGTATCGCCTTTGTGAATCAGCACAACCGAACCAATATCCTTTTCAGAAACCATTCTCCCTTCTTTAAGGGATTTTTTGGCCTCCTGGCCAACAAGACTTTCTTTCTCGACCACATACTGGGATTTAATTTTGTTCATTCTGACACGAACTTGTCTTAAATCTTCCTCTTTAATAACTTCGCCTTTTGCCAAATTTCTTGCCGGCACAAAAGCTTCGCCCATCAAATAATATTTGCCGCTGATAACCGATTTTTCCTTTTCTTCGCCATCAGCAAAAACAATTATCTGCGCCCGGAATTTTGCACCGGTTTCATCAGCAGAAAGAGAATCTACCATAATTTTCGCTTGAGAAACTCCCGGAATTTCAAAAACGGTTTTCCCACCAAAAAATTCCAAATCAACGTTCTCAGCCAAGCCCTGGTCGTTAAATTCTTTTTCAATGGCGCTTTTGACTTCATCTTCTCCAATCCTCAACATATTCTGGGCAGATGCTTCTGTTAAAAAACTGCCAAAAACCAACAATGCCCAGACAAAAAGTTTCATCATTTTATAAGCCTATTTCAATTGGTTAATCGTGCTCAACATCTGGTCAGACGTGGAAATGATTTTAGAATTAAGCTCATAAGCGCGCTGTGCGGAAACCAGCTCGGTAATTTCAGAAACGGCATTAACATTTGACGTAATCAAATACCCCTGCAAAATAGAACCAAAACCTTCCGTATCCGGATTATCAACCACCGGCGCACCTGAAGCTTCTGTCTCTGTAAACATATTATTGCCCATAGCTTCCAAACCGGCTTCATTAACAAAAGTTGCCAGTTCTAGCTGTCCGACATTGACCTCTTCCGTCTCGCCGTCCTGTTTAACCCAAACCTCTCCGGAATTGTTTACATAAACTTCCACGGCATCTTCAGGAATGGTAATTTCCGGCAAAACAGTGTAGCCCTCATGGGTAACGATGACGCCATCGCCGTTTCTTTGAAAAGCGCCATCTCTCGTGTAGGCGGTGCCTTTCCCTTCCGGAAGCTCAACTTGAAAATATCCCCGGCCGCGAATTGCCAAATCCAAATCATTATCCGTTTTCGTCAGGCCGCCGCCGTCTGTAATGCGGTAAACCGCAGCCGTACGCACGCCCAATCCTAATTGAATGCCGGACGGCACAATTGTCTGGGAAGAGGTTGATGTTGACCCCGGGCGGACAATATTTTGATAAATCAAGTCATTAAATTCTGCACGGCGTTTTGTATAAGCCGTTGTGTTCATATTGGCAATATTATTGGAAATCACGTCAACATTAGTCTGTTGAGCCAGCATCCCCGTTGCACCGATATTTAAAGATCTCATTTGCTTCCCCCTAAGCTAATTGTGCATATACATTAATTGTATTTGATAAACGTTCATGTTCTTCATCAATCATCTGCTGAACATATTCATAATTGCGCTGCAGATTAATCATCTTTGTCATTTCAACCACAGGTTCGACATTGGACTTTTCAACTGCCCCCTGAATAATCCTCACATTGTCCGGATTAAGTGTTACGGCATTTCCATCAACATTTTCAAACATGGTTCCGCCTTGTTTCAGAAGCTTTTGATTGTCTTCAAAGCGTACCAGTTTCAAACGGCCGATAACGCCATTTTCTGTTGAAACATCACCGTTTTCAGAAATAGAAACTTCCCTTTCGCCGGGCGCAAAGAAAAACGGTTCATTATTTTCAGATAAAACAACAGCGCCTTCGTTAGTTACCAGCATGCCATTGCCGTCAAGGCTGAACTGCCCCTTTTTGGTGTAGCGCTCGCCGCCATTCGTTTCAACACAGAAAAAAGCATCGCCCTTTAACGCCAAATCAAAACTATTGCCGGTTTCGACAACCGCCCCTTCCGCAAAATTTTGAAACTGGCCAAAATCAAAGGCAAAATAGTTCGCCTTACGGCCAATCCCCGTTGATTGAGGCGTTTCCAAAAGGAACGAACTAAATAAAACATCATCCTGCTTATATCCGGAAGTATTCATATTTGCCATGTTATTGGAAACAATATCCATTTGTTTCCATAGGGCCATCTGCCGCGATAAAGCTATATATTTCGTATTATCCATTATATTCTCCCCAATAAACCGGATAATTTTCGTCTCTGAAACCATATATGCAAAATGCGTGCCAAAAAAATGATTTGACAATAAACAGGCTATATCTATACTAATAGCATAAATCGTTATTAAAAATTTTTATTATGGAAAAAGATTTAGATTACTGGAAAGAGTATTATCGGAACAATACGCTTTCACCAATTGAAGAAACTGAATTAATTATGAGCGGAAATAAAATCCAGCTTCGTGCTTATATCGAAACCACCAGGCTGAATTACATGAACATTTCCTGGTTTTATGCCTACGCTTCGGAAGAACTTATCGCTATTTATGAAGCCCGGAAGTAAAAACATTTATACTCTAACCGTTCGCGGTTAGAGTATTTTTTTATCAAACATGAAATAAAAATCTGGAGAATGAGGGCAATAATAAGATTTAAGAGAGAAAAAGCGCAGTGTACATAAACTTTTCTTAACCTAAACATTAATCACCAATATTCTTAAATTGCAATATGCGCGGCGAGTAATAAGAAATAAAAGAGACGTGCCAACCCAATGTACAAGACGTACATGGTTGGCAAGGCTTCTTGAAATTTCTGTATTAATCGACCGCAGAGTGCAATTTACGCTTGGAAGTTAAGATTCCAGGCCGAATACCTTGCCGGATCATCAATCCAATTTTCACGAACTTTCACAAAAAGAAACAGGTGAATACGTTCTTCAAGCAAGTTTTCCAATTCCTGGCGGGCGGATTGTCCGATTTTTTTAATCATTGAACCATTGCGGCCGATAATGATAACCTTTTGATTTTCACGTTTGACATAAATGGTTATTTCGGCACGGACGGAATCATCTTCGCGGCGTTCCCAAAGCTCGGGCTCGACGGTTAGCTCATAAGGGATTTCCTCATGAAGATAAAGGAAAAGCTTTTCCCTGACAATTTCCGCAGCCAAAAGCTTAAGCGGCATATCCGACATTTGCTCCTCCGGATAAAACCAAGGGGAAACCGGCATTTTCTCCGCTAAATATTTATAGAATGCATCCAAATTTTCACGCGTCTGGGCAGAAACAAAAAAAGTATCGGAAAAATCAGCCGCAGCATTCAGCTCTGCAGTCAATTGCAATAACTTTTCCTTTTTTACCAAATCTATTTTATTCAACAACAAAACTGTTTTAATTTTATCTTGATTCAATTTATTAATAATTTTTCTTGTTTCGTCATCAAAACCGCGTTTTGCATCCACAACCAAAACAACAGCATCGGCATCTTTTATGCTCCCCCAGGCAGAATCAACCATTGCCCGGTCCAAACGGCGCTTAGGCTTAAAAATGCCCGGCGTATCCAAAAAAATCATCTGGCTGTTTTCAAAAATGCCTATCCCTTTAATCATGGTTCGGGTTGTTTGCACCTTAGGCGAAACAATAGAAACCTTTGAGCCGACAAAATCATTTGTCAGGCTTGACTTTCCGGCATTTGGCGCACCAATCAGCGCAACGAAACCGCACCTCTGGGGAGTTTCTTCCGTCATTGCCCAATCCTTTGCAGCATTTTAGATGCCGCATCAAATTCCGCAAGCTTTTTGCTTTTTCCTTCGCCAATCTCTTCAGGAACATTATTCAGAGAAACGCCGATATAGAATATTGGTTCATGCTCGCTTCCTTTTCTGTCAACCAAGCGGTAAACAGGCATTCCCAAACCTTTAACATGCGCAACTTCCTGCAAAGCCGTTTTTGAATCTTTCGGAGGGGCAACATTCTTATCAATTAATTCGCGCCAATGCTTATTGACAAACTCGACAGCCTGCTCGCATCCGGCATCAATAAAAATAGCGCCGATAACCGCCTCGCAAACATCACACAAGACATTTTCATTATCCCGTATTTCTTCATTGGCAACATACATATAACGGTCAAGATGCAAAAGCCTTGCCTGCTCGGCAACAGTCTCCTTGCAGACCAGCCCCGTAAAACGCTGCGAAAGGCTGCCCTCCGGCTCATTTGGAAAAATCCGGTACAAAAGCGCCGCGATTGTCAGTCCTAAAACCCTGTCGCCCAAAAATTCCAGGCGTTCATAATTTTCCGAAACATGAGAAGAGCAGCTGCTATGCGTCAGAGCCCTTTTTAACAGGCTCTTATCCGAAAAATGATAATGCAGGATTTTTTCAAGTTCAACCATTGCCGCCTCATTTTATCTTATTGAACAAACGGTCCCAACGCACTTTTTTAGGCCAGAGCCAAGGCTTATACCAAGGATCGTTCTGATTATGCGAAAAGAAAAGGAAGCGCGCCTTGCCAATAAGGTTTTCCGTCGGAACAAAACCGACATGCACGCGGCTGTCATCCGATTTATCCCGGTTATCGCCCATCACAAAATAGCTCTTGGCCGGAACAGTCAGTTCTTCCATATTATCAAAGGGCTCAAAATCAGAAATTTCCAGGATATTGTGCTTACGCCCTTCAGGAAGCGTTTCAACATATTGGTGGTATCTTTCCGCATTGCCGTATTTGTCGCGAATGACAAAATCTTCAATTTTCTCACGTTCCAACATTTTCCCGTTAATAAAAAGGCGTCCGTTTTCAAGTTTGATTTTATCGCCGGGAAGCCCTATAATCCTTTTAATAAAATCTGTTTTATTATCCTGGGGGAATTTGAAAACAACCACGTCTCCCCTTTCCGGCGCATCTTCCCAGATGCGTCCGTCAATAACCGGAAGGCTCAAAGGCATGGAGTGCTTAGAATAGCCGTAAGAATATTTGGAAACGAACAGATAATCGCCAACATACAGGGTCGGATACATGGACCCGGAAGGGATTTTAAAAGGCTCAAATAAAAATGTACGTATTAAAATCGCAATAACAATAGCATAGACAACAGTTTTCACCGTATCCATAAAGCTTTCATCTTGTTCCATAAATTCCTCTTTCAAAAAACAAAATACCGCCTTCATTTATTATCAAACCCGGTTATCCGGGCTTGATAATAAACAGGCATTACACATACTAAACAATATTTTTATTATAGCAACAATAATTTATACTTGTACTTCAATAATTACAAATGCTTGGGCCCAGGGAAAGTCATCGCTCAGACTGACCCATAAATTGCAATCTTTCCCGCCGCCGAGCTGTTTTAAATTCGCCAGCGTTTTTCCGGAAAGTTTTAGAACAGGGCGTCCCGAAGGCAAATTAAACACTTCTATTTCTTTCCATGATGTCCCGCGGCTAATTCCCGTCCCCAACGCCTTTGAACAGGCTTCTTTAGCGGCAAAACGCTTTGCCACGGCGCAAGCAAAGGCTTTCGGAGAAGCATTTTCCCGCTTGTACAATTCCGCAAGCTCGTTTTCTGAAAAAATTTTTTTCAAAAAGCGGCCGGCAAATTTATTCAGGCTGTGTTCGATGCGCTCAATATTTGCCAAATCACACCCTGTCCCGATAATCATAAATACATCCTACCTTTTTTTATATTTTTCCAAATAGCGGCGTATTCCCCAGTAAGACAGCACCCAAGCGGCCGCATAAAAAGGAATGCATCCCACAATCATGGGAAGGAGTATAGGCCAAACATCACTAAAAAACAATGAAAAATCAAAATTTTTCAAAGCGTTTGACAGTTGATGGAACAAAAGTTCAAAATCTGCATCTTTCCGCTGCAGATAAGCGCCGCCTAAAATATGGCGCCCCGTTTCCCAAATGGCCGGCCAGATGATTGGAAAAGTCCAAGGATTTCCGGCTAACGTCCCGACAGCGCTGCCCACAATATTTCCGCCAATAAGCCAGGCGGTAAAAGCGGCTATAAGCATATGGGCTCCGACAAAAGGCGTAAAGGAAACCGCCACACCGCAAGCCACGCCTGCCGCAATAGCGTAAGGAGTGCCCTTCAATGACGATATTTTTTGTAAAAGCTTAAGGAAATATTCTTTCATCAAAATCCCTGCAAAATAAAGTTTTAATATATATAGTTACATTTCGGCAAAGAAAAAGTGCCTTTAAACAAAAGAGATTTAAAAGCACTGTTACCGGAGAAGGCCTTAACGCGCGCGATTTTCTCCATCCGAATTTAATCGCGCCAAATGAGGTATTATACGAACTTTTTAAGAAGAACGGGAAACATAAGATATCATCTTCGAAGCCTTTAAGGCTGCAATAATATCCGTAAGGTGTTTAAGGTCTTTAACTTCCACATCGACAATAAGTTCAAAATAGCTGACCGTACGGTTTGTAATATTAAGGTTGGCAATGTTGCCATTGCTGCGCGCAATAAGATTTGATAGCTCTGCCAAAGCGCCGGGCTCATTATTTAGCATAACTTTTAAACGGCCGACATGAAGTTCTGCTTCGGCATCTTCGCCCCAGGAAATATCCAGCCAGCGTTCCGGTTCATCAGCATATTTTTCCAAAAGCTTACAATCGATTGTATGGACCGCCACACCTTTTCCCGTGGTAACAATTCCGACAATCCTGTCGCCGGGCAAAGGATGGCAGCAGCCCGCAAAATGAACAGCCATACCGGGAATAAGGCCTTTGATTTTGAGTGGCGTGTTTTTCTTCTTTTCTTTTCTAAACCCAGGAACTTTTAAAGACTTCACAACCTTGCCAAGCTTGGATTGCTTATACCCCGGATAAACGGCTTTTAACACATCCCAACCGGTAACCAGCCCCTCGCCGACTTTGGCATAAATGTCATCAACGCCTTCGGCTTCAAAATTCGGCAAGACATTAACCAAACCTTTTTCTGAAAATTCCAGGCTTTCGCCTTTAAAGATACGTTCCAATATCTGCTGGCCAAGCGTAATAAACTGGTCTCGTTTATGTTCACGCACATAACGGCGGATCGCCGCTTTGGCTTTTCCGGTAACAACAAAACGTTCCCATTCCGTTGACGGATGCTGGGCTTTGGAAGTCAGGATTTCAACCTGGTCGCCATTTTGAAGAACAGTTCTGAGCGGACGGATTTCCCCGTTGATTTTCGCGCCAACGCAAGTATCGCCAACGCCTGAATGCACGGCATAAGCAAAATCAACCGGCGTGGAATTGATTGGCAGGCCGATTAAGTCGCCCTTGGGCGTAAAACAAAAAACCTGGTCATTATACATTTCCAGCTTTGTATTCTCCAGAAACTCTTCAGGATTTTGCGCCTGCTCCAAAATTTCCAACAATTCGCGTATCCAGCGGAAATTTGTTCCGACGGCCTTTTGCCCCTGCTTATAAGCCCAGTGTGCAGCAATGCCTTTTTCTGCGACTTCATGCATTTCATGCGTGCGGATTTGGATTTCAATCCGGGTGTTTTCAGGACCGATAATTCCGGTATGGATAGACTTATAACCATTGGGTTTGGGCGTGGAAATATAATCTTTAAAGCGCCTCGGCACCATATGGTATTTGCTATGGACTATTCCCAAAGCCTGATAACAAGCGGCAATATCATCCACACAAATGCGGAAGGCCATAATATCGGACAATTGCTCAAAAGAGGCATTCTTTTGCTGCATTTTGCGCCAAATGGAATAAGGCGTTTTTTCCCGCCCCGTGATTTCCGCCGCAATATCATTATCCGCCATGTCTTTTTTAAGCTGTTCTATAATTTTGGGAACAATATTGCTGCCTTGCTCACGCAAAAAGTTTAAACGCGCCCGAATAGATTCATAAGCCTCTTTGTGTATCTCGCGAAAGGCAATTTCTTCCAGTTCGCTTTTGACTTCCTGCATGCCGATACGTTCGGCCAAAGGCGCATAAATATCGAGAGTTTCTTTGGCAATCCGGCTTCTTTTTTCAGGCTTAAGAAAGTGCAAAGTGCGCATATTGTGCAGGCGGTCGGCAAGCTTAATCAGCAAAACGCGTACGTCTTCCGACATCGCCAACAACAGTTTTCTAAAATTTTCCGCTTGTTTATTATTAACGGATTTTTGTTCAATCATTGCCAATTTGGTCAGCCCGTCCACCAACTGGGCAACCTGCTCGCCAAACAAGCCTCGGATTTCCTCAACCGAGGTATCCGTATCCTCAACCGTATCATGCAAAAGGCCGGCAATAACCGAGGATGAATCAAGCTTAAACTTTGTTAAGATGCCCGCAACTTCCACCGGATGTGAATAATAAGGGTCTCCCGAAGCGCGAAGCTGTGCGCCGTGTTTTTTCATCGCAAAAACATAAGCCCGGTTCAAAGCATCTTCATCGGCGTCCGGGTCGTAAGATTTCACCAAATCAACAAGCTCGTATTGTCTCAGCATTTCATATCTCTTTACCAAATAAAAGCAATTTATACCATTTAAGCATATATAAGCACAAGAGTTCTTGCCATTTGGTTAAATTATACAGCTTCAAACAAAAAAAGGCAGGAAAAATCCTGCCTTTCAAAAACAAAGCCTTTGCTTTATTCTTCATCGTCAAAAGCGGCATCATCCATGGACAAATCATCATCAAAAGCAACATCGTCCATATCGGCATCCCCGCTGTCGGCATCCGCATCCAAACCAAAATCGGCAGAATCATCATCGCCGTGGATTTGCATGGCATCATTCATTTCGCTGTCAACCAGCAAACCGCTGAATTGTTCGTCCAAATCAGCCAATTCTTTTTCAGCAGCCAAGATTTCGAGCTCTTCTTCTTCAGGCTCTTCAACTTCAACATATTTCTGCAGCCCCATAACCAGAGATTTCTGCAATTCTTCAATGCTTACCGTTTCTTCGGCAATTTCACGAAGAGCGATAACCGGATTCTTGTCATTATCCCGGGGAAGTGTAATCGGAGAGCCGGTGCTGATGTCTTTAGCCCGCTGTGCGGCCACCATCAACAATTCATAGCGATTTGGAATTTTATCAATACAATCTTCAACCGTAACGCGTGCCATTTTAAAATACCTTATTTTTTAATAAATTAAACTCTGACTGCCTTTATACAAAGATTGATAATGAATTGCAATACAAAAATTCAGAAAAAAGATTTTTTTAATAAAAAACATATCGTTAATCGATATAACCAATCGGCATATGGGCCAAACGGTAATCAAAAGCATTCAGCTTATCGCGGATTTCCTGCCGGTGCTTGCGCACTTCCACCACATCATTAAGCGGCGCATAGTACATCTCCAAAATGCTCTGCATGGTCGAGTATTGAACAGCCTGGCGGCTGGGCGAAAGCAGAGAGATATCCGCATCATAAAAGCCGCGCTGGTAAGAGCGTATCGCCTGAAGCATCATTGTTGACATATAAGACACGCGGTAAGCCTTAACCACCTTGTCGCAGGTGTAAGCCCAGTCTTTAAGCGTAAAACCCTCGCCGACAACTTCATGCAAAAATTCGCCTTCCTTGCCGATGATTTTAACCCGCTGCGCCAAACGCTGGCAGGGATTGACCAAATCTTTCAGCCCGTTAACCGGCAAGCCGCCGTCATGCTTTCTTTCATAAAAATCAAACATCGCCCCCGCGTGTACAAGCTGTTTGGTATGGCGCTTGCCAAATTCGTTAACCTTATCCATCGTATTCACAAAAGCTTTAACATCCGCGGCGGTCAGCAGACTGTTTGGCGTAATGTCCACCGTCCGCAAATCGCTGCGGCTGAGCTTGTTATCCGGCTTATAATCTTGCTGATAAGGCTCCGGCGGCACGAGAACTTTAAGGGCATCATAAAACTTCGCGTCATAGCTGACTTTTGGAAAAGTGCTCTGCATCGGCGGCAGTTCGACAGGCTTGTCAAGCTGCGGCCACATTTCCGGCATCAAAACATAATAAAGGTAAGGCGATAAAAATTCCAAGCCTTCAATATGCTGCAGCTGCGGAGCAATGCGTGTTGGAAACTTGTGCTTTGTTTCTTTAATTCCGGGATAATTTAAAATTTTTTCAGAAATTCCGGGAGTTTCGTGAAGCATTGGGCCAATATACTCATACATTGATTTCGGCATAGCCTCAATCATTTCCAAAAGCGCATCTTCTTCAACCGGCTTCGCCCTTTTTTCAGAGCCGCCGTAAGAAGAAATCATATCATGGAAGCCTCTGTCAAAAACAGCGCCTATAAAATCCCATACGCTGCTGTAACGAGGGTCATAATCGCTGTCTTCATGTTTAAATTCATAAAACAGCGTATCATAATCCGGAAGCGGCGCATCCAAATCCACTTGGAAATATTTTTCATAATCCGCCATAGATTTCGGTTGCCAAGGCTCCGGTTCCGCATTTGCATAAAAGGCAAAGCCTAAAACGCCCAACAAGGCAAAAAAGACTAAACGCATTATTTGCTTATCATCCTGACAGTAAAGGTTAATTTTGCTTCGCCTTTGGCCGGAACGCCGATTTTCCAGGAATTGCTGTAAGCGTTTTTCACGTCATGCGGCAGATTCTCTTTAAGGATTTCCATCGTATCGCTTCCGTTTTGAACAAATTCGACAACCGCATTTTTATCCGAACCGTTAGCAAATTTAATTTCAACATCCGATTCGCGGATTTTGTCGGAAATTTCTTTAACCTGGACAACTTTCCCTTCCACAGAAATATCAAAAGATTTTCCAATTTTAAGCTCGGATTTTCCGCCAACAGCCGTCTGCGCCATGCGGCTCTCGCCAATAAACTGCAAGCCGTTAGTTTGATCCTGGCGGTAAAAGCGCACGGTTCCGGCAGGAAGCGGCAGCCCCAGATTATTTTCTTCAAGGTTAACCAGCTTATAAACAACATCGGGGTTCATATTTTCAAATTGTTTTGAACCGCCCCGATAACTTAAATAAAGCGGCGAAACCAGCTTATATTCTTTTTCAAACTTCACATTTTCCTTTGAAAACAAGCTGACTTGCTTGCTTTGTTTATCTAAAATGTCAGCCCGCTCGGGAAGCGTATACAGATAATATCCGTCCAATCCGACCGGCATCACCTGCATGCTGGACGTTTCCGCAACAGCCTCATCCGATGCCAAACCCGCCGCAAGCATCGGTATCGCTTTGTTTCTCATTCTCGGCATAACATCGGCAACCTGGTTAACACTGCCCGCAACAAGGCGGATTTTAGCATTTTTATAATCGGCACCCGATTCGTTATTAAGCGTAACCCAACTGTTAAGCCGCAATTTGTCATCAGCATCAATTTCTGCCACATAATCTGCCTGCCAGCTTAAACCGTTCGCCAGATAATCAAGCTCCAAGGGGCGTGTTCCGGCTTCCCTGCTGTCCAATTTTGCCATGAGCGTGGGCTTAACCCTCAAATTCTGCGGAATTTGTTCAAAGACAACACGCCCGGGAAAATTTGCCTCAATGCCGTAATCAAATTTCAAAACCGGAGAACCGTAATTATTGTTAATTAAAACAGCATCTTTAATAATCGTTTCGCCATTGGCCGGATTAATTTCAGCCGTTTTTACTTTTTTGCCGATTGCTTCTTCCAGCAGATTCTGGGCATTAATCAAATCATAATCATAATTTTGTTCAAAAACCCGAATGCCCGAAGCGGAAAACATGGCTGTTTCCGGGCGTATCTGGCGCGCAACGCCCTCAAAGGCGATTTCATTCATGCCCTGCGCAAAATCGACATTGCGGATATCCTTAACCAATGCCTGGTTTTGATAAATCGTAACATTCATATCTGTCGTTTTGCTTTCGGGAACCAAATTTTCAGCCATCGCCGCAGATGCCAAAAAGCTGAGCCAAACGCCTTCCAACCAATAGTTTTTAACCATAAGATTTCTCCGCAAAAATTTCAACTAGAGCTAATATAATACATAAAAAATTAAAAAAGAAGTGATAAATTTATTTTCATACTAGACTCGCGGAGAATATTCGCCTAACATAAAGGCATAGTTTATATATTTAAGGAGAAAAGCCATGGCCTGGACCGATGAAATGGTTGAAGATTTAAAGAAAATGTGGAAAGAAGGGATGACCACCGGAGAAATCGGAAAAAAGCTTGGAGTTTCCAAGAATTCCATCGTCGGCAAAGTGCATCGTTTGGGGCTTTCGGGACGCCCTTCTCCCATAAAGAAAAAAGATGAAGCAGCCTCCCCATCTCAGGCAGCTGCAAAGGAAAAGAAGGCTGCCCCGGCAAAAAAAACAGCCTCTGAAAAAAAAGTGGAAAATCAAGCAGCGGCCAAACCTGCAAAAGCCGTACAAGCGCCTGAAAAAGAAAACAAAAAGAAAGAAGCCGAACAAGAAACATACAAAAGGCCTGAAAAAGTAACTGTTGCCGATTTAGACAACCACACTTGCCGCTGGCCAATCGGCGACCCCAAAGATGAAAACTTCCATTTTTGCGGCAAAAGGGTCAAACTCGGACAAACCTATTGCGAAGAACACTCGGCAGTCGCTTATGTAAAAGCGGGAAAAAAATAATTATTCAAAACAACAAAACAGGGTAAAAACATGTCTTTAGGAACTTTAGCCGGTTTCATCGGCGGATTTTTAATCGTTATTACAGCAATCGTTGCATCAACAGACAATCCCAACGCATTTGTCGACTTTCCGAGTATGGCAATTGTTGCCGGGGGAACTTTCGCAGCCTTGTTCATTTCCTATGAAACATCGATTTCTTTTAATGCCCTGAAACTAATGGGCAAAGCTTTCCGCAAGCATAAGGAATCTACTGTTTCCTTAAAAGATGAAATCGGGCGCATTGTCCGCTGGGCATATATCTTGCAAAAAAACGGCCTGCAAGGCTTAGAAAATGAAGTAACGGATGCCCTCCGCCAAGAAGACAGCTTCCTTGCCTCCGGCGCAGATTTGGTTGTTACCGGATATACTGGTGCCGAAATCAGGCAAATTCTTACCAATAATCTGGAAGCGGAAAGCGAACGCGGACGCCGCGTAACAGATGCCTTGAAAAAGATGGGCGGCGATGCTCCGGCATTCGGCATGCTCGGAACGCTTATCGGATTGGTTATCATGCTTGGCAATATGGCATCTGACCCTGCCGCTATCGGCCCCAGCATGGCAATAGCCCTCATCACAACCCTTTACGGCATTATTCTGGCCCGCCTGCTGTTTATTCCGCTCGCAACAAAAGCCTCCGCCCGCAATGACGCTGTTGCCTTTTTACATAACCTCCAACTGGAAGGTTTGGTTCTGCTTGCAGAAAGAAAAAGCCCGCGCTATATCCAAGACAAAATCAACTCCTTCGCCAGCTGGGAAGAACAATACTTGATAGACAGGGACTTCAGGCCGGGTTCTGGCGCAGATAATCAGGAGTAGCCATGAAGAAAAAAGTTTCCGAGCCAATTGACGAAGAATGGATGGCCACCTACAGCGACATGGTAACGCTGTTGTTGTGCTTCTTTGTTTTAATGCTGGCAGCCTCCACGCCGGACGCATCAAAATATGAACAGATTAAAGCCGGTTTGACGGAAGGCATCGGCAAAAGGGAAAGCCAGAGGCCGATAGAGACCATGCTGGTTGAACTGCGTGAAGATGTCCAAACAATGAACGTAACGGATGATGTCGCCCTCGGCAACGATTCCCAAGGCATTGTAATTGAGTTCAGCGGAGATGTTTTCTTTGCGCCGGGCTCTGCAAAAATCAAAGAAGAATTGCTTCCAACCCTAAAGCGCATAGCTGCAACGCTGCAGTCAGAAAGATATCACAATTTCTTTTTTAGCGTTGAAGGGCACACCAGCGATGAAAAGCCGCAAAATTCGATTTACGCCAACAACTGGGAACTTTCCGCCGCAAGAGCGGCCGCCGTTGTCGAATTTTTGGAGAGCCGCGGCATAGACCGGGTACGCCTCAAAGCCACCGGCATGTATGATATTGCTCCCAAATATCCAAACCGCGATGCTTTTGGAGACCCGATACCGCAAAACAGGATAAAAAACCGCCGCGTCGTTATCCATGCGGAGCCTAAATTTTTCTAATTTTACACAGAAAAACAACCCTATATTGACTCCCCTTTCCATAATTTGTTAAACAAAAGCAAACTTATAGAAAGGGGATTTAATATGAAAAAATTTCAAACATTAATATATTGTCTGGCATTTGCCGCAAGCGCAGCCGCTGCCCAGGCAGCCGAAACGGCAGAAAAAAGCCCTCTGCGCGCAAATTTCAAAAGGGTGGGCTTAGAACTTTCAAGCACCGACGTGCAAAATGCGCAAGATTACCAAGATTCGCCAAATTCTAAATTAAGCGCCGACAGCGAAACAGTTATTAAGGGCGTATTTGATTTTGTTTTGGAATATGAACAAGATGCCTATCAATGGAACAACGGCCTGCAAATGGAATACGGCAAAACAAAATTAAAACCCGTAGACGGCGAAGAAACATCCACAGAAAACTCTGACCGCATTTGGGCCTATACAGACATTAACGCTAAAATGTGGAAATATGAAGATGCAGACGTCGGACCTTTTGCCAGCATTGGCTACCAAACAGAATTCACGGCCAACGGAGATGCGCCAAGATCAAAAATCATCCGCGGCATGGAAGGTATAAAAATGTTCAACGGGCAATACATAAAGGAGCTTTATCTGGCAGGCGTTGAAGAATATGATTTCACCTACAGCGGAAACGAAACGGCAAAACTCGCCTATGAAGTCGGGCTAAAAAGCGAATATCCGCTGCGCGAAGGCGTTAAATTCCAATTAGACGGCTATTTTCGCGACTATGTTTATTTCAGCGACTATGTCGGCACAGATTTTGAACATGAACTCGGCACCGTCGGCCGGATGGACGTCAAGCTGAACGATACATTAAGCTTGGCACCCTACATGAATTACTTCATGGCCAAAGCCAGAGAAACCAATAAAACCGGAAGCAATTTCATGATAGGGCTGGCGCTGACCTATTCTGATTTGTTTAACCTGTAAAAAAAATAAAAAATTACTTGCCAGTTAGATTTTTAGAGTTATATTGAGCTGGCATATGCGAGTATAGTTCAATGGTAGAACGTGAGCTTCCCAAGCTTAGGATGCGGGTTCGATTCCCGTTACTCGCTCCATATTTTCAGGTCTGTCCATAAAATATTTTCCGGCCTGCCCATAAAGATGTAAAAAGGGAAATCAGCCCGTAAATTTTAACTAAATAAAACAGAAAATTTTAGAAGCCCGAAAAGCAGCAAAAGCGTCCGGATAAATCCGGACGCTTTTTAAAGCAGAAAATAAAACATCGCCGCTCCGTATAAGAGGCCAACAATTATGATTGCCAACACATAAGCTCTGCGCTTGTTCGAAGCCGCATTTACTTTACGCAGCAACAGCCTGAAGCTCACTTCCTTCCTTGAGCGTTTCCGGCGGTTTCTGTTCAAGCAGGCCGCCACTTCTTCACGCACGTCATCAGGGCACGATTCCCAATAAAAACACATTTGCCGGATGAGGACATCATCTTCCTGCCCGCGATTGTTAAGAAGCCTGTTTGCACCAAAAACAAAAAATGCTGCAGCAAAATCTTCGTTTAAACCTGCTTTTTCCTGCACAGGAAAAGGGTTGGTAAGCTCCAGCAACATAAACAGCCGCGAAGGCACCTTGCAATATTTCAGATAGCACAACAACCAGCACCGGTAAGCATTAAGCATGACGTCCTTGGACATCCCTTCAAATTCCGGATGCCGGCCATGATTGGAAGGAGCCGCCAGCAAAACCACAAAGAAATGCCAGTGCTCCTGAACAATATGCTCAATAACGGAAAATTCAGGAGTGCCCAACCATTCCGGAGCCGATAAGTCAAAGCAGCCTCTTGCAATATGCATATAAGACAACACTTCGCCTTCCGGAGCATTTTTTGCCAGTTTAACATAAAAATCGGCAAAACAATCATAAATTTCCCGAATAAATTTCTTATTGGGAAGATTCTCTTTAATCAGCATCAGAGCTTCACTCTTTTCACTCTGAATGATTTTTTGCATTATGGTCATAATTTATAAATAAGAAATTTGTGGATTATCAATAACACAATGGATAATTCTTGTCCATATTTTTCACGCGGTAAAAATCATTTTTTTACTGGCATTTAAACAGATAACATGTTATAAAGCGCGCAGAAAGATTCTATCTTGCAAAACCCGGGCTGCGGGACGCAAAATTCCGCCGCTCATTCGTAATAATAAAAGGATATATAAATGTCAGAAGTTAAGATGAAAATGATGGATGGCAACGAAGCTGCCGCTTCTGTTGCCCACCGCATGAATGAAGTCTGCGTCATTTACCCGATTACCCCGTCCTCTCCGATGGGCGAATGGGCTGACGCTTGGTCTGCCGCCAAACAAAAGAACTTATGGGGTGTTATCCCTGAAGTTCAGGAAATGCAGTCTGAAGCCGGTGCGGCGGGTGCCTGCCATGGTTCAATCCAGGCCGGTTCCTTAACCACAACCTTCACAGCTTCCCAAGGTTTGCTGTTGATGATTCCCAACATGTATAAAATTGCCGGTGAATTATCTCCGTTTGTAATGCATGTTGCTGCTCGTTCTTTGGCTTATCACGCATTGTCAATTTTTGGTGACCACACTGACGTTATGTCCTGCCGCCAAACCGGCTTTGCCATGCTGGCCTCCAACTCTGTTCAGGAAGCCCATGACTTTGCCGCCATTGCGCAAACATCCACATTGCGTTCCCGCGTACCGTTCATGCACTTCTTTGACGGTTTCCGCACTTCGCATGAAATCAAAAAAATCAAATTGCTTTCCGATGACGATTTGCGCGCCATGTTGGAAGGCGTTGACTATTCTTTCAATGCCAAACACGCCCTGCGTCCGGAAGCTCCGGTTATCCGCGGCACGGCTCAAAACCCCGACGTATTCTTCCAAGGGCGTGAAGCTTGCAATCCTTTCTATGCAAAGGTTGAAGAAATCGTTCAGGAAGAAATGGATAAATTTGCCAAAATCAGCGGCCGCAAATACAACGTTGTCGACTACTATGGCGCCGCTGACGCGGAACAGGTTATTGTTATCATGGGTTCTGGCGGCGAAACTGTTGAAGAAAGCATTGATTACCTCAATGCCCAAGGCGCAAAACTCGGCGTTATGAAAGTTCATCTGTATCGTCCGTTCCCGACAAAATCATTCCTCAAAGTTCTGCCCAAAACAGTTAAAGTTGTTTCTGTTCTTGACAGAACCAAAGAATCCGGTTCTATCGGCGAACCTTTATATTTGGATGTTGTTGCAACATTAACTCAGGCTTTTGCAGCCGGAGAAATTGCTTCTCTGCCGAAAATCGTTGGCGGACGTTATGGCTTGTCTTCAAAAGAATTCACCCCGGGCATGGTTAAAGCCGTGTTTGACAATGGCTTTGCCGCAAAATCCATCAACGGTTTCTCCGTTGGTATCACCGACGATGTCAGCAAAACATCCCTGCCCTTTGACGATTCTATCGACACCGAACCCAAAGATGTTGTCCGTGCCGTGTTCTTCGGCCTGGGCGCAGACGGTACAGTTGGCGCCAACAAGAACTCAATCAAGATTATTGCGGAAGATGCCGGCAAATACGGCCAGGGCTACTTCGTTTACGATTCCCGCAAATCCGGTTCAATGACCACATCTCACCTTCGTTTTTCAGATAATCCGATTAAATCTGCTTATTTGATTAACAAGGCAGATTTCGTTGCCTGCCACCAGTTCCCGTTCATGAACAAGGTAGACATTTTAAAAATCGCCAAACCGGGCGCCACATTCTTATTGAACGCTCCTTACAAAGCTGAAGAAGTATGGAACAAGCTCCCTGTTGAGGTTCAGGCGGAAATCATTGAAAAGAAATTAAATTTCTACACAATTAACGCTGTTGAAGTTGCCCGCGAAACAGGAATGGGACAACGCATCAACACGGTTATGCAGACCTGTTTCTTTGCAATTTCCAACATCTTGCCCAAAGATGAAGCGATTGCGCAGATTAAAAACGCCATTAAGAAGACATACAGCAAAAAAGGCGATGCGATTGTTCAAAAGAACTATGCCGCTGTTGATGCTTCTCTGGCTCACCTGCACAAAGTTGAATACCCGGCCTCTGTTACATCCAGCATTCACCGTCTGCCTCCGGTACCGGAAAATGCACCTGAATTTGTAAAGAAACTGACAGGCGAAATTATTGCCGACCGCGGCAACGAACTTCCGGTTTCTGCATTTGAACAAGTTGTTGACGGCACATGGCCGACAGGAACAACCCAATATGAAAAACGCTGCATTGCAACGGAAATTCCGGTATGGGATCCCAACACTTGCATTCAGTGCGGCAAATGTTCATTGGTCTGCCCACACGGCGTTATCCGCATGAAGGTTGCTTCGGAAGAAGAACTCAAAAATGCACCGGCCACATTAAAATCCGCCGACTACAAAGGCAAAGAATTTGCAGGCAAAAAATTCATCCTGCAGATTTCTCCCGAAGACTGCACAGGCTGCGGCATTTGTACTTCTGCCTGCCCGGCAAAGAACAAAGAAAATCCTGAAAAGAAGGCCATCAATATGGATCATATTGAAAACCATCTGGAAGCCGAAAAGGCAAATTGGAAATTCTTTGAAACCCTGCCTTATGTAAAACGTACGGAAGTTTCAAAAACTCTGCCGAAGACAACCCAGATGATTCAACCTTTGTTTGAATTCTCCGGCGCTTGCGCAGGCTGCGGCGAAACCCCGTACATTAAATTGCTGACCCAGCTCTTTGGCGACCGCATGGTTGTTGCCAATGCAACCGGCTGTTCTTCAATTTATTCCGGAAACCTGCCGACCACACCTTATGCCAAAGATGAAAAAGGTCATGGTCCGGCTTGGGCAAACTCCTTGTTTGAAGACAACGCCGAATTTGGCTTGGGCATGAGATTCTCCATTGACCAGCAGACCAGCTTTGCCAAAACTCTTTTAGAGGGCTTAAAAGACAAAGTCGGCGCGGATTTGGTTGAAAAGATCATGTCTAACCCGCAGGCAACAGATATCGAAATTGATGACCAGCGCGCCAATGTTAAAGTTCTGCGTGATAAACTTGCCGGCATCAACACGCCGGAAGCCAAACACCTGAATGCTTTGGCCGGCTACTTGATTAAAAAATCCGTATGGATTTTGGGCGGCGACGGTTGGGCTTACGATATCGGCTTCGGCGGTCTTGACCATGCCATTGCCAGCGGCAAAAACATCAACATCTTGGTAATGGATACCGGCGTTTACTCCAATACCGGCGGACAACAGTCTAAAGCGACCCCGATGGGCGCTTCCGCAAAATTCGCCACCGCCGGAAAAACTTTGCCGAAGAAAGATTTGGCAATGATAGCCATGTCTTACGGTAATGTTTATGTTGCTCAGGTTGCCTTTGGCGCAAACGATACGCAAGTTATCAAAGCAATGAACGAAGCGGAAGCCTTTGACGGTCCGTCCATCATCATTGCATACTCTCACTGTATCGCTCAAGGGTTTAACCTGGCAGACGGCTTAAGCCACCAGAAAGATGCCGTTGAATCCGGTTCTTGGCCGCTGTACCGTTATAATCCGGAAAACATCAAGGAAGGAAAAGCTCCTTTGGTACTGGATTCTAAAGCGCCCAGCAAGCCATTGTCCGACTACATGGCAAATGAAACCCGTTTCCAGATTGTAAACAAACAAAATCCGGAACGTTATGAAACCCTGGTCAACAAAGCTCAGGAAAACGTTAAGGAAAAACGTTCGCTTCTGGAACATATGTCTGAATTCAAAATTGTTGAATAAGACATAATCAAAATAAAAAAGCCGGATGCCCTTGCATCCGGTTTTTTTGTGCACATCTCTAATATTATCTGGACAGAACGATTCTATATCTTAATAATCAATCCATTACTTTTCAGTTTAACCAGGAGAATGAAAAATGGCAGGACACGCCTTAAGATCAGATTTTTTATATAAGAATGCCAATAACGAAGACACCGCATACAGCAAACTTCCCATCCACCAGCAGAGAGCCGTTTTAAACGAGGCTAACGTTCAATTAAAGGCCTACCAGCTTTCCAAGAGATATGGCGAATGGGCAAAAGAAGAAGAAAACGCAAAAAAGCTTTTAGCCCATTTTTGTGAAAAATATGCCTCTAACAACAACACTGTAACAAAATTAGCCATTAAAGACAGCCAGGAAATATATCTTTATCCGCTAACGGCAGAGCGCATGGCCCGCCGGGAACATTGTTCGCAAGGCATTGCTAAAAAGCTGGATGCCGGCCGAATAGCTTCGCCAAATAATCTTGATCCCGCCGTTTTAACAAAAAACAGCAATCAAGGAAGATAAACAAAAACCCGGGTTTCCGGGTTTTTGTTTATAAAAGCCTTGCCTTTTAGACAAAAAGCGTTATATTAAAAACAATCAATTTATTATTAACCCTTAAAAACAAATAATTATGAATAAGTGCAAGTTATGCAGTAATTTACTGCCCGTTGGCAACGAAGTTTTTTGCGCGAGCGAAAACGAAGCCAGATATTTCTTTGCCCGGCAAGGCTTAGCCGGCATAATAACTCTGGTTATCATACTCAATAGCAATGAAGATGAGGATGCAGATGATATCTTTGGCTGGCTTTTAACCGATGAAAATTATAATTTTCGTGCTTTTCTCAGCGTTTTTGCTCCAGGTTTTGATATAAATGCAAACCCCGAAACCATAGAAAAATTGTCCAGAGGAAGCGTGTTCACCTTCCAAAAGTCAGATTATCAGGTTACATGGAACAAAGATCTCGGCATACATATCCGGCAAATCGGCGAATTGCACCATCAGCAAGATTTAGAGATAATTCTTACTTCAATGGGATACACGGATTTAACCTTTTATCTCTGTAAGATATTTTCTATTGAAAAAAAGCCGCAAATGCTGGGCTACAGCTGGATTGTCTATTCCGAACCTCCAACGGAAGATTGGAGTATTTTTACTTATCCGCTTTTCCGGGATGATGGCAAAAAACTGTCGCAATGGACATTTGAAGACATTCGGACGGAAACCCTTGAACCCAATTCCATACTGATACATGATAAAAAAGTATGGAGGGTCAAAAGAACCCCCGACGGAAAACTCTACCTGCAGTCAGGACCAGGTTTCACAAAATAAAAAACGCTCCGTTAAGGAGCGTTTTTTTTACTTTAAGGCATTCAGATAATCCGTCAACAAACGGACGCCGAAACCCGTCGCCCCTTTGGGAACAAGCAGGCTGCCTTTTTCTTCCTTATCCACCCCTGCAATATCCAAATGCGCCCATTTGACATCTTTTTGAATAAAGCGCTGCAAGAAGCAGGCGGCTGTAGAACCTCCGGCATTGGCGGAAGATGATAAATTCTTCATATCCGCAACATCAGAATCCATCCATTTATTATATTCATCGTTTATCGGCAGCTGCCATAAACGTTCGCCGCTTTCATTGCCGGCGTGAATCAAAGCTTTAATCAGCTTTTCGTCATTTCCAAAAATCCCGGCATATTGGTTGCCTAACGCCCTCATTGTCGCACCGGTCAAGGTTGCCGCATCAATAACCGTTTTCACTTTGTATTTTTCCTGGACATACCATAAAACATCGCCCAAGACTAACCGACCTTCGGCATCTGTATTCAAAATTTCAACCGTCTGCCCAGACATCGAGGTAACAATATCCCCCGGTCGCGTTGCGGAACCAGAAGGCATATTTTCGACCAATCCGACAGCCGCAATCACATTTTGCGGCAATTTTTGCAAAGCGGCCGTTTTCATAACGCTAACCATAACCGCCGCACCTGTCATATCGCCTTTCATATCCCACATGCCGTTTCCGGGCTTTAATGAAATTCCGCCGCTGTCAAAAGTAACGCCCTTGCCGACTAAAGCCGTGTCAAATTCCTTCTGTTTGGGTTTGCCTTTCCACTTCAAAATGACAACTTTCGGCTCATTCACAGAACCTTGGGCGACAGAAAGCAGCATATTCATTCCCAGCTTGCGCAAATCCTTAAGATTCAGCACATCAACATCAAGCCCCAGATAAGACAAACGTTCCGCCTCTTTTGCAAAGCTTTCCGGATTTAAGACATTCGCGGGTTCATTGCATAAATCCCGGGCAAAACGCACGCCGTTTGCAAGAGCCGCCAATTTTTTATATTCCTGCGCAAGCTGCTTGGCATCTTCTGCAATAAAACTGACTTTTTCAAGCTTCGGCAGCTCATCGGCCTTTTTTTGCGTAAAATATTTATCAAAACGGTAAGATGCTATTTCAATGCCGAACGCAATATTTAACAATGTATTGCCTTCATCGCCGGAAAACACGGCAGCCTGTTCTTCGTCTTTTAACAGCTTATACAAATAGCCACCCAGCTCTTGAGCCTCAAAATCGGTTTTAATTTTTCCGGCACCGACAAAAATTGTCTGTCCCTTATCCGTGTAAACGCGGCAAAATGTCTGTTTTTTTCCGGAAAAGCCCGATTGTTTAAGCGCTGACTGGTAAACATCGGCGAATCCGCCTTCAACATTTACCTTTTTTCCTTCAGGACACAAAAACACTTTGACTTCATGCTTGGCATCTTTAGGCGCAAATGCAATTTCAACCATCTAATCCTCCTTTAAGCTAAAAACTGTCTATAGCCTAACTTTTATTTATGTAAAAAATGTAAATTTTGCACCCCTTATACAAAAAAAATATAGACAACAGAATAAAAACAGGTTAAATTTTAGACAAAAAGGAGGAACAATGGCAAAAATCAAGCGCAAAAATTTCGACCCCCAAACGCATGCCATTAACAAAGAATATCTATATATCAGAATTCTTCCTTTGGCGCTGCAGACAATGTCCCACGGCTTCCGCTACCAAGGAAATGAAGAACAATACTACGCCGAATACAACCGTTTGGAAAAAATAAAATCTTCGCTAAAAGATATCCTGCTTAGCGGCATCCCCTCCCATATGCCTTCTTATCAAAGGCACCTGGCTACAAAAGCCATTTTAGAAAAAACAATATTGGATATCTGCTGCAATAACCGTAAAGAAATCAAAAACGACCTTCTAAACCTTGTTTTAAATGAAAACATGGCTGCCGTTGAAAAATACCAAATTCCGCTGCAGCGGGAAGAAAAAATGCTCATCCGTTCAGACTTTGACGGCAATATTTACCCGCAGGAAAATGAATCTCTTTCCCCTTTTTACAAAAAACTCCAAAAAAGGAAAAACACACCCAAGAAATATTATCCTCAAAGCTATAACCTGGAGGAAATTCCCGTTTGGGAAAGCTTTGCCCAGTTTCGTAACTTTAGAAAGCTGGAAGAACCTTTAAAAGAGGCTTTGGCCCAAATGAGAGTTCCGCCAAAATCAATCAAAAAGCTGAATGCATTTGATTTGGCAGATATTATCCGCAGCAAAGTCAACTACCGTGAGAATCCCCATTTTGAAAGCAGCCGCGCACGGTTTATAAAATTTTTTATAGCCAATCATGAAGACGAATACAGGCAATATATGCTAAGCAACCAACCCTTAATTTCCGAAGCCTTTCGGCAAAAAAACATTCTGCTTCCGTATAACAGCCCGGAAACTTATGTAAAATATATTGAAAAGACCGTCAAGGATATGAAAACAAAAGGGAATGTCCCGCAGATTTTTACGATTCATCATAAAATAGACGTTCAAGACGGACGCCAAAAAAAGAACCTCGCAGAAGTAAACAACAAGCCGAATTTGTGCATTATTCTGGATACCTATCACACAATTATCCATACGCTTAGCAAAAATTACGGCAATAGCGAACATAATTTTTACAATCTGGCCAAAAGGATTGAAATTCCGGCAGATACGGTATTCTTTGGCGGACTAAGCAAAGAAATGCAAATCACGCATAACTTTGCAGAGCAAAACACAAACAGATTGTCCAAACAGGCAGACGGAGGAAGAAATGGCTGATTTTTTGTCTTTTCTTAAAGATTACCCGGACGCGGTTATTATCCCGGTTGCAAAAAAAGAATGCCTTTTGGCCTGCGGGCAGGAACTTTATAAAAATAAGCTGCCCATGCTGCCTGAATCATATATCGAACTGTTAAAAAGCTGCAACGGGATTATATGCAATGGCGGAACAATTTTCGGATTTCATCCGACAAAAGCGGATGACCTTGTTTCTGAAAATTTATACGCTCCCCTTTCCGGAAAACTTTGCCTGGGGCGCAATGATTTCGATACCCTCGCCTGGAACCCGCAAAACCAAAAATATGAAATAATTGACAACAGCGATGAAGAAGTGCTAAGAGAATATACATCTGCCGAACTGGCTGTTAAACATATTTTAAAAATAGAAAATGCATAAGAATATTTTTGCTTATAATAACGAAAACTTAAAAAAAGCTGCCGAAGTCATCAAAAACGGCGGCTTGGTTTCTTTTCCGACTGAAACGGTATACGGATTAGGCGCAAACGCATTTGATGCCAAAGCCGTTGCATCGATTTTTGCTGCCAAAGGGCGCCCGGCTTTTAACCCGTTAATTTCGCATATTGCAGAAATTGACGCAATAAGCGAATATGCCATCGCCGACAGCCGCGCAATAAGCCTTGCCAAAAAATTTTGGCCCGGGCCGCTTACTTTCGTGCTGAAACGCCGCGAACGCAGCACGGCAATGGATTTAGCCTGTGCCGGCCTTGAAACAATGAGCCTGCGCATGCCCTGCCATGAAATTGCACTTGAACTTATCCGCCAAAGCGGCGTGCCGATTGTCGCCCCTTCCGCCAACAAATCCCAAACCATCAGCCCGACAACGGCAAACCATGTTGCCGAAAGCCTGGGCGATAAAGTAGACATGATATTAGACGGCGGCGCCTGTAAGGTCGGCGTTGAATCAACGATTATAGACTTAACGGGAAAGAATGCGGTTTTACTCCGAGCCGGCGGGCTCTCCCTGGAAGATTTGGAAGAGTTTTTAAACGAAAAAATTTTAATCTCCCACGGTAATCCGGATTTGCCCAGCTCTCCGGGACAAATGCTCAAACACTACGCACCAAACCATAATTTAAGAATTAATGCCCAGCAAAAACAAAAGGACGAATTCTTAATAGGCTTTGGAAATTGCGATGCGGATTTAAACTTAAGCCCTTCTGGCGACTTATGCGAAGCTGCCGGAAATTTATATGCTTATTTGCGCCAGGCCGATAAAATTGCCGGCAATAAATCATTAGCCATGTCCCCGATTCCCGAACACGGGCTGGGCTTGGCGATAAACGACCGCATCCGCAGGGCGGCATATAAGGGTTAGGCATGGAAAACTTCAGCGCAGATTATCTCTTAAACCGCAGAGTAAAAATTTTTCAGCCTTTGGATGGTTACCGTGCTTCAATAGATGCCGTATTGCTGGCTTCCCTTGTCAAAAACCTGCAAACCGGAGAAACAATCCTTGATATCGGTTCCGGCACCGGCGCGGTAGCCCTCTGCTTAGCAGCCAGATTTGCAGGCATGGAACCTGAAATCACCGGAATCGAACTTCAAGAAAATCTAGTATTCCTGTCAAATATGAGCGCAAAAGAAAACGGTTATGCCAAGGTTAAATTCATAAACGGGGATATCCGCACGCCATCGCCGGAGCTGCGCTCAACAATGGCGCAATGCTTCAGCCATGTCTTGAGCAATCCGCCTTACGCATTCAACGACATGCCATCTCCAAACCAAAGCAAAGCCGCAGCCCATAACCTGAAAAACATGCGCTTAAGCGATTGGTTGGATATCTGTATTAAGAGGGTTAAACCCAAAGGGTGGTTTTACACGGTCAACCGCGCAGAAGCGCTCCCCGAAATTTTACATTATTTTTACGGCCGGCTCGGCAACATAAAAATAATACCCGTTTGTTCCTATGAAGGCGAAAAAGCGCACCGGATTTTAGCGATGGGGCAAAAAAACAGCAAAACCCCGGCAGAAATCCTTCCGCCGCTTATCTTGCATACTCATGATAAAAGCTATTCTCCAACAGCAGAAAAAATTTTAAGAAATGCCCAAAGCCTATTCTGATTCTTCATCAAAATCTGCACCATCATATTTATAATAGGGCAAATGCAGCTCTCTTGCCTTACCCACGGCATAAACAGCCTGTTGCAAAAGCTTTTTGGCAGAACGCGCAGGCTCGGGAAAGACGCTCAAACCGATACAAGCCGAAATTTCATGCGAATGGAAATTATCTTCCACATTTTCCTGAACCAGCATAATCAGCTTATGGAGTTCAACTTCCAAATCCGATACATTTGCCAAATCATTAAACAAAACCCCAAACTGGCATTTAAGCCCGCGGGCAACCGTATAATTTTTCCGCATGCCCAAAACAAGGCGGGAAGCCAATTTTTTCAACACGAACTCATCCAAATTCAGCTTTTGAAAATAATCCATATTTTCAATATAGACGCCGGCAACGCCGATAACATTCTTCGGCAGGCGAACATCTTTATAAATTTCCGCATTAACCGCCATTTGTACCCGGTCTTCAAAGAGATAAAAGCTGGGCAAAGCCGTTAACTCGTCAAAAAGCGTCTGCGCAGGCTCTTTTAAATCCTGCCCGTCGGCAGATTTGTTTTCATGAGATTCTTCCCCAAACAAAATAAATGAAAAATGTTCGCTGTCTGGAATGTAAACGGCATACATCCTCAGCTCAATGACTTTTCTGTCCGCGCGTTTCATCCGAACGGCTAAAGAATGGTCCTCTGTCAGCATTTCGCCAATATTTTCGGCAAGATTGTTCCAATCGTCTTTGGCAACAAATTCAAAAAAGCTCTTGCCGACCATTTGTTTTGGACTGTGCAGCCCCATTAGCTTCAGCAATGTCTGGTTCACATATTCGATTTTATCATCACGGATAATAACAAATGGCCGCAAAGAACGTGCAAAAATGCGTTCGACAATGGTGTGCAGCGGCATATCCAGTTTTTCCCAAAAGGCTTTTTCCGCTTCGCTGTCCACAACAATTTCTTCGTCTTCTTCCAAAACATGGAGCGGAATGCCTTGTTTATGTTCCCAATTCTCAAGTTCTTCCAGTTCAGCGTTAACAATTGCGGCATGTTCGGCGTCTAAGTCATATGTATACCCGGAACCATTAAACTTTTCAAGAAATCCGGAGGTTACATCTTCACGTGTTTTATTTGTTTCCATTGCTATTTTTCTAAAAAATTCTCACATAATTCAACAAAATACTCTTTTTTTTAAGGATATGCAAGGAAATTACCCGCGTTATCATCATTTCCTTAAATTTTTCAAATATTTGCGGTTTATTAATAAAGTTATTATATATTGCGGTTAATTAAAGCTGTAAATTGAAAGAATTTTAATCATGGCAGAAACAGAAAAAAATCAAGCGCAACAGCCCGCAGAGGCTGAAAAAAGCATTACTTTGGAAAAAAAGGAATCAGACAACCGCTATCTGATAAAAGAGCGGTTTGAAATCAATTATGATGAACCTCTTCCCGAATTGGACGCAAACGGCGCTGTCGCATATAAAGTCACGGACAAGATAGATTCCCGCCGAAAGTTATTTGCCTTGATATGCAGCAATGAAACAGCTCCCCGCTGTTCGCTCCTGCCTTACATAAAGTCAATTGAAACACCCGGATTAATGAAACTGGTGGAATATGGCAGCGTCAATTACAAAGAAGACCAATCACGCCGTTTAGCGCTTATCTACCAGATGCCCCTCGGCGGAAGGGTTATGGATTTTCTGGAAAATGATATAAATTACCAAACCGCTGCTGATAAGCTGAAAGGATTTATCTTAAACATCCTTTCTGCAATAGAGACGATGAAAAGCTATAACATCACGCACCGCAATATCCGCCTCGACAACCTTTACTACCGGGACAGTTCGCGCACTGAAATTATTTTGGGCGACTGCCTGGCGTCTTTCCCGGCCTTTTATCAGCCGGCCGCATATGAAACCATAGAAAGCCTGATGTCGCTTCCCGAAGGGCGGGGCAACGGAACCGACAAAAACGATATTTACGCTTTGGGCGTAACCGCTATTTCATTGCTGCTGCGCAAAGACTTGCACCAAGATTTAGACACCACACAGATTTTGCGCCTAAAGTTAAAAAAAGGCAGCTACCTCAGTTTGGTTAATGATGAAAAAATCCCGGCAGCTTTCATCAATATTTTCAAAAACATGCTTCAAGACAGCGAGCTGCTGCGCTGGAACTATGTGCAGATATACAACGCGCTTGAAGGCAAAAACAACAATTATCCGGTTGCCGTTTCCATGGAAAGGTCTCAAAGGGCGCTAACCATTAAAGGCGAAAAAATATACAATGCCAAAGATGTGATTTACAACCTTTATAATAATCCGTCCGAAGGCATCGAGCTCATAAAAAACGGCAAATTAATGGAATGGATAAGAAGCGGGCTGGAAAATGAAAAGCTGGCCGGCAAGATTGAAAAGCTTCTCAAAGGCGACCCTAATCTTGATATTGATAAAATCACCCTGGCAAAAATCTGCATTTTGATAGACCCTTCCCTGCCCATCCACATCGGACAAATGAGCGTGTTTCCGGCAGGCGCGCCCAAAGCAATATTTTATGCAATAAAGACGTCAAAAAATCTAAATGATTTTCAGGATTTATTCGCTTCCGACCTGGTTAAGCTATGGTATCAGGAACAAGAACACCTGCGGTCTCCGTCAAATGCCTCGGAATTCAAATCTTTTATCCGGAAAAAAGAACTTGGGCACGGCCTGGTGCGGATTATGTACGATTTTGACGATGATCTGCCCTGCATCAGCCCGCTTTTGGGAAATGAATTTGTATATTCGCCGGCGCAAATACTCCGTGCATTGGATAACAGCTATGCAACAATAAACAACCTCTCGCAGCCCTACGATAACAATATTCTTTCATTCCTGCGTTGCAAGATGGGAAAAAAATTAGACAATATTATTGCCGATTTTAATTCGCCTAATGAGGCCGTCCGGGACGGAGCCATGCTGCGCCTTTACACAGACATGCAAAACAAATACGGCCCCTCTCAGCTGTTAAATTTGACCAAATGGGTTGTAAACGTTATAAAGCCGGTGGTAAAAACATTCCACAATCAAAAATATCAAAAATTCTTAGAACAAGAAATGCTCAAACTGTCCAAAAACGGCAAGCTTTACGAGGTTTATGAAATACTCGACAATGAAGAAGCCCGTCAAAAGGACAAAGAAGAATATAACAACGCCGTCCGGGAAATAACTTATCTGGTCAACGAGCATAAAAAGTTAACGGCCGGCGGCAAAAAACTGGATGAAGACGCCCGCGACCTCGCGCTAAAATTTGCAACAATTTTAGGTATCCTTACCATGATAACCTCTTTCGTCGGCAATCTTTTTTACTGGATGGTACACTAATGAAAAACAATTTAAAAAACGCCAAAAAAGAAAAGCTTTCCCTCGGGAAAAAACTGCTCATTTTGCTCGGGCTGTTCATTTTGGTCCTGACTTCTTTGCCGATTGTCATCATTCTGCTGATTGGTTTGCTCCCGACTTTGACGATTATGATAACAGACCCTAAAAATACGCCGAAAATTATCATTGTCGGCAGTTTTAATCTTGCAGGCGTATTTACTTACCTCATCAGCATCCTTAACAATTACAACATACGCGACGCATTTTTCGTTTTCAGCGACATATTTAACCTGATTATCATGCTGGGCTCGGCCGCTTTGGGGCTGATTATTTATATCGAACTGCCGAATTTTGTTATCTGGATTTACAAAGCAACCGCGCAACGCCGCCTCACCGCCATTGAAAACCGCCTGGAGCAGCTTGCGCAAGACTGGGGACAAGAAACAATCAACAGCATCGCTGACAATAAAAAAGGCAAAAAAGAAATTTAATGCCACAATGACAGCAGCATTTTTTTGCATGGAAAGCATGCATTGATTGTGTTTTTAAGCAAAAAAGAAATTTAATGTCTACAATAGCAGCAGCATTTTTTGGCATGGAAAGCATGCATTGGTTGTGTTTTTAAGCAAAAAAGAATTTTAATGCCCGCAATGGCAGCAACATTTTTCAGCATGCAAGGCAGCGTAGATTGTATTTTCAAGCAGCATGGCAACGGTCATCGGACCAACGCCGCCTGGAACAGGCGTAATCCAGGAAACTTTTTCGGACAACTCATCAAAAACCGTATCGCCGCATAATTTTCCGTCTTCTTTACGGTTAATTCCCACATCAATTACAATCGCGCCGTCTTTAACCCAATCCCCTTTGACCATCTGCGGCTGTCCGCAGGCGGCTACGACGATATCAGCCTGCTTTGTCAGCTCTTTCAGATTTTTTGTTTTGGAATGGGCAATAAGAACCGTGCAATCCATATTCAGCAGCATTTGTGCCAAAGGCCTGCCAACAATTTGCGAACGCCCGATAACAACGGCCAGCTTTCCGGATAAAGGTTCCTTTGTTTCTTCGAGAAGGCGCAAAATCCCTTTTGGCGTTGCCGCGGCCAGCCCGCCATTTTCTCCGCTCATTAACTTGCCGCTGTTATATAAGCCAAACCCGTCAACATCCTTTGAAGGGCTGATATGCCTCAAAATATTCTGCGCGTTTAAGTGCGGCGGCAAAGGCTGTTGCACGATAATGCCGTGAATATGATGGTTTTCATTGAGTTCGTCCAAGCTTTGCAAAAGCGCATTCTCGCCGATAGAATCAGAAAATTCATAAACCTGGCAGATAATGCCAATTTCCGCGGCGGCTTTTTGCTTGTTGCGCACATAAATGCGGCTGGCTTCATTTTCGCCAACCATAACAACAGCCAAAATAGGAGGTTCATCCATCGCATCGACCTGAGCTTTCATTTGAAGGCGCAAATCCGCAGCGATTTTCTTCCCGTCTAAAATTTTTGCTTTGCTCATATTATCCCCTCTTCTTCCAGCCATTGTACAACAATTTGCAAATCTGCCCGGATTAAAACCTTTTTCATCCGGTCTGTTTCTCCGCTTATAATCTCTATAAAAGATTTTGCAAGCTTTAATTTTCCGGAAAGGAAACGCAGCAGCTCATTATTAGCTTTTCCTTTTTCAGGAACGCTGTTTACAGAAACCTTCAAATAGCCCTCGCCCCGCACATCCTGAAAAACGCCGTTCACTTTACACGAAGAAGAGTTAGGACTAAGCCTAACTCTTAACAAAACGCCTTTTTGTGTTTCTTCAAAAACCGGCATGCAAACCTATAAGATTGCTTCGCTCAGGCGGTAAACCAGGCGGCTGACAAAAAGCAGCGCCAGCAGCAAAATAAACGGTGAAAAGTCAAAGCCGCTAAACGGAGGGATTTTTTCTCTGATTTTCTTATAAACCGGCTGGGTTACCTTCTCCAACAATTCAACCGTTTTGGAAGCATATTTGTTTGTCGGTTCCAAAACTTTGAAATAAATAAGCCAGTGCAAAACGACTTCCACAACGACAATCTTAAAATAAACGCTCACAACCAAACCAATAATATATAAAAATGGTTCAAAAATAGCACCCATAAAAACAACTCCTTTATAAATTATGCCTAGCATCTTTTGCCATAGCCCGATGATAGCGCTCAATAGTAAACATCTGGTTACCATTCGACAAATAATTGCGCCGCAGCGTGTCAAGCTTTTGATTAGACGGCGCGATTCCCCTCATCTTCATAATCCATTCCGCACGCTCCGCGTTAGACATTTGTTTTGGGGTGGCAACCTTATCCATAAATGCCTGGTGCAAGCCATCCTCAAAGCGTACGCCGCCGGCCAGGCCATATTGCTGGAGCAGCCCAAGGCGAACCGAAGGCACTTCCGTAAAATGCCCCTGGTATTTATAGCGGAAAACGCCTTGGTTGTTTAGGTCATAATCGCCGTTCTGCCAGCGCTTTTTTTCCTGCTGGTACAGCTTATTCAAAACAACGACGGCTGCCAAAGCGCGGATGCGGGTTTCTTCGGGAACTTCACGGTTTCGAAACGCTTCTTCTTCAGACTTCGTGTTATTCACCACCGCATTTTTAATTTCCATCAGGCGTTCCCACTTATACCGCAAATATGCTTTTTGCTTCAGGGCAAAAGGATCCGTGCGCCCCTCGTATAAAGACAAATGGGCGAGAATCATCGCTTCACGCATATTTACCGTCTGCAGAAACAAGTTGCGCTCGTGCAAATCCTGAGCAGAAATTTCATCATCATTCATATTATGGATAATCTTTCCGGCCTGTTCCACAAAAGCTTTATATTCGGGCAGGAGTTCATCTTTGCCGTAAACATCCGCGAGGGCATTGGCCATGAAATAGCCTCTTGCCGCAAAAGCGAGCGTTTGATGTGCCGCATCCCAAGCCAAATCGCCGTTTTCGCTTCTGTCCTTCTCATCTTGCAGCATTAAAGGAAGCATTGCCAGCGCGGCTTCGGCGCGTTTTTTTTCATTTTCGGCGTTTTTGTCTTCCACATGGTTTTTTGTGCTGCTTTTAACCAGGCTTCGCAGTTCCATTAAGCGCTGCCATTTATACTGCAAAAATTCCAGCTGCTTTTTAGCGCCTTCAAAACTGCTGCCGCGATAAATGCTCATAACAGCTTTGATTTCATTCTCGCGCTGGTCCAAATTGTCAAGGAATTCGATTTTGGCATCCAAATCGCCTTGCGTAATGGTTCCGTCATTCATATTGGCAATAACTTTGTGCGCATCGTCAATCCAGGCATGGTATTCTTGCACGGGATCGGTTTCCGAGTAGAGCATTTGCAGCGAATGTGCCAAAATAAAGCTCAAATCAATAACCTGGTCGCCGTCTTTCAGCTTTTCGTCATTCTTATGTTTCTCGTCTGTAAGGGCTTTGGCGGCAAGCATGGCTTCCCGGCTGGAGAAGCCTCCGTTTTCCCTCAAAAGCTTCGCCAGTGTCTCTTGTTCTTTTTGACGGTCTTGCTGCTGTTCCTTCGCGAGCTCCCGGCGGCGTTCGTCCTCCCGGATTTTTTCCCGGATTTCCAAGATGCTTTCGGTTCCCTTGATTTTGCCCGTATCTGCCATATTTTTACTTTCTAAAAAGAATAGTTAGTCCAATTCAAAAATTAATTTTGCTTCTTCCTGCCAAATAATGCGGTCGATAACCCAGCGGCTGATCTGCTCTATTTTTTCCAGTTCAATCCCCATCGCCTCGCCAATTCTTCCGATAAAGCAGGTTTCCCTTTCAGAAAGGATATCGTCAGAATGGGACAAAATGCACATTTCCTTGATTAACTCCAAGGCCACTTTCCGGTCTTTAATCTGTGCAGCGGCGGCAACGACCTCGTCATCATCTTTCACCTGCATGATTTCATCTATTCTTTTTGAAGGGATGCCGTAGATTTGAGAAATCTCACGGACAAACGCCTGTTCATCCTTGTCAAAATTGCCGTCGGCGCTTGCCAGACGGGCCAAAGCCTTCATAAACACAACTTTTTGATCTTCATTAAGCTTCATAACATATTCCATATTCTGTTCCACGTTAACCACGGCCATTCCCAAGCTCCTTTACGTTAAATCCTGCTTTAATGATAGCAAAAAACCGCAATTTCGCAACAAAAAACCGCCTCTTACATCTAAAAAAAACAAAATTCTTGTTTTTTATTAAAAAGCAATTGAAAAAAAACTGCAGATATCTTAAACTTACAAGATGGAAAAAAGATAAAACAAAGCAACAAAGAGAAACTTAAGTGCAAAAAAAACACTATTATATTAAAACCTTCGGCTGCCAAATGAACGTATATGATTCAGAACGCATTGCAGCCATTTTGCAAAACATGGGTTTTGCCCCGGCATCCAGCCAGGCTCAGGCAGACATCGTCATTTTCAACACTTGCCATATTCGGGAAAAAGCCGCTGAAAAAGTTTTTTCAGACTTAGGCCGGGCGGAGCTTATCAAACAAGAACGCGCCCTGGATGGCAAAGACACGATTATCGGCATTACCGGCTGCGTCGTTCAGGCGGAAGACGAACAAATTGCCAAGCGCGCACCCTATGTCGATTTTGCAACCGGGCCGCTCACATACCACCGCCTGCCGGAAATCATCACAAAAGTTCTAAGAAAAAAAAGTGCAGGCACGATTATTGATACGGAATTTCCGGCAGAATCAAAATTCGATTACCTGCCCCAGGCCAATTCTTCATCCGGCTGCGCATTCTTGGCCATTCAGGAAGGCTGCAATAATTTCTGCACATACTGCGTTGTCCCTTACACCCGGGGCATTGAAACTTCCCGCCCGGTAGAAGAAGTCATTAAGGAAGCCAGAAACCTCATTTCCAAAGGCGCGTTGGAAATTAACCTCCTCGGCCAGAATGTAAATTCCTATCACGGAGAAGATGCTGGCGGCAAAGAAAGGGGCTTGGCTTACTTATTAAACAAGCTGGCAGAATTAGACGGATTAAAAAGGCTGCGCTACACCACATCTTACCCTGCGGACATGGACGACGAGCTGATTAATTGCCACCGGGATATCCCGATTTTAATGCCATTTTTACACCTTCCCGTCCAAGCCGGTTCAGACAAAATTCTCAAGGCAATGAACCGCCGCCACACCGCGGGAGACTATTTGCGCATTATTGAAAAGCTGAAAAAAGCCAATCCCAAAATCGGCATGTCATCTGATTTTATTGTCGGCTTCCCGGGAGAAACAGACAAAGATTTCCAAGCCACGCTTGATATTGTAAACCAGGTCAAATTCATTCAGGCTTTTTCCTTCAAATACAGCCGGCGCGCCGGCACCCCCGCTGCCGTTATGCCTGAGCAGGTAGAGGAAAAAGTAAAAAAAGAACGCCTGGAAACCTTGCAAAACCTGCTTTTCTCATATCAAAGCAAATTCAACGATTCTTGCGTCGGAAAAACAACATCCGTCCTCTTTGAAAGCAAAGGCCGCCACAAAGGGCAGCTTATCGGCCGCACGCCTTACATGCAAAACCTGCATGTCGAAGCCGGTAAGGAATTCTTAAACAAAATCGTTGATATTAAAATCACAGGTGCAACCACCAATTCATTATCCGGAATTTTAAAAGGAGAATAACCATGGCCGAAACGTCTTTTGAACTTTTTAACAACACGCTGCTCCAACAGCTTGTCGGGCCGCAGGATTCCAATCTGAGGCTGATTGAAAAAATTCTGGATGTTGAAATAGCGTCCTTTGGAAACCAAATTACCGTCAAAGGCTCCCCGGAAGGCGTCAACCAGGCACATGCCGCCATCGACGTGCTTTACAACCGGGTCAGCAAAGGCATTGAAATCGGCGAAGAAGAAGTCAAGGCCGCCATCCGTTTAAGCGATGAAAGCGGACAGCAAAAAATTGAAAACATCAACATGGACGATTTAGTTCTAAAAACCAAAAAGCGCCATATTTATCCCCGTTCCGCCACGCAAGCCGAATATATCCAGGCCATGCTGCAAAATGAACTCGTTTTCGGCCTCGGCCCCGCGGGAACAGGCAAGACCTACCTTGCGGTCGCCCTCGCCGTTTCTATGATGCTCGAGGGGAAAATTGACAAGCTCATTTTATCCCGCCCCGCGGTAGAAGCCGGTGAAAATCTTGGATTTCTGCCCGGCGATATGAAAGATAAAATCGACCCGTACCTCCGCCCGCTTTATGATGCATTATATGAAATGCTTCCGGCCGAACAGGTCGATAAAAAAATTGCAATCGGCGAAATTGAAATTGCTCCGCTTGCCTTTATGCGCGGGCGCACCTTGTCAAACGCCTTTGTCATTTTAGACGAAGCCCAAAACACCACCCCGATGCAGATGAAAATGTTTTTAACCCGCCTGGGCGAAAATTCCCGCATGGTTGTCAATGGCGACTTAAGCCAGGTCGACCTTCCCCGGGGCGTTAATTCCGGGCTGCGCGATGCCCTTTCTACCCTGGATAAAGTCTCCGGCATTTCTTCCGTCCGGTTTTCCGCCGCAGATGTTGTCCGCCACGGTCTCGTTGCTAAAATCGTTAAAGCATACGAAGAAAGGAGCACCAAGGAATATGGAGAAGAATAACCTTCGCCTTAACATAACGGAAGAAGACGGGCGTTGGGCCGCAGAAATTCCGGATTTGGAAAAAAAAGCGCAAGAAATTATGTTTGCCGCGTTTGATTATGTTGATGCCAATGACAGTTTGGAAATGATTGATTTTTCCAAACCGGTCAACATCAACATTTCCTTAAGCAATGATAACAGCGTGCAAGAATTAAACAGCCGCTACCGGGGATTAGATAAGCCGACAAACGTGCTTTCCTTTGCCCATATGGATGACGAAGCCTTCTTGGATGATTGCGCCGCCTTTGACGAAATTGATTTAGGCGACATCATCATTGCTTATGAGACGCTGCAAAAAGAAGCAAAAGAAAAAAACATTCCGCTGTATAACCATTTTGCCCATTTGCTGACACACGGGATTCTCCATATTTTAGGGTTTGACCACCAGGAAGACGAAGAAGCCGAATATATGGAAAGCTTTGAAACAGAAATATTAAAAAAGCTTAACATTCCCAATCCCTACCAGGAATAAGATGTTCGATTATATTTCAAAAAATCCCAAAAAATTTTCTTTCACTGCCGGCGTGTGTTCCGTCGCCGCTCTTCCGCCTTACAGCCTGTGGCCAATCCTGTTTTTAAGCTTCGGGCTGCTATTCTGTCTTCTTAACCGGGCTGCTTCAAAAAAAGATACTTTCTTTTGCGGATACTGGTTCGGATTTGGCTATTTTTCAGTCGGCCTCGCATGGGTCGGGAACGCTTTGCTCATCGACTGGCAGACTTTCGGCTGGCTTTATCCTGTTGTCCCGCTGGCCGCCGGCGGATTTTTTGGTTTATTCACGGCTTTCCCCTGCCTTTTAAGCGGATTATTTAAAGCGCCGGTTGAAAAATATCTGTCTCTTCCAGCCTTCATGACAATTTTTGAATGGCTGAGAAGCTTTATCTTGACAGGCTTTCCGTGGAACCCTTTCGGCAGCGTTTGGTGTTGGAGCGATTATGCCATTCAGGCGGCATCCCTTTTCGGCATTTACGGACTGAGCTGGCTGTCATGGATGATATTTGCCGCACCATCCCTCTTGCTGCTTCCGGTAAGCAAAACCGTAAAAATATCGGCAATCGCCATTCCCTTGGCTGGAATTTCTTTTTTATTTTGTTTTGGTATCTGGCGCTTAAGCGATATTCCGCAGCCTGAAACAACATTAAGCATAAGAATAGTTCAGCCCAGCATTCCCCAGTCATTGAAGTGGAACAGAGCCCATCTTGAAAAAAATTTTGCAGATTACATATCACTGTCAACGCAAAAGCCTTTAGACGGCGTTGACTTTGTCATCTGGGGGGAAACCGCCAGCCCCTTTGCCCTGGACGCAGACCCGGAACACCTGCGCCAAATATTGCCGGCCGTACCGCCGCACGGACGGCTGATAACCGGAATGGTGCGCTATGAAATCACGCCATATGAACATTACCGCCTCTATAATTCAATGGCAGTCATCGCCGCTAACGGAAGCATAGAGGCATCTTATGACAAATCCCATCTGGTACCCTTCGGCGAATATATCCCCTTAAAAAAATATCTCCCGGACTGGATACGCCCAATTACCGAAGCCATCGGGGAGTTTCAAACCGGAAGCGGTCCCGTCCCTCTGAAAATCAGAGGTTTTCCAGATGTTGGCGGCTTAATATGCTATGAAGTTATATTCCCCGGAGAAGTGGTAGATAAAAATAAAAGGCCACAATGGCTGGTTAACCTGACCAATGACGGCTGGTACGGCGCCTCAGCCGGGCCTTACCAGCATTTGGAAACCGCGCGGCTTCGCGCCGTAGAAGAAGGGCTTCCGATTATCCGCTCGGCAAATTCCGGCATTAGTGCGGCTATAGATGCCTATGGAAGGATAATCGCCAAAATCCCGTTAAACCAAAGGATTTATTTGGATGTCAGCCTTCCGCTGCCTGCGGACTTATCCACAACTTATGGTAAATTTGGTAACATTTTACCATTAATATTGTGTTTGCTCAACATTCTGCTTGCATTTTATTTTTCTAAACGTAAACTGATAAAAAGTGTTTTTTCTTAAAATGCACCCCTCTAAAGTTTATAAGGAATTTATAATATAACATATTATATAAAAAACTTGTTGACGATTTAATGAGAAACTTCTATTTATATAATATGCTACAATAAAAAGGGAAAAAAACTATGACTCTAGAATTCAAAAGATCCAGCCGAGGACGTACACCTCTGGGCGAACCCAATCCGATTGACGTACATGTCGGAAACCGCATTCGCTTAAGAAGGACCTTGCTTGGCTTAAGCCAGGAAAAGCTCGCTGCTTTGCTGGGGCTGACTTTCCAACAAGTCCAAAAATACGAAAGAGGCATGAATCGCGTTGGTGCAAGCCGTTTATGGGATATCGGCAAAGTGTTGGAAGTGCCGATTAACTTCTTCTTTGAAGACATGGATAAAACCGTTGCCTCTCAAAGCCCGAGAATGTTCAGCGCCCCTGAAAACGCATCATTGTACCTTGCTGAAGATCAAGAAGAATTAGATGTCGATCCGATGAACCGGCAGGAAACAATTGAATTGGTAAAAGCTTATTACAAAATTCCAAACAGAAAAGCTGCCAAACATATCTTTGACTTGGTTGTTACAATGTCTAAAACGACCTATAACAACGGCGAAGAGAAATAATAATTGCAAAATAAGAAAAAAAAGCTGGCTTTTCGCCAGCTTTTTTTGTATCTGTGAATTATGTTCAATAAAGGAAAAATACAATGAATTACCTTTTTACCAGTGAATCGGTTTCTGAAGGGCATCCGGATAAAGTCTGCGACCAGATTTCAGACGCTTTAACGGATTTATATTTAAGCCGCGATTCGCAAGCCAGAACCGCTATAGAGACGCTTGCCACCACCAACAAAGTCGTCATCTCCGGAGAAACCTCTTCCTCAGCCTTTGTATCCAAAGAAGAAATTGAACAAACCGTCCGCAGCACCATAAAAAAAATCGGCTATAATCAAAAAAATTTCAGCTGGCAGAGCGTTGAAATCCAAAACTTTCTGCATACCCAATCATCAGACATCGCCCTTGGCGTAGATAGAAACGGCGCCGGAGACCAGGGCATCATGTTTGGCTATGCAAAAAAAGAAGAAGGTTTTGAAAGCGAATATATGCCTCTGCCCATCTATCTCTCCCACAGAATTCTCCAAAGCCTTTCATCTTCCCGCCATTTGGGAGATTTTAAAGGGCTTGAGCCGGATGCCAAAAGCCAGGTAACGCTCGAATATGAAAAAAATAAGCCTGTCGCGGTAAGAAAAATCGTTGTTTCTCACCAGCATAATGAAAATCTCAAACAGGAAGAGCTGTCCAATATCATAAAAACGCATCTTGAACAGGTTTTGCCCCAAGGCTGGATGCCCGAAGAAAAGGACATATTGATTAATCCGACCGGACGTTTTGTTATCGGCGGTCCGGACGGAGATACCGGCTTAACCGGACGGAAAATCATTGTTGACACATACGGCGGCTCCGCACCGCACGGCGGCGGCGCTTTTTCAGGAAAAGACCCGACAAAAGTCGACCGCTCGGCAGCTTACATGCTGCGCTATCTGGCAAAAAACATCGTTGCCGCCGGCCTGGCAGATTCCTGCCTGTTGCAGATTTCATATGCTATCGGAATTGCCGAACCGCTTTCATTATTTATTGACTGCCGAGGAACAAACAAAGTCGATGAACAAAAACTGCTGCAAATTCTGCCGCAGCTGGTTGATTTAACCCCCAAGGGAATTATAAAACATTTACAATTAAACAAACCTATTTATGAAGTAACGGCTTCTTATGGGCATTTCGGAAGGCTCCCTCAAGAAAACGGCGCTTTTTCCTGGGAAAAATTAGACTTAACAAACGAGTTAAAAAGATGCTTTTAAACAATAATTCAGACAAACCCAAATTTTTCGGACGGCGCAAAGGCCGCACCATTCGCAAAGCCAAATCAACCTTACTGGAGGCTTTTCTGCCGTCTGTCAGATTACAGCCTCATTTTGACAAGCAGACAATGTTTGGCAAGCCCGTTGAAAAAGTCTTTTTAGAAATCGGCTTTGGAGATGGCCAGCACATAGCCGGACAAGCACTTGCCCATCCTGATACGGGATTTATCGGCGCGGAAGTATTTAAAAACGGCATTGCAAATTTGCTGACATTAATAACCGGCATCAAACAATCCGCGGATTTGCCCGAAAAAATAACCCTGCTTCCCGACAGGCAGGATAACATCAGAATTTTTGACGATGACGTACGCCTCTTGCTTTCTTCAATTCCAGACGGCTTTATCGACAAGGTCTTTCTGCTGTTCCCTGACCCTTGGCCAAAAAAACGCCACGCAGAAAGGCGTTTCATTAATCCGGATAACCTCAAAGAACTGGCTCGCATTTTGAAAAAAGGCGGCATCCTGAGAGTGGCGACAGACCATAAAATATACAAAGCCTGGACATTGCGCCAAATCTGCCGGCAGGAGCCACCATTATTCCGTTGGACAGCTTCCTGCGGAAAAGACTGGAAAAACGAACCTCAGGACTGGATAAGGACGAAGTACCAAATGAAAGCCCTGGAGGAAGGGCGCCGCCCGGTTTTCTTGGACTTTGAACGTCTTTAATGATTAACATTCGGACTATATATCGTTTGCGGATTAGACGGATTTCCAATAACCGGCAAATCTGATTCCGGATAAGCCTGCACATCATAAACCATACCGTTGGCCTCCATAAGCGTATTCTGAAAATCCCCTTCAGGAAGAGGCGCCGGCTTTTTTGGCGTTGGAGCTTTCGTTTCCGGAGTTGTCTTATCTGCCTGATTTACATCGGCAGGTTCGGAACGCTCCGGCAAAACGGCCTCAGGAATCGGATTACCCAAAACATTTTCGCCATTTTGCTCCACCAAAGCTTCCGTTTCGCCGCCCGAAGCATTGGCCGCCGCACCAAAAATAACTGTTTCTTGGCCGGCATTTCCTTCTTTTTCAACATTCAAAACATTTTCACTTCCCTGTAACTCCACACCAGAAGAAACTGCGTCTTCAGCATTTGCATTCAAACCGGCCATACAGCTCAAAACCATATATGCAAAAAAACAATTAAAAATTTTTTTCATAATTTTCTCCTTAAATCATATAGTTAACCTTATATGTAATCACAGGTGGCAAAAAAACAATAAAAAATCTTCAAAATGTTATTGACAAAAGAACAAAATAGACATAGTACATAGACAAATAAAACAAAATTGAGAAAATAATGTCCACTACAAAGCCCGCATACCGCACACACCTCGCGGAAAGCACAAACAAAAAACCGATAGAGAAGATAAGAATTTCCTCTCATTCTATGCGGGCTTTGCCTCTCATTTATCAACAGAATTCCTTATCAGCCCAACTGATAGCAAGCATTAACCGGGTCGGAACAAATCTGCCCAGAACCTCCCCATTTAAAACTGAGCACATTTCCCTGCCCGGCTTATCATCCGGTGTTATCGCTGCAGATAATGCAGCACCACCGGCTCCCCGAAAAAAAACGGCCTAGCCGCATAAGTTGGCAAACAGAGGCAAAACCCAAAACCATAGTAAACCCCTCTGTTAAGCCCAAAAAGTAACCCCCGCGTCAAACGCGGGGTTCTTCGTTAACGGGTGTAACCCTA
>CAJUAK010000010.1 GCA_910584385.1 uncultured Alphaproteobacteria bacterium | reverse complement strand
GGCACCTAAAAGGTGCCTTTCCGTAGAACCACGGGTTTACCCGTGGATATCTATGATATACCTTACAGAACTCGAGTTTATCCGGGAGTGGATGCCGAAGTGTTGGGACTATACCGCTCCAGGCTTTTGAGCATAGTCAAGCTGTTAGGTCTGTAACTGCTATAAAATTCACGATTTCTTAAAAAAACTGGTGTACCTTTGCAAATAAAATAAGATTTTTGTCAATGAACATATTTAAACATATGATTTTTGTAAAAAATACTTTTTTGTCAATTTTTGTTGCTTTTTTTGCGATTTATGCTATTCTTAAATAAAGCAACCACAACGCGAGGCCGATATGTCTGATGAAATGAATAAATTATCCTTAAGGGTTGAATATAATGAATCTTTTAAAGAAGAGATGGATAAGCTTATCGGGGATATAAACAACGGTACGCATAATATACCCGAAGAGCACCGCGACTTATATAACCGCTGTCAGGCAAACGGCAAAGGGGACGAGTTTCTCCAGGCTTATGCGCTTAAAAATGCCGCAGAGAATCACATTGAAACCCAGGGAAAATTCATTGAAAAGACAGACCGGGAGGGAAATCTCCATATAGGCGTCTCTTATAAGCTTCCGGTAAAAGATACTGATGAAAACGGTGCCGAACAGGATTTGGGAAATATAAACTTTGCTGTTTTCGGCAATGGCTCAATTGTTTTTGACGATAATTTCAAAGATTTGTTTGCCGATTATGACCAGGCGCGGACGCCGGTGGAAAAGCAAGGCGCAGCCAAAGTTATTAAAGCAAAAATGACGGAAGTTTCCCGCACTTTGACAGCCGGCGGCGTTGAAAAAATTTCACTGCGGAATGTTGACGGTTTGGCCGATGATAAAAGGCAAATGCTGTCTGACACGCTCGAAACGGTTAATGCCGACAACCATCCGGACCATGTTCCCGGAAATGAACGCACTGGAAATGACGAAGATAACATGAATGATTTTGCTCAACGCCTCGAAGCGGAATATAATGCGGAAATTCAATCCCTGCAGGAAAAGGTTGCCAAAGGCGAAGCTTCGGAAGACGAACTGAAAGCCGCTGCTTCAAAATTCAAGGGTTCGCTTTCTTCATTAGGCGTTCGCAAAGGACTTTTCAGGGGCAATTGTAAAAAATATACGTCGATTTGGGGCGAAAAAGTTTGGCGTATTTATCCTGATGCCAACTCCATGATTGATGACGGAAAAATTGATAAGGACGGGCATGTCAAGCATACTTATTCTGTAGAAGTCAAAATGAAAAAGACAAAAAAAGGGCTTAAAGTAAGCTACGGTTTGCCTTACGGTAAGTTGCTGGACAGCCAGACCATGAAAGCTTTGCTTGATGCGCAAAAGGCGGCAGGAAACCAAATCGTGGCATTGCCGATGGGGCGCCCCGGAAAAGAATACGGCGACTGGTGGTCAGCATTGGCCAGCAAACAAATGGTACCGGATGGAACAAAAGGGCCGTTCCCTGACCCGAAAGATATTCGCGATATGATGAAAACAGTTACGGAAAAGGGTGTGGGAACAGGAAAGGTTTCTACCTGGATGGAGTTAATGATTCAAGAAGCCGGTAACAAATATGCATTGGAAAAAAATGACAATATGCAGGAAGTTATCAGTGAGATGCGCAGCAAGCTGGGAACCGTAAAAGAGAATGAGCGCTTAAACGGACGCGACTTTAATAAGAATATGGATGCCGTTGCCCAAAACTTCCAAGACGCAAAATTGGCAGGAAAATATACCCATAACGGGCACGAAGTCGAATTTGATGCTGCTGACGGTATTGCGATTTGTGATGCAATGACAAAATTTATGAGTGTATATCTGGAAGGCGGGACATTGAAAGACTTGAAAGGCTTTGTTCCTGACCAGCTTGCCGCGCAGGATATTCCTCTGGCAAGCATTGTTAAAAATGCAGAGCACATGGAAGCGGTTATCTACAGCATTAAAGGTAAGCTGAAACCCGGCGTAGAAGATAAAATTGCCGCAAATATGGCGCGCGCCAAAGACGGGACAGTAAGCATCGACCGCGCTTGCAGCGATATTGCAAGAGCCTCTCAAAAAGAATATAACACAATGATTACTAAATTTAATTCTGCAACAGGACATCAGTTAAAGCCAAACTTCTCTGATGTTCAGGGAAAGGTTACGCCGGCGCTTGAAAAAAAGATTGACGCAAAAGAAAAAGCAATCAGGATGAGCAGGGCAGTAAATCAGAGAACGCAGTATTATCAACGAACGCAGCATTATCAACCGAGATAAACAAAAAACCGGCTGAAAAGCCGGTTTTTTATAAAGGGCAAAGCCTAAGCCGTTAAAGCAACCGTGTCCTGGGCAATAACCAGTTCTTCGTTTGTCGGAATGACAAAAGCGCGAACCTTGCTGCCCGGTTTGGTAATCTCTTCAATGCTGCCGCGGCGGTTATTGGCTTCTTCATCAAGGCTCATGCCCAAGAAACTTAACCGTTCAATAACTTTTTTGCGGATAATCGGAGAGTTTTCGCCAACGCCTGCCGTAAAGACAATGGCGTCAACACCGCCTAAAACGGCAATGTAGCCGCCGATAAAACGCAGCAAAGTGTGGACATAAACACCCAAAGCATCAATAGCCTTTTGGTCGCCTTTCATGTAATGTTCTTCTACGTCGCGCATATCCGAAAAACCGCAAAGTCCGAACATGCCGCTTTGCTTATTCAGCATAAAGTTCATTTCATCCGGCGTCTTGTTTTGATTTTTCATAATGTGCAAAGGAATATAGGGGTCGATATCGCCGGAGCGGGTTCCCATAACAACGCCGGCCAGAGGCGTAAAGCCCATGGATGTATCAACGCATTTGCCGTGTTCAACAGCAGAAATTGAAGCGCCGTTGCCAAGGTGGCAAGTGATGATTTTTCCTTCTTTGCCGATAATTTTAGCCGCTTCGCGGGCAACGTACTGATGAGAGGTGCCATGAGCGCCATAACGGCGGATTTGGTGCTTTTCATATTGTTCAATCGGCAAAGCGTAAAGATAGGCGTCTTTACCCATGCTTTGGTGAAAAGCCGTGTCAAAAGCGACAACTTGTTTAATATTAGGTAAAATGTTTTTAACGGCTTTCAGGCCCAAAACAGCAGCCGGGTTATGCAAAGGAGCCAGAGCAGAAAGCTCATCGATTTGCGCGATGACTTTATCATCAACCAAAGCGGATTTTTTGAAATATTCGCCGCCATGAACAACGCGGTGCCCAACGGCGGAAAGTTCATCCATGCTGTTTAAGGCGCCGTCAAGAAGCAGGGATAAAACCTCACGGATGGCCTCGTTATGAGTAGGCATATCCACTTTCTTTTCTTTTTTTGAGCCATCGGCATATTTGATGGATACAAAAGAATTGTCAATGCCGATACGTTCGGCAAGGCCTTTGGCCACAACTTCATACTTATCGCCGTCCACATTAAAAAGCTGATATTTCAAAGATGAAGAGCCAGAATTCAAAACTAATATTTTTTTCATTTTTAGTCCTTTGTTTTATTTTAAATTATTTAACAGCCTGCAAAGCGGTAATCGCGATAACACCAACGATATCTTCTGCAAAACAGCCGCGGGAAAGGTCATTAACCGGCGCATTTAAGCCTTGCAGTACAGGGCCGTAAGCTTCGCAGCCGCCGAGGCGCTGCAGCAGTTTGTAACCAATGTTTCCGGAATTCAAATCCGGGAAAATTAATGTATTGGCTTGTCCGGCTACCGGGCTGGTCGGAGATTTCTTTTTGCCGACCACCATATCCAGAGCCGCATCAGCCTGCATTTCGCCGTCAATAACTATCGGGCGGCCTTTAAACTCGTCATTTTCAAGTGCGGCTTTAGCCAAAGCTGTCGCTTCCTTAACCTTGTCAACCATTTCGCCTTTTCCGGAACCGTAAGTAGAAAATGACAGCATGGCGATTTTAGGTTCGATGCCAAATTGCAAGGAAGTGTTTGCCGTTTCAAGGGCGATATCTGCCAATTCCTTTGCGCTGGGATTGATTGTAATGGCACAATCCGAGAAGAGATACGGCTTTTCATTCGAAACCATAAACAAAAAAGATGAAACGCCGCGGTCTTTATGCGCTGATTTTATAATTTGCAAAGCCGGGCGGACAGTGTCTGCCGTGGAGTGATTCGCGCCGGAAACAAGGCCGTCTGCGTCGCCGGACTTAACCATTAAAGTTCCAAAATAATTCGGAATAAGGGCGGTCTTTTCGGCTTCTTCTTCGGTCATGCCTTTCGCCTTGCGCAGTTCAAAAAGCAGATGGGCATATTCTTTAAATTTTGGCGAGCTCGCCGGATTGATTATTTCAACGCCTTCAAGTTTTAAATTATTGTCGGCGGCATCTTTGCGGATTTGTTTTTCATCGCCCAGGATAATGATGTTGGCAATTTTGTTTTGCATAACATAATCAGCGGCTTTTAAAACCCTGAGGTCTTCGCCTTCGGGCAAAACAATGGTTTTATGGTGTTTTTTGGCTTCCGCCAGGATTTGGTTGATAAATTTACTTTCCAGCATGAGAAATTCCTTTGTAATAATTAAGTTTTTTATTCTTAGTACTATTTTATTGTTCAAAAGGCAATTAAAAATTCAGGGAAGGTGAAAAAACTTTTGATTCTTTAAAACAACTGTAATAAGATGGGGCAAATTAGAAAAAACAAGGAGATAAAAATGCAGGAAAGAACCTTATCCATCATCAAACCCGATGCAACAACCCGCAACATTACCGGAAAAATCAACGCCATGATTGAGGATGCCGGGCTGAAAATTATCGGTCAGAAAAGATTGCGCTTGAGCAAAGAGCAGGCGGAAGAATTTTATATTGAACACAAAGATAAAGTTTTTTATGCGGACTTGGTTGATTTCATGATTTCCGCTCCTGTTGTGGTGCAGGTTTTGGAAGGCGAAGATGCCATCTCCCGTTACCGCAAAGTGATGGGGGCAACAAATCCTGCCGTGGCAGAAGAGGGTACAATCCGCAAGACCTTTGCGCTCTCAATTGACAAGAACTCAGTGCATGGTTCGGATTCTGTTGAATCTGCGGCGAGAGAAGTTTCATTCTTCTTTAGCAATGTTGAAATTTTTGCTTAAGCGAGGAAGATTTTGACAAGATTTTTAATCCTGTTTTGTTGTGCCTTTCTTTTGCCGTCCCTTTCCGAGGCAAAAGACGATAGGTTTAGCGTGAACGTATCAGTGGACGTAACGGATAAAAACGCCGCGATTGCCCGTGAGAGGGCGATGGCAGAAGCGCACCGTGCCGCGTTTAACCAGGTTGCAAAAAAAATAACCTCGGATGAATCTGCGCAACGGTTGGCAGCATTGCCGGCCGAACAGCTGGTTAATTTTATCCGCGAAGTTTCCGTCCTGGATGAAAAATCATCGGCCGTCCGCTATATCGCAACACTTAAAGTAAATGTTAATGAGGATTTGCTTAAAACTTATATGAAAGAACAGGAAATGCCGTTCCTTGTCCAGGGAACTTCCCGGATTTTGGTAATTCCCGTTTATGAAGGCGGAAACGGAACGCCGCCGCTGCTTTGGGAGAATGAAAACATCTGGTATAATATTTGGCAGAATGTGTCCGGAGAAAATAATGTATCGTTTTTCCCGATTCCCAAAACAGGCGCAAATATGTCGGCGATAGATGTCGGGCAGGCTCTGGCGCTGGATGATGAGGCTTTGGGAAAAATATATAATATAAATGGTGTCGATGACGTATATGTTGTTGCCGTTACGCCTCTGTCCGGAGGATTGCAAATCCGCCTTCATTCTTATAAAAACGGCACAAATGCTTTTGAGGGGTTGAATACAAATACGGCAGAACTGTCGGAAGCCGCCCGCGCCGTTGTGTCGAAAATCGCCAGGCAAAACCGCAATGCGGCGGTGTTCCAAGAAAAAGAACAGCATGAAGCCGTTGTATTGTATGATTACGAAGGTTTGGCAGATATGGTAAATGTTGAAAACCGCCTTAAGGAAATTCCAAATATTCTGAAGCTCAAAACAGAGGCCGTTTCAGGGAACAGGGCGCAATACCGCCTGGTTTATGCCGGTTCTCCCGAAAGGCTTCTTCAGACATTGCGGGCTAAGCATTTTATCTTGCAGGACTATGATAATTTCTTTGTTTTGCATAAAATCTAGGAGGATATGAGATGGAAAAGGCAAAAGCCCAAAATCGCAATTGGATAATCTGGCTGGTTATTTTCGCCCTTTTTTGTTGGGCGGTTTATGTTTTGAGGTCGGTGCTGCTGCCTTTTGTTGCCGGCATTATCATCGGCTATCTTTTAGACCCTTGGGCGACGCGCTTTGTCAAATGGGGAATGAATCGCACATTGGCAACGCTTTTGGTCTTGTTCCTTGTGGTCATTTTTATTGTTCCGGCGTTAATATTGCTCATTGGGATGATTGATGACCAATTGGGGAAATTTATCAGCGGCGTGCCGGCCTATATCAGCAACCTGCTCAAGCGGCTGGAGCCGGTGTTTATCGAACTGCAAGACCGTTTTCCGGGGCTTGGTGCGGAAAAGATAAAAATGTACCTGCGGGATAATATGTCCAACGGTTTGAAATTGACAGGAAATGTTTTGAGAAGTTTGGTCAGCAGCGGCTTTGCCATTTTTAACCTTCTGTCCCTGCTGCTGATTACGCCGGTTGTGGCATTTTATATGTTGAGGGATTGGAACACGTTCATAAACAAAGTCGACAGCCTTTTGCCTAAAAAGTCCAGGGCATCGATAGAAGAGCAGGCAAGGGAAATTGATTGCATTTTAGCCGGTTTCATCCGCGGGCAGCTAAGCGTCTGCGTCTTGCTCGGATGCTTTTATGCATTGGGATTGTATATTGTCGGGCTTGATTTTGGAAGCCTCGTCGGTTTTATTGCCGGAGTAATTTCCTTTATTCCTTATGTCGGAAGCATAACCGGTTTTGTAATCAGCCTGGCAATAGCTTTTGCGCAGTTTGGCGATTATGGGCACATCCTGCAGGTGGTGGCGGTTTTTGTTACCGGGCAATTCCTGGAAGGAAACTTCCTAACGCCTAAACTGGTGGGCGACAGCGTAGGCTTGCATCCGGTTTGGATAATGTTTGCTTTGCTGGCCGGCGGTGTTCTGCTCGGCTTTTTAGGGCTGATGATTGCAGTTCCGGCTGCCGCGGTTATCGGCGTTTTAATCCGCCATGCCATTATGAATTATAAAAAGAGCAATTTATATCTTGAGAATTAGGAATTAAGGGAATGCAGCATAATATCAGCCATTTGGAAAATGGTTTGCGGATTATATCCGCCCGTTGGGAACATGTAGAAACGGTATCGGTCGGCGTTTGGGTAAATACCGGTTCCGCTTATGAAACGCCGGAAGTAAACGGCATTTCCCATTTTTTGGAACATATGTCCTTTAAAGGGACGAAAAACCGCACGGCACTGCAAATTTGTGAAGAAATTGAAGACGCCGGCGGACAGTCAAACGCATATACCTCCCATGAGTTTACGGCATTTTATGCGCAGATGCTTAAAAATGACCTGCCTTTGGCGGTGGATGTTTTGGCAGATGTTTTACAAAATTCGGTATTTCCGGAAGATGAATTGCAAAAAGAACGGGAGGTTGTCGTTCAGGAGATTAACCAGGCTATTGATACGCCTGATGATGTTGTCTTTGACTATTTCCAGCGTACGGCTTTTCCTGACCAGGCTCTGGGACGCACGATTCTCGGACCGGCTGATTTGGTGCGCAGCTTCACCAGAGAAACGTTGCAAAACTATATTCAAAATAATTATGCGGCGGAAAATATGGTAATTTGCGCTGTGGGAAATGTTGACCACAACCAGCTGGTCAATTTGGTTCGCAGCCGTTTTTCCGCATTGCGCCCAAAAACAAATTTCAAGGCGGACCGGCAGCATTATGAAGGCGGTTTTTATCAGGAAGAGCGCCCGATTGAGCAGGCTCATGTCTTACTGGGATTTAAAGGCGTGGAATACGGAAGCGATGACTATTATCCGCAATTGGTGCTTTCCAGCATTTTAGGCGGCGGAACATCTTCCCGCCTGTTCCAGGAAGTTCGGGAAAAAAGAGGCCTGGTATATACCACATACAGCTTTGCAAATTCATACACCGGCAGCGGCTTGTTTGGAATTTATGCAGGAACCGGAAAAGAAGAGCTAAAGACATTAATGCCTGTTGTCTGTGATGAAATTTGCAAAATATGCGGAGAGAAGGCCAGCCAGCGGGAACTTGACCGGGCAAAAATCCAAATGAAGGCGGGAATGCTGATGAGCCTGGAAAGCTCCTCGTCCGTTTCAGAAATTTTAGCCCGCCAGCATTTGCTGTTTAACCGTATTATTCCTGTTGCAGAAATGGTTGAAAGAATAGAAGCCGTTACTTTGGATGATGTCCGGCGGATTGCATGCCAGGTTTTTGCCAGCAATCCGACATACACCCTGTTGGGCGCTTTGGAAAAGCCGATGGCCTATGAAAAGGTTTTGGAAAAAATAAGGGAATAAAATGCAAGAATTAAATATTCATCTGGCGTCCCCGCGGGGATTTTGCGCGGGTGTCCGGCGAGCCGTTGAAATTGTTGAGCAGACATTGCTGGAATTTGGCGCTCCGGTTTACGTCCGGCACGAGATTGTGCACAATCGCCACATCATAGAAGGATTGCGGCGGCGCGGCGTGGTTTTTATTGAGGAATGGAAAGAAATAAAAGATAAGACCCGGCCGCTTATCCTTTCCGCGCATGGTGTTTCCCAAAAAGTCAGAAAGGAAGCAGAAGCTTTGGGAATGAAGCTTATCGACGCAACATGTCCGTTGGTTGAAAAGGTGCATATCCAGATGCGAAAATTGGCGGAAGCCGGAAAAAATATTATCATCATCGGCAAGCCGGCGCATGTCGAGGTTATCGGAACGGCCGGGCAGGTGGAAGATAAAAGCCGGATTCACATTGTGCAGAATTTGGAAGATGTTGAGAAACTGCCTTCGAAAATGCGTGAAGTCGGCTTTGTGACCCAGACAACGCTGTCTAAAGGCGAAACCAAACACATTGTTGAGAAATTAAAGAAACGTTTTCCTTCTCTGGAAGGAATGAAAAAAGATGACATCTGCTATGCGACAACAAACCGTCAAAAAGCCGTTGCCGAGGTTGCCGGCAAATGCGAAGCCGTCCTTATCGTGGGGTCGCAAAATTCATCAAATTCGCAAAGCCTGAAAAAAGTCGCGGAAAATTTTTGCCCAAAGGCTTTTTTGATTGATGATGCGGCGGGCATCCCTTACGGGCAGTTGTCGGCGGTGAAAAATTTAGGCATCAGCGCAGGGGCTTCGGCGCCGGATTATTTAATTGAAGAAGTCCTGAACGATTTATCTGCCCATTATGATAAAATTAATATTTCTTATGATATCGTAGCCAAAGAAGAGGTGTCATTTAAAGACCGGAGAAAATAAATGTCCCGTGCGGAAGATATTTTTCAAAAGCTGATTTACTTTGGCGAAGATGCAATTGACGAGTTTATTCTCAACCAGCAAAGCGAGGAGCTTTTTTTAGACTTTAAACAAGCTGTTTCTACAGGGAAGAATTTCACCACGCTGCACCGGGACGACCGCAAAAACCTTGCCAAGGCAATTTCCGGCTTTGGAAATTCCGAAGGCGGCGTTGTCCTTTGGGGGGTGGAATGTTCCCGGGATATAGAGATTGGTGATGTTGCCAAGGCAAAAGTTAAAGTTAAAAATGTCCACCGTTTCTTAAGCTGGTTGGAAAATGCCATTTCCGGCTGTACGATTCCCAGCCATAATCGGGTTCGCAACCATATTGTGAGCATTGATGAAAACGGCGACGGCTTCATTGCGACATACATTCCCAAATGCGAGCTGGCACCCCTGATGACCACGACAAACGGCGGGATATATATCCGTTCGGGGTCAAACAATATGCCGGCGCCCTATGCGGTAATCGCGGGGATGTTTGGACGTAGCCCGCAGCCAAATGTGGAACTTCTTGTCGGAAATAAAATGCTTGAGGTTTTGGATAACGCGGATGAAGATATGCTCTATCCGAACAGCATTGATAATCCGCCGGAGAAATATGTAAAAATTTCCTTTGCTTTTCAAATAGAGAATCAGAGCAATGTTATTGCAAGGGAGATTTATTTGTCTTGCCGTACGTTAAATAATGGCGGCGAATATAATAAAGTGCGTTTTTTGAATTATAACCAGATGGATTCTATCCCCGGAATCGAGGGACAGCTTAACCTGATAACACGTCCCGAACTGCGTTTGCCGCCGCGGGGAATTTTAAAATTCAGCAATGTGCAGATAATCTTATCTCCCTATATTGAAGAGGATTTTGAACTGGAAGGCGTAATAGGCGCGGATGATGCGGCTCCAAAAGATTTTAGAATCAGCATTCCCAAAAACAAGCTGCGCTCTTTCGTTGCCCGGGCTCTCCGTCAGGAAGAGGAAAACACGGCATTGTTAAACGAGTTTTTTAATGAATTTTTTATGAGTGTCAATTAATGGCTGAAATAGAAATTTTTACAGATGGTGCATGCTCGGGAAATCCGGGGCCGGGAGGCTGGGGCTGCTTGCTGCGGTATAACGGCATAGAAAAGGAGCTCTCCGGAGCAGAAAAAGAGACCACCAACAACAGGATGGAACTGACCGCCGTTATAGAGGCCCTTAAAGCATTAAAGAAAGAATGCCAAATCACCCTCTGCACAGACAGCCGTTACGTTATGGACGGCGTAACCAAATGGCTGCCTAATTGGATAGAAAATGGTTGGAAAACAACAAATAAAAAATCTCCGGTGAAGAATGTTGACCTCTGGCAAGAGCTGGAAAAGCTCCTTTCCTGCCATCAAATTAAATGGGTTTGGGTCAAAGGACATAACGGCCATGAAGAAAATGAACGGGTTGATAAACTGGCCAGAAATGCCATCGCTTCTTTAAAATAAAAAAATAATGCAAAAAAAACTTGCCTAAATAGACATAATGTGTTATTGTTTGTCTAGATTGAAAAACAATCTATAATGGTGGTTTTTAATGATAAGCACAAATTTAAGGATTCAACGCATAAAGCAAGAGAATCCTGCCTCAATAAGAAAGCCGTCTCCGGCAGAAGAATTTTTAATCAGGCATAATTATCCCTATGTGGCGGAAGAAAAAATATGCATTGTGCAAAGCGCAATAAAAATTTCAGAAGCCGATTCGGAAATAGATTTTAGCAAGATATACGCTCCGCAAGCCGTTTACTACAGCTCAGGCTTCATAGATTTGGATAAAATGCCTTATACTGAGCCCAACGGGCTGCGCGTGAAGGATTATAGAAAAATCCGATACTTAGGAAAGCAAGATGTTTACAATGCCGCCTTAAAAAGGGGAATTTGTAAGAACTGTTGCCGGGTTGTCGCTGATGCCAACTCTAAAGGATTAAAAAACTGCTTAGCCTGCCTTAGCAGTTTTTTTCATTTCTAGTCACATTTCCTTTAAGATGTTATAGAAGTTCTTTTCCGTAAGAACCTCAGGCAAAACCAGCCCTTCAGGAAATTTTGATGAAAACAATACATAAAATGGCAAGCCTTTGCGCCCGTATTTTTCCATAAAATCCAAAACCTCGCGGTTATAGTCCGTCCAATCGACATCAACAACTTCCAAATTATATTTATCTAAAAAGTTTTCTTTCATATAAGAATTTAGCACGGTAAATTCATTGAATTTGCAGGTTAAACACCAATCCGCGCCGACATTGACCAATATATTTTTGCCTTCCCGAAGCCTTTGGCGAATATAAATGTTGTCAATTTTTAGTTTCTTTGTCAGCATGACTTCGCTAAGGTGCTGTTCGAATTTGGTATATCCATAGTGAAAATAGAATGAGATAACCGGCAAAGCCAGAACAAGAGCCGTTATGTTATAAATTTTTCTGAGCTTTTGCCGCCCGGCATTGTCAATGCCTTCCTGATATACAGAATCAAGAAAAACGCGGCGCAGCCATAAAATGCCCAGCAAAGCAATTGCGCAGGCGCCCATGAGCCATCCTGTGGTGCCACTTGTCTGCGCGGCGATAATGGAGAGCAGCCAAAGAACCGTCAAAAACAGCATGAGGCACATGATTCTTGAAAGGTAGTTCATCCAATTGCCTGGCGGCGGCAGTAAAACGGCAAGTTCGGGAAAGGCCGCAAACAACAGATACGGAATGCTGAGCCCGATGGCAATCGCCGACATGATAATTATGATATCCGAAGGGCTGCCGCTTAAGGCAAAGCCGACAGCTGTCCCCAAATACGGCGCCGTGCAAGGCGTAGACAGCAAAACCAGCAAAAAACCGGTTAAAAAGCTGAGCAGAGCTTCGGATTTGACTTTATAAATTTTACTGGTCCATTGCGGAAGCGTAAATTGGATATATCCTAAAATTTGTGCGATAAATAATATAATGACCAATATCATCAGGCTGAGGAACCATATATTTTGAAATTGGATGCCCCATCCTAAAACAAATCCCATGGATTTCAAAGAAAGCAGCAAAACAATAATTGCCCCAAAAGAAAAATAGATGCCGGCGGCGGTCAGCAAAAAGCCTTTTCGCAAAGAAGACTGGCGCAAACCGCCAAATTGCAGCAATGAAAAGATTTTTAACGATAAGACCGGAAAAACGCAGGGCATAAAATTAAGAAGGAAACCGCCCATAAGAGCTAAAAAGACAATGCCCAAAGAAAGGTCCGGGCGCCTGGAATCAAAAATAGACGGCGCTTCCAGGCGTACGGTCTCTGTAACGGAATTTCCGATTTCTCCGGCTGTCAGCGTAACATTTTTGCCTTCAGCCTGGATGCCGGGTGTTAAAATAGGGAAATATGCCGTGATAAATCCATCCTGTGCGGCAACTTTCGGACGGCCGAATAAAATATTATGGTCGTTTTTAATAAAAATTTCAAAAGCTGCCGGGTTGATTCCGGTTTTATATTCCACTCTGAGAATCATATCGTCAAATTCATTTTTTTCCACAACGGCTTTTTGAAATTTGATGTTTTTGTTGTTATCTTTGGGGCGGTTGTTAAAGGCGGATAACACATAATTATTGACATCTGTTCCAAAAATTTCTTCGTCAATCGTAATATCAAGAAGCGGAGACAATTTATAAGCAGAACATTTTTCATTCGTGCATAATGTTGCCGAAATATTGGCTTTGAGCTTGAGTGGCTTTTCCTTATCTTGCAGTTCAAAAATAGCAGGCATGGGAAAAGACAAGCCATAGCCGACATAATCGTCCCTTTCGTTTAATTTGTTCATCCGTTGGGGCAAAAGTTGATACAACCGGTATGATTTAAGGTTTTCAGAGCCATCGAAATTAATTTCCAAAGCCGGATATTTTGAGTTTTTTTGAGAAAGTAAAAAATTGCCTTTTTTCAGGTTAAATTGTATGGCGCCCATCAAGGTTCCGTTTTTATCAGGCGTGGTATAAGCCGAAACCAGACGCGCGGAAACCGGTCCGTCGCTCGCCCAAGTGCCCAGCCCGGTGTTTCCGGTAAACGGGTTGGGTTCGCTGCTTCCATAATCAAGAAGTTTGGCAAATTCTAGTTTTGAAAACATATTGCAGAGCTTGAATAAAGGATTATGAGCTTGTTCTTTTTCAAATTTCTTTGAAAAACGGGCTTGGTTTGCCCTGAAATCTTTAGGGTCATTTCCATAAGAAATGACTTTTTTGAAGTCCTCGATAATAAGGGCGTCATCCGTGCCGCTTTCGACATATGCCGGAACAGAGCCGTCATCATAGTCTTTATCCTCGACAATCAGCGGCGGGTCATTGGGCACGAGCAGTTTGCTTTTTATATCTTCATAGAACTTTTTGCCGTTGCGGTACCAGCCCAAAATCAGGCGGATATTTTGTTCCCTTTCCCGCACTTCTTTTTGCGAAAGTTGAGGATATCTGGCGGCAACTTCATCGCTGAAATCCTCCATGAGGGCTTCCCCGGGAAATTGCTCGTCAAAATATTTATACATGTTCAAAATATCTTTTCCGGTTCGGACAACGGCATCCGGGAGAGATTCTTTGCCTTGGTTCCAGGGAATTTCTTCATTGGCCTCGTCTTCTGCAGAAACAAACGCCTCGATAACACGTCCAGTCTCTTCTGCAAAGGAAACCGGCATGTTCAGCAGAATGCAAGAAAAAAACAAAGATATAAAAAATTTTTTCATTTATTTTATCGGTTGTTTAAAAACTATATTTTAAAATAACTGAATTTATGCTATAATACAAGAGTAGAATGGAATTATAGAAGGTAAAAATTATGATGTTTGAGGAGAGGTATTTATCCGGAAAATGTCTGATAGCCATGCCGGATATGCAAGATGAAAATTTTGCGGGAACTGTAATTTATTTATGCTCGCACAGCCAAAGCGGCGCGATGGGTTTTGTGATTAACCAAAAAATACAAGATTTCTCATTTGCCGATTTAGCGGCCAGGCTGCCGGTGCGCAGCTGCAACATAAACCTGTATCGGGGCGGCCCGTTAGAAAAGGTCAGGGGCTTTGTTTTGCACAGCACGGATTATATCAAAGGCGACACGGTTGTAATTGATAATGAAATGGCTGTTTCATCCTCCTTAGACATTCTTAATGATATTGCTTGCGGCAGCGGCCCGCAGGATAACCTGATTGCATTAGGCTATGCCAGCTGGCAGCCCGGGCAGTTGGAACAAGAGATTGTTAACAATTGCTGGATGGTGGCAAATCCGGGCAGAGAATTGATTTTTCGAACAAAGGATGAAGAAAAGTGGCAAAAGGCAATGGATGAATTAGGCATAGATTTAATTCATTTATCACCACGCTCTGGACGGGCGTAAGCTTTATACACTTTGGACATTAATGTTGAAAATGGGTAATTTTTAAAATCATCCGGTTTTGCAAAAAATCCGTCGGTTTGAACATCATCTAAATATAAGGCCTGAATTTTCAGATTTAATTTGATATGGGTAAATATATGTGAGACTTCAAGTCCGGTATCTTTTGCGCCTTGGGCAAATTCCGGCGGCGTCTCGGACCAGGGAAATTCGTATAATCCGGAAAGCAAGCCTTTTTCAGACCTTTTGCGGATAAATAATTCGCCATTAGAATTAATAATAAGGTAAACAAAAGCATTTTTAGCTTTTTTCTCTGGTTTGCTTTTTTGCGGGATTGATTCAAGATGCGGCAAATCTTTGCTTTTGCAAAAGCTTTTCCAGGGACAAAGCAGGCATTGCGGGTTTTTAGGCGTGCAAATCATTGCGCCTAAATCCATAATTGCAGAGGCATAATCAGCGGGATTCTCTTTGTCCGTTAAAGCCGTTGCTTTATCTTGGATAATGGGCATAATTTCATCAATGGGAGATGTTAGGTTATATAAGCGGCAAATGACCCGGATAACATTTCCGTCAATGACGGTTTCCGGCAAATTAAATGCCAGAGCCAAAAAACTTGAAGCCGTATAATTGCCGATACCTTTTAATTTTAAGACGCCTTTTCTGTCCTGCGGAAACGAGCCTCGTTCCATAATCATCTGCGCCGTGGCATGCAGGGATTTTGCGCGGGTGTAATAGCCAAGCCCCTGCCAAAAGAGATAAACATCTTCTATATCGGCGGCGGCTAAATCTTGCAATGTTGGAAACCGGCGCATAAAACGTGCAAAATAAGGGATGACGGTTTTGACGGTTGTCTGCTGCAGCATAAATTCCGAAACCAAAATGACATAAGGATCGGGATGCGCACCGCCTTTAACCCGCCAAGGCAAATCCCGCCCAAAATTTTTATACCATTCTAAAAGAAGTTTTGATTGTTTCATAACGCCAATGTAACGAAGAAACGGCACTTTGTCCATGTGAATTTTATATTTGCACTTTATAAAAATTATACAAGTTTGCCAGGGTAACAATAAAGCTTACACCCCTTGCGCTGAAAAATAAATATAGATTTTTAGGTGTAGAGTTGTCAAAAAGCAGGGATTGCGAAACGGAGTTGAGCGCAACAGCAAATTCACGCCCCTTGCGCTGCAAGTGGTGCCGGTTAGTAGACTCGAACTACCGACCCACGCATTACGAATGCGTTGCTCTACCAACTGAGCTAAACCGGCACGGCAAATACTTAATTAAGACAGTTTATTGACAATGTCAATAAAATCTTGTCCGCGTTCCATAAAATTTTTATAAAAACCAAAACTGGGCGATGTCGGAGAGAATAAAACAATCCCGCCGCCAAGGCTTTTCAGTTTGTTATAAGCCGTTTGAACGGCCTGTTGAAGACTCTCAGCTTCAGAAAGCTCAAAATCGTTTCTCGTAACATGCCGGCGGAGCACCGAAGCAATTTTAGGTCCGGTTTGAAATAAGGTTACCGCCATTTTAATCTTGGCATTTTGGTTGATGTACTCTGCGTAATCCGTATAATCCTGTTGGTTATCCTGTCCGCCGGAGATAATGGCGATATTGCCATCAAAGCTTTTCATTCCGCCGATAGCCGCTTCCGGGGCTGTGGAAATGCTGTCATTAATAAATGCAACGCCGTTAAGAATGCGGACTTTTTGCAGGCGGTGAGGCAAAGGTTCAAAGCTTTTTGCCGCTTCGGCCGCTTTGAAAATATCAATGCCGAGACATTTTAAAATTGAAAAAACGCCGGCCAGATTATCCAGGTTATGATCACCGCTTAGCTTCAAATCTGCCATGGAGAGCAGGGGCGTCTTTTGGAAGTAAAGGGTTTTGCCTTCGGCATGAAAATTTTCAGGCTGATTATAAAATTGTTTGCCGGCAGACATCTCCTGCGTATATTCCAAAGATTGCGGATTCTTGGCATTAATGAAAAATACGTCTCCGGGTTTTTGATTGGCGACAAGATGCAGCTTGTCTTTGCAATATTGTTCATGCCCATGATGCCAATCCGAATGGACATAATAAAGGTTTGTAAACATGGCGATATGCGGGGAAGCGCTTAAGTCAGACGCTTGATAGCTGGAAACTTCGCAAACGGCAAAATCGAAATCCTCATCAAGCAATTCAATTAACGGCTTGCCGATATTGCCGCCCAGGGCGGTTTTGCAGCCAAGGTTTTTCAGCATATGGGCAAGAATGCTCACACTGGTGGACTTTCCTTTAGAACCGGAAATTGCAATTATTTTTTTATTCGGATGGTTTGCGCGCATTTCCGAAAAAAACAAATCGGAAGAAGAGGTAACTTTGCCGCCGCGGGATTTGAATTGAACGATTTCATCTTTATAAAGGCTCACGCCGGGAGACTTAATCAGAACTTCAATTCCTTCCAAGTTGACGTCTTCGTCTTTTTCAAAAATGGTTAGCTCCTGAACCAGGCCATGCCGAACAAGAAAGTTTTTGCAGGCTTCTCCCTCTTTGCCTAACCCCCATAGCGCCGTTTTTTTGTTTTTTAAATCTTTAAGCTGCATGTTTTCCTTCTTTCCCTTGATGAATAACCTGTTTCATAAAATCATCGCCGCGTTCGGTAAAATGCTGGTAAGAGTCATAACTTGGCGCTGCCGGTGAGAATAAAACCAATTTAATGCCGCAATCTTTAATTTTTTGATAAATAACAGAGACGGCTTCCGTTAAATTTTGCACGCAGCAAAGGCAAAAATCTTTGCGGACAACCTTTTCCCGAAGCGTTTTAGCAATGCGCGGCCCGGTCTGAAAAAGGGTAACGGCTGCTTTAACCTTGGGGTTCTGCGCAATATAGCCGGCAAGTTCAGAATAATCCTGCTGCCGGTCATAACCGCCGAGAACAATCAGCATATCCTCGTCAAAAGATTTCATTGCGGCAAGAGCCGTTTCCGGAGCCGTGGAAATGCTGTCATTGATAAAATCTGTTCCATGAAAAGAATAAAACTTTTGCAAGCGGTGGGGCAGCGCGGAAAAATCTTTAAGCGCTTCAAGTGCTGTTTGAATGTCAAAGCCGAGATAACCAATAACCGATAAAACGCCGGCCATATTGTCAAGGTTATGATATCCGTTCAGTTTGGTTTCGGATATGTCCAAAATCTTTTGCCCGCCATAATATAATTCTCTGCCCTCCGCGTGAAATCCTTCTGAAATATTATAAAAGCTTTTCGTTAAAGAAGGGTAGGTGCCAACATATTTTTTCAGTTTTTCACAACGGTCATTGACAAATGCGATATCTCCAGGTTTTTGATTGGCTATCAGGTGGATTTTGTCCCTGTAGTAGTTTTCATGGCTTAAATGCCAGTCAATATGCTCGGGAAAGAGATTTGTAAAAAGAATGATATGCGGCGAAGCCGTTAAATCTGCCGCCTGATAACTCGAGACCTCGGCAACAATATAATCATATTCTTCATTAAGAAGTTCGATGAGCGGCTTACCGATATTTCCACCAAACCCAACCCGTTGCTTAAGATGGGAAAGGGCTTGGTATAGAAGGCTCGATGTTGTTGATTTTCCCTTGGAACCGCTAACCCCGATAATTTTACAATGGGGATGCCTTGCCCGGATTTCATTAAAAAACAAATCTGTTCCGGATGTGAATTTAATGCCTTGCCTTTTGGCATCGCTCAACAAAGGCTTGTAAATGCTTACGCCGGGGGATTTTATGATAATATCTAAACCGTCAAGCTGGACGGCGGCGTCATTTTCAAAAATCTTAAGCCGGATATCCGGGTATTGGGCGCGCAAAAAGCGAACGAGGGCTTCGCCTTCATTGCCCAGCCCCCAAACGCCGATATTTTTATTTTCTAAATCTTTCAGCTGCATAAGATACAATCTTTCAAGTCATCGGGAATGTGATGTTTGCAAGAAGGCGCAAAAGCTTTTTCATGCCAAAGCTTCAATTGGTTTTGCCCATGCTTTGCCAAAACATCAGGGTAAAGTTTTTTAACAAGTGTGTCATTTTGCCATTCCGGCTTATTGGCAATCATGTCCAGAGCCACGCAGCATTCTTCCGTCTCGCCGACACATTCAAAAGGCTTGTGGTTAAGCAAACCCAATAATTCGCGAAAACCGTCTTCTTGGGAGGCATCGTCCAGGAGGTTGTGCCCCACGGCTTCAATAAGCTGCCGTTTATCCATAAAAGGCGCCAAAGCCAAAAAAACAAAGCGGCATTTGTCGCAATCGCCGCACCATCTGTCCAGCCTCTTGTCTTTATCAATTTTGAAGGCTTTGTTGCAGCTGGTAAAAACTTTGTGATATTGTGTTAATTTTGCAAAACGCGAAGCAATATCCAATTCTGACAACGGGCGTAAAAGCGAAAAATAAGAAAAGTTTTTTAACATATATTTATGGTTAAATTCGCCGAACATTTCTTCAAACGCCAAAGATTTGCTCCATTGGTGGTTCACTTCAAAATTATCGTCCCTGATGAGGTTTCCGACATTGGCGGAACGCTCGTTTCCCATGGCAACCCGGCTATAGCCATATAAAACTGCCGCTAAAGCCAGGCAAAAAGCGTAAATGCCGCTGATAGGCACATGGCCGTTATATGTGCCGGGAAGCTTATTCAGCTCTAACAGCTGCGGGCTGATAATGCGGGTGAAGTCAATATCCGGCAGCCCGGAAGCTTCTATGGATTCTTTAATCGGACGCGGGCGCCCCTGCGCAATCGCAACCAAATCCTGTCCTGTCTTTTTTAGCGATTCGATAACCACGTTAGAATCTTTTCCGCCGCCTACCGGAATGGCGATTCGGCAGGGCAAGGCGAGTTCCGAAGGCTGCTCAAAGCTTCCTTGCCGGGCAAACGGAAATTTTATTTTTCCATTGAGGTTTAACTGGTTGCGCCAGGCAAATTCACCGAGCCCCTTGAGGTAAAATGTTTCAAAAAAGGCTGCCTGTTCTTTGTTGAGCATTCCGCTTTCCAGCTTAATTTCAGGTGGCAGCAAAGCTTTATAATAGCTGATGCCGCAAGCAATGTGCAAAAAGAAGCCGATTTGGGAAATTGCTTTTTTTTCATCTGCAAAAAACTCTTTTTTTGCATTATGAAAAATAATTTTTTCCTGCATTTGAATTTGTTCGTCAAAAGCGTAATTCAGACGAATTTCCGATTCTTTTTCATCAAATTCATAAGAAACAAAACGAAAAGTTTTAGCCATTTTTTTTCTGCTTCTTTGGTGTTGGCGATTGGGAAGGAAGATTCTGAATTTGAACAGTCCTTTGCGGGAATGGGATTTCTATGCCTTCGGCGCGGAAACGCTTTAACACATCATAGCGCAACTCGCTGGGAATGTCCCATCCGCTCCAAATATTATTGGCATAGCAACGCAATTCAAAAATCAAAGCGCTGTCGCCGAAATCTTTGAAAACAACATAAGGCGCAGGCTTTTTAAGCGTCTTTTTATTTTCCGCGGCGGCCTCTAAAAGAATTTCCTTAACCCTTTCCGGGTCGGCATCATAAGAAACGCCGACAGGCAAGGCAACACGTGCCATATTTCTTCCGTGGGTCAGGTTTGTAACCTTATTTGACAAGAGGCTGGCATTAGGAATTAAAACGCTGGCCTTTTGAAAAGTTTCAAGTTCTGTCGCACGGATATTAATTTGTTTAATAACGCCTTCCTGCCCGTCGATAATAACCCAGTCGCCGACTTTGACCGGGCGTTCAAACAAAAGGATAATGCCGGATACAAAATTATTAACAATATTCTGCAAGCCCATACCGATACCAACGGAAAGCGCACCGGCGATTAATGCAACGCTGCTGAGGTTTCCGCCCATGACGGCAATGGCAAGAAGCGCCGCCAGCAGATAGCCGACCGAACCAAAACCGGCTTCCAGAGAATGTTTAATCCCTTCGTCGATATCCATCTTGTCTAAAATGTTTGCGGCCAATTTGTTTTTTATGGCTTTAACAACGCTGATACCGATCATAAAGACAAAAACGCCCAGGACAATTGCGATAAATGAAATTTTAACGCCGCCAACCATGAATCCAAAAAGGATTTTCAGCATTATCTGGCGGAGGATTTCTGTCGGAACGCCCCATAAGGCCAATAAAGCAAAAAGCGATGCAACAATAATCAACGGGTCAATAACTAAAGAAAGCCAAAAATTTATTTTGGAAATGATTTTGCGGCGCATCCTGAAGGTCTTAACCCAAAAGCGCATGAGCAGCAAACGTTGTAAAATATCACTCAACCCTTTTCTGAAAATCAGTATAACGCCAATAAACAGGAAACTTGCGATAAACCGCCCGAGGATAAAAGACGAAAGCATCGGATATCCAAAAAGGGATAAGGCGAAAATTACCAAGGTAAACAAAGAAATTCCGAAAGTTATCCTAAATGCCTTGTCTGTCTGCGGGTCATCTTCTTCGGCTTCTTCGTCAAAATCGTCATCCACGCCTTCCCACAGCCAGCGTTTGACAATCAGCCCAATGCAGAAAGCTTTAATCGCACAGCTGATGGCCGTCAGCAAAGATGTGAGTTCTGCCGGATAATCCGTATAGGTAGAAATATGGATTAAATAGGCGGCAACCCCGATGCTTTCCACGCTGAAATATAATGCATCGACCAGGCTTTTTGCCTTTTCCGTAGAAATGTTAATCAAACGCCAGCGCTCGTTATAAGGCGTAAAAGTAACCCTCACCAAAGCTCTGCCCAAAATGATAATAAGGGCATAATAAAGGAAGCTGTTGATAACAACGCTGAAATAGCCTTGCGTCAAAGCCTGATGGCTAATCATCCAGAGAAGAAGCCCGCCAATCGTAACCGCCGGAATAACGCCATAAGCAATGGCGGTGCAAATCGCGGCAAAAACTTTGCGCCCGTAACGTGGGTGTTCAATATCCTTACGGTAGCCAAAATGGCGCATAATCAAAATGCGCAAATAAAACCCGAGCCATAAAGCCAAAACAAAACCGATAATAACCGGCAGCGAGGTTGATTTGACAAAGGTCTTGTCCTGATCGCTCAAATCCTGATACCAGTCAATGGGCGAATGGATTGTCGCGTAAAGGAAATCAATAAATAATTTTGACGCCGTTAAAAAATTGGAAGGGTAAATAAGCGATGATTCCCTTTGCAGCAGAGTTCCCCAAAGGGCTTTGTTATGGATATTAATTACCAATGATTCGATATCTTCCAACCGCGTCAGCAATAAATTAGCTTCGGCAACTTGCGCTTTTTGCTTGGCGATAACTGCGCTGAATTCTTTGCGCTTTTGCGTGATTTGGCTTAATTCGTTAATGCCGTTTTCGGGCGCATCGCCCAAAGCTTCCAATTTTCTCTCGGCAGAAGATACTTCTTTTTCATAATATGATTTTGCTGCCAAGATTTCGCGGCGTTTATTCTCCACATCCTGAATGATTTCAGACATTTCAGATGCGCTGATTTTTCCGTTCTTTAATAAAGTTTCCGTACGGTTATATTTTTTATTGAGCGCAGTGAAACTAATATCCGGTTCGCTGATAACGACCTCCTGCGCGGGAGCCGCCGGAAGTGCAGGCGCTGCTGAAACATTGCCGCAGAAAAAGAAAATTGAGAAAATTCCCAGCCATAAATGCCGCATGGATACATCCTTATTTAATTAACAGTTTCATTACTTCAAAAGCGTTTTGCGCAACGCCGGCGCGCAGGTTGTCGGCTACGGACCAGAAGCTGAATCCGTTGTCTACAGAGGTGTCTTGGCGCAAACGGCTGACATAAATGTTGTTTTCTCCCTGTACGTCTGTCAGGGTAACATAGCCGCCGTCAACATGCTTGTCAAAGATCGTAACCCCTTTGGTCGATTTCATTTCTTTTAAGACGTCGTCAACATCCGTTTCTTCCAGGCACTCGGCATTGACAAAAGCGCCGCAGCCGATAAAAGCGGGAATAACCGCGCAATTTGCATGGACTTTGATTTCCGCGCCGGCGATTTTTTTGACTTCGGCATTAATTGCCCATTCGCATCCTGTTTCGTCTCCAATAAAATCTTCGACCTGGGGGATGACGTTAAAAGCAATTTGCTTGTGAAAGAAGTGCTGGTCATTGGCTAATGTGTCATTCATAAAAATTTTGCGCGTCTGGTTAAACAGTTCGTCCATTGCTTCCTTGCCATAGACGGAAGTTGATGAATAGGTGGAAACGACCAGCCTTTTTAAACCAAATTTGCCAATTATTTTAGAAAGCGGGCGCAAAATTTGGCAAACGGCGGCGCTTGGCACCATAACCAGCCCTTTTTCCGCTTGGGAAACCTGCGCGTCATTGAGCCCTGAAATAATCATCGGCACACTGCTTTCAGACAAATAGGCCGGAGAGCAGTCAATCGCTTTAACGTTCTTGGCTAAAGCCGCAGGAACAAATTTTTTTGAAATTTCCGCGGATGTGGCAAAAATTGCAATATCAACTTTTGAAAAATCAAAATCCTCAAGGTTGAAAACATCCAAATCTTCATCCTCGCCGTAAGAAATCATTGTGCCGAGAGGGGCTTTCGGTTCCAAAGCATAGATATCATCGGCCGGGTAGGCGTTTTCTTCCAAAAAATTCAAAATCTCGCGCCCGATACTGTTTTGAGCGCCGGCTACAGCAATTTTGCTCATTCTTTTTTCCTTCGAATATCAACATAAACTGCCTGATTTTAACACTTAAACGGCATCAAAAACAAGCGCTCTTTTCAATTAAATCACAAAATTTTACGAAGGGAAGTGCATAAAAAAGCAAAAGAAAACCTCCTGTTTTTGCAGGAGGTCGGAAGCTATTGCCATTTCCAAAGATGGTTGGTAACGGCATCGACAAAATCGCCGCGCCGGTTTTGGTAGTCCAGATAATAGGCGTGTTCCCAGACATCAACTGTCATTAAAGGTTTGTAGCCATGTGCCAAAGGTGTGTCGGCATTAGGCGTTTTGAGCACCAGCAGCTTGCCGCTGGGGTCTTCTGCAAGCCAGGCCCAGCCGCTGCCGAATTGGGATAGCGCGTTTTGTTTAAATTCCTTGAGAAAATCCTGATAAGAGCCGAATTGCTTGGCAATGCGTATTTGCATTTCAGGTCCGGGTTCGCCGCCGTTTGCCTGCAGATGTTCAAAAAAGAACTGGTGGTTCCAGGCTTGTGCGGCATTGTTGAATATGGCCGTGTATTCCTCTTTGCCAACCGTGCGGTGGATGATTTCTTCCAAAGTCATGTTTTCAAATTCAGTGCCTTTGATAAGATTATTTAAATTTTCCACATAGGTTTTATAGTGTTTGCCATAATGGTAATTCAGCGTCTCTTCGCTCATATATGGAGCAAGCTCTGCGGGGTTATAAGGCAGGGCAATCATTTCAAACATATCTTTCTCCTTTATGTTTTGGGTTTATCATGCTTTTTGATATAAGCATTGGTTCCGATTTCATCAAGGAGCTTCTGTTCGGCTAATTCAAATTCTTTTTGTTTCCTTTTTTCTCTGGTTTCATCGACGATTTCGTAAGTTTTCTGTTCTTTAAACATTTCAGTGATAATATCGCGGACTTTTGCAATTTCCGCACGCAGGGCAGATAAAGAATTTTCCAGCGCTTCTTTCTTTTTCAGGTAAACTTTCGCATAAGCGCCAAAATCGCTGTTGCACGGATTTTGCCGGGCGAATTCCTTTTCCTGTTCAAACTCGCCGATAAGCCGCTGCAAATCTGCTTCAATCTGTTCTTCTTTAGTCAAAAGCGCGTTTAATATTTTGCGCTGCTCGTCGAGAGCGAGTTTTTGCACGCGGTTCAGGGTCTTAAGGGCAGATTTTCCCATGGGCGGATCCCTATGGCTGGTACGGTTCGGCTAAAATAGCGCCAAGCTGTTTGTAGCAATCATCCAGGCTGAATTTTTCCTGTTTCCCCTGAGACAGGAATTTTTCAATTTTCGGATAATAAAACATAGCCTCGTCGACATCTTTGTTAGAGCCTTTTTTATAAGCGCCGAGGCGGATGAGCTCGGCCATGTCTTCATAAGCGGATATGTACTGTCGTGCCTTGCATACGATTTCCCATTCTTCTTTGGTGTCGCAGTCGGGCATGGTACGGGAAACCGAACGCAGAATGTTAATTGCCGGATATCTGTTTCTTTCCGCAATGGAACGGTCTAAAACAATATGCCCGTCTAAAATTGAACGCACGGCATCGGCAATCGGTTCGTTATGGTCATCGCCATCCACCAAAACGGTAAACAGCCCGGTAATGCTTCCGGTTCCGGCGCCGGGGCCGGCGCGTTCCAAAAGCCTTGGAAGCTCGGCAAAAACGCTGGGCGTGTAGCCTTTAGAAGCCGGTGGTTCGCCGACGGAAAGAGAAATTTCCCTTTGCGCCATGGCAAAACGCGTGATGGAATCCATCATGCACAAAACATTTTTAGACTGGTCTCTGAAAAATTCGGCGATTGCCATCGTAACATAAGCGGCCTGGCGGCGCATTAAAGGGCTTTCGTCAGATGTCGCCAAAACCAGGACGGATTTTTTCATGCCCTCATCGCCCAAGACATCTTCAACAAATTCTTTCGCTTCCCGGCCTCTTTCGCCGATAAGCCCGATAACGGAAATATCGGCATTGCTCTGCCGCGCCATCATAGACATCAATGTTGATTTTCCAACGCCGGAGCCGGCAAAGATTCCCATGCGCTGCCCTTTGCAGATGGTTAAAAACGTGTTGACGGCCTTAACCCCCAAATCAACTTTCCCGCAAACCCGGTCGCGGAGCTGTGCCGGCGGCGGTGCCGCTTTGATAAGGTAGGGTTTGTCGCCTTTAACCAAAGGCCCTTTCCCGTCAATAGCTTCGCCAAAAGCGTTAACAATACGTCCCAGCCAAGAAGGGTGGGGATAGATAACCGGCGCGGCGTTTTCTGTTTCCACGCGGCAGCCGAGGCCGATGCCGTCTAGAGAGCCATAAGGCATAAAAAGCAATTTGTCGTCTTTGAAGCTGACCAGTTCGCAGGGAATCTTCCGCCCGTCCGTGCTGTAAATGGTGCCCTTGTCGCCGATAGACAAATCGGCGCGGATGCCGCCGGCTTCTATAAACAAGCCCTGCACGCCGGTAACTTTGCCGTAATAAACGGTGCTGTCCAGACGGTTGATTTCGTTTTGAATATTATCCCACAACAAAGACATCTTATTTCTCCCAAAATCTAATATACCGTTTTTTTCTTAGATTTCAGCTTTTATTAATAATTATTAACAGGGGGCTTTAAAAAGTTAACAAATAAAAAAATAAGCGTTATGATAAATTAAATTTTGCAAATTGGGAGAGCGCCAAATGAGAGTTTTGTTAGTTGAAGATGACTATGCCGTTTCACAAAGCATAGAAACCATGCTCAAAAAAGAAGGCATGATTGTTGATACCACGGATTTGGGGGAAGACGGGCTGGAAATCGGCAAATTATACGATTATGACATTATCATTCTTGACCTGATGCTGCCGGATATGAATGGTTATGAAGTGCTGAAAAGCCTTCGCGCGGCAAAAGTTAATACGCCGGTGTTGATTTTGTCCGGGCTGTCCGAACCGGATAAAAAGGTAAAAGGCTTGGGCTATGGCGCAGATGATTATTTGACCAAACCGTTTGACCGGGCAGAGCTTTTGGCGAGAATCCAGGCTGTTGTCCGCCGTTCCAAAGGGCATTCCAATTCCATTATCCGCACCGGAGATGTCGAGGTTAACCTGGATACGCAGACAGTCAGCGTCGGAAACAAGCCTCTGCATTTGACAGGAAAAGAATATGGCATTATGGAATTGTTATCCCTGCGCAAAGGCTCAACTTTGAACAAAGACCAGTTTTTGAACCATTTATACGGCGGGATTGATGAGCCGGAATTGAAAATTATAGACGTGTTTATCTGCAAGCTGCGCAAAAAACTGGAAAAAGCTTCCGGCGGCAAGAATTATATCGAGACCGTATGGGGGCGGGGCTATGTTCTCCGCGATCCGGACGAAAAAAAATAATGCTGAAAAAACAAAGGGCGGGAAAAATACCGCCCTTTATTGTACGAAAAAGATATTCTCCCCGGCTGGGCCGGAAGAGAATTTTTTGTGCAAAAATGCCGGAAAATGATTGCGGGGAATCTTTTATTGTTGACATTTTTTGTCTAAAAGCCTAAAATAAATTAAAAGCAATAACCGGAGAAAATTTATGAAAACATATAAAAACGGTACGGCAGCACTGCATTCCATCCAAACATCATCTGAAAAATTTAAAGCCTGGGCATCCCGAGCAGCGGATAAAGGTTTTGAAAAAGCTGCAAAATTTATGGCAAAACACCCTAAGGCCACAGCAATAATGCAAGGCGTTGGCGGGCTGACAGCTGTTTATGGCGGCGGAAAACTGTTTGGTGCCGCTTGTAAGGTTTGGGAAGCTTCTACGGCAATGGTTAATGCGCAGCACCCTGTTGCAATGCAAAGCAGTTTTGACAAGGCCATGGTTTTTCTTGAAAGTGCCGGCGGATATGTTGTTGGCGGCATAGGCCTTGTTGCCGGAGGTGCAACAATGGCTGTTGGGGCTTATGGCATTCATAAGGCATATAAATATGCAAAAGACAACCGCCTTGCCTTAAAAGCGCGGGTCGGTTTGCGCAAGCTGGCTCAAAAAAATCCTAAAGTGCACAGCTTCTTGGTCGCGGCCAATCATAAAATTTCTAAAGGTATTGCCGCTGTTAAGCGTGAAATGGCAGGAGGCCGTTAATGTCCACGGTAAAGAAAGAAGGCTGTTATCTGATTGCTGAAGGCGAATTTGGTTCATTATATATTTTCATAGATGCCAAAAAGAATTATCCTTTGTCGCCCTATATCATTTATGACGGCAATGACCACGCCGTTTTTGTCCGCAGCGAAGAAGAGAAAATAATTTTAGATTACATTAATCCGGAAATCCGCGACAAGCTTCGCAAAGCTCCGGAAGTCATGGTGGTGGAAACGATTATGGACAATATCAAAACCGCTTATCATGTTACAATGAACATTGTAAAAAAACTGCCGCTTGACTGGAAAAAGGTTGGGCTTTCGACTTGGGAAGAAGAGGCATTAAATTAAAATGCACCCGTTAGATTACTTTAAATTTTGCCCGCATTGCGCTTCTGCGGAATTTATCATAGAAACGCCGTCATCAAAAAAATGCAAAAATTGCGGATTTGAATATTTCAAAAGCCCATCTCCGGGCGTTGCTGTTTTTATCACGGATAGTCAAAACCGGCTTTTGGTTGTCAAGCGGGCGAAAGAGCCTGCTACCGGCACATGGGATTTGCCCGGCGGCTTTGTTGAAATCGGCGAAAAAGCCGAAGAAGGAGCGATTCGCGAGGTCATGGAAGAGACGGGGTTAGATATCGCGGTTGACAACTATTTATTTTCCATTCCGAACCGCTATATGTTTTCGGGCATGGATGTCCGTCCGCTTGATTTGTTTTTCCGCGCGCATCTGTTGGGAAAAAAGGAAGTGCACCTGGATTTAACTGAGAATTCGGCGCTGGAATGGGTGGAGATATCCAAGCTTAACCCGCAGGATTTCGGTCTGCCGTCTATTAAAATTGCCGTGGCGGAATTTTTAAAGCTCTAATGGCGCTTTTTCTTAAAAAAGTCTTTAAGCAGTCTGCTGCAATCATCATTTGCCAGTTCTAAATGGACTTTGGGACGGTGATGGCATGTGGGGGTTTCATAAAATTTCACGCCGCTTACAACAGCGCCGCCTTTTTCATCGATGGCGCCAATAAATAAATTTTCAATCCTGGCAAAAGATATGGCTGCAGCGCACATTGTGCAGGGTTCCAGCGTAACATACATATCCATGCCGCGCAGGCGGTTCGAGCCGGTTTTGCTGCAGGCTTTCTCAATGGCGAGCATTTCGGCATGGGCGGTCGTTGCTGCGCGGTGTGTGCTCAAATTATAAGCTTCGGCAATAATTTCGCCATTTTGCGGATTGACGATAACGGCGCCGATTGGAACTTCGTCTTCATCAGCTGCTTTTTGAGCCAGTTCAAAAGCGCGTTGCATATAAATATTAGAAATCATCTTTATATTTTCCTTTATTTATATTATGATATAAAAAATCTAAAAAAGAAAGAGTGAAAAATGAGTGAAAGATTAGCCAAGTTTTTAGCGCGCAGCGGAATAGGTTCCCGCCGCCAGGCTGAGGAATATATCCGGCAAAAGCGCATTACCGTGAACGGAGCGGTTATTGATACGCCGGCCTTTAATGTTGAGGGCACAGAGAAGATTTTATTTGACGGGGAAAAGCTTCCGGAAATTCAAAATACCCGGCTTTGGCTGTATTATAAGCCGGTCGGCGTAATTACGACGCATAAGGATACGCAGGACCGTCCAACCGTTTTTGACAATCTGCCGGAAGAAATGCCCAGAGTGGTATCTGTCGGGCGCCTGGATTTGAATTCCGAAGGGCTGCTGCTGTTAACCAACAATGGCGAATTATCCAGAAAGCTCGAACTTCCCGCGAATGGCTGGAGCAGAAGATATAAAGTAAAAGTCCATGGAAATGTGGATGAGGCGAAATTAGCCTCCCTGCAAAAAGGGATAAAAGTAGACGGCGTTTCTTATGGCGCTGTCAAAGCAGAGGTTGAAAGCCGCCAAGGGACAAATAGCTGGCTGAGCGTAACCTTGCATGAGGGAAAAAACAGGGAAATCCGCAAAATTATGGCGGCTATCGGCTTGGATGTTGCAAGGCTTATCCGCTTGTCTTACGGACCGTTTCAACTGGGCAGCCTAAAGAAAGGCGAAGTTCGGGAAGTTCCTCAAAAGGTTTTAAAAGAACAGCTTGGAAGCGGTTTTGCCTTATGAGGATTGTAAGCGGCATTTATCGGGGAAAAAAACTTTTTTCGCCATTGGGAGAACATGTTCGTCCGACAGCAGACCGGGCAAAAGAGGCCGTCTTTAACATTTTGTCATCCCGCCTGAACTGGAACAAATGCCGCGTGGCAGATATTTTCTGCGGCAGCGGGGCTTTGGGGCTTGAGGCTCTGTCCCGGGGGGCGCCGGAAATCTGCCTGGTTGATTTGGATTTAAGTTCCGCAGCGAAAAATATAGCATTATTTCCGAATGAAAGGAACAAGATAAAGCAAATAAAGGGGGATGCGCGCCAGCTTCCTCCCGCCAAGGAACCTTATGATGTTATCTTTATGGATGCGCCGTATAATAAGAATTTAACTCTCCCGGCTCTTCAAAATTTGCAGGAAAAAAACTGGTTAAAGCCGGATACGCTTTGCGTTGTGGAGGTCGAAAAATCTGAAAAGCTGGACATTCCGCAAAATTTTGAAGTTTTGGATGAGCGCTTGTATGGTTTGGCAAAAGTTTTTTTGCTTTGCCCCAAATTTTAATTTTTTAAAATCGTGATTTTTTCAACAGAAAGCGTGCCGTCTCTCCAGTCAATCGGCGTAACAACGCTTAAATGCTTATCATTGTCGTCAATGGTAAAGGCTTTGTTTTCTAAAAGTATCTTAGCCACAAAAGCGCCTTTCCCGTCAATAAGCTTTTTATCCTGCAATTGGGTCAGAAGTTCCAAAAGCCCTCTTGCGGAAGCCGTCAGGCGCAGGTTAGGCGCAAATTTTTCATTAAATAAAAGTTCGCCTCTGGCGATAAGAAGCAAAGGGTGCCAATTGATTAAAAAACGGCGTATGTCAATATGCCCGCCGACCTTTAGCCATTGATCCAGGCTGTCGGCAAAATCTTGGCGATAAGGGATAACCCCGGACAGAACCGTATCAAGAGCTATATTCTTGATGTCCTGTCCAAGCGGATAATCTAAAAGCCCGTTGAGCTTAACATGATGAATGCGCAAATGCCCATCAAAAAAAGGAGACGATTCGTAAATAGCCTGAGGCATGGTTTTGCGGGCGCCAAAACTGAAATCTTTAATCTCCGCAAAATCTTTTATGTAAATATTTTCCGCCTCCAGAATAATGCTGTTTAAGCCATTTGCGTCAAAATTCAAATCCATCGCGGAATTGCCCGGAACAATTGAATATTCTTTAGCCTTTATTTGCAATTTTTGAGGCGCGCTGAAATCGAATGTAATTTTTTTTGGCGAGAAAAAGCCGCTGTTAATTTTTATCTGGTCAATTTTCCAAGAAATAAAATCTGCGGCATCCTTTTTATAAATCTGAAAATTTTGGGCGGATGCCAAAGCATAAGGATAAAGGCTGCTAAAATTCAAATCCTCATAAGCAAGGTCATATCCGGCTGTATGGAGATTATGCTCAAGAATCAAAACAAATTGTTTAATCTGATTGAGCATAAAACGGCGTTGCAAATTTAAAGAAATAAAGCCGAAAGCCAAAACAAAAGCAAGGATAAAGGCCAAAATGCCAAATTTGCATTCGCCTGTAAAATCCCGGAATTTGCCAATGAGCCCGCGCATCTCTTATTCCTTATACATCCGGTTTGCGGCACCGGGGCTGTGCTTAATGGCTTCTTGGTTAAGCTCATTGCATTTTGTTTCAATCTTTTCTTCAACCAATTTCATAAATTCAGCCTTATCCAGCCCGGGCATGATGGGTTCCATAAATTCAACAACAACCGTTCCCGGATATTTTAAAAATGAATTTTTAGGCCAGAAAAGCCCTGTATTTGTTGCAACAGGCACAACCGGCGTGTCCAGCTGCTGATAAAGGAAGGCCAGTCCCGGCTTGTAAGCCGTCGGTGCGCCGGGTTTTTTGCGCGTCCCTTCCGGAAAGATAATCAGCGGGCGCCCGTTGTCCAACCGGTTCTTGACGGCTTTTGCCATTTTTTTAAGAGCCGCGCCGCCAGCAGAACGGTCAACGGGAATCATGCCGTAAAAATATTGTGCCCAGCCAAAAATCGGAATATAAGTCAGTTCTTTTTTTAAGACAAAGACAAGCTTTGTAATATAGCTTGACATACAATAAGTTTCCAAAGCGGATTCATGCTTCATTGCATAAATCACGCCTTCCTGCTTCATATATTGCGTTCCTCTGAGTTCAATTTTAATGCCGCTGAATATCCTCAAAAAAAACAGGCATAGCGGCATAATAAAATAATTCCACATCGGAATAGTCGCTTTTCTTGAAAAAATGCCGACAACAGAGGTTATAACACAGCCCAAAAGAAGCGTGCCATAAAAGAAGACTGTTGAAAAGAGTGAGCGGATGTAAATCATAGGGCTATTCCTTTGCGGTTAAAATATTGCGTAGGCAGACATATAAAAATTTGCTGTATTCGGAGGCGGTTAATTTTCCGGTTTTCCATTTCTTCCACCATTTTTTTGAAACTTTCTCCGAATAAACAGGATGCGGAATAATCGTCAGCTTCGGGTTAAGCGCGCGAAACTCGGCGAGGCTCCTTGGCATATGGTAGTTGGAGGTAACCAGCCGGATGGAATTTATATTGTTTTGCATAATCCATTCTTTGGCTTCGTTAGCGTTGCCAACCGTGTCCATAGCCTTTTTTCCGATGTAAACCTGTTGTTTTTTTTCAAAATCCAAATCGTTTATTTTTTCAATCGCCTGAAGCGAACTATTTTCATCCACCCCGGAAATAAACAACTTTTGGGCTAACCCTCTTTTTAACAGCTTGGCGCCTTCTGCAATGCGGTTCCGCCCCCCTGTTAAAACGATAATGGCGTCTGTCTTTTGGGTGCTGTCAGCCTGATAATGAAAAATATGGTAGTTAAACCAGCAATATCCGGCAGCCCAGGCAGCAAAAACAATTAAGGTTACGATGTAAAATAATTTCTTCATAGCAGTTTTTGTAAAGTTTGTTTCACAGTATAATAAGCGGTTGTCATAGCGATTGCCGCCGAAAAAGCGGGCAGGCTGAGAATGATTCCCCAGTCAGGCAGGGACAGGGCCGCTTCGCTGATTATCCCGCCTTCGATTTGCCTGGCCAGAGAAGCAATCAGGAAAATAACCGGCACGGCAAATAAAATGCCGATAATGCCGCCGACAGCACCGAGAAAAGCATTCCTTCTGGCATATTGTTGGGCGATGTAAGCGTCTTTGGCGCCCATGGTATGCAGAATTTCTATGATATATTTATGCAGGCCGAGGCTGGTTTGCGTTGTGTAAAAAATGGCGCCGGATGTAACCATAACCACCAAAATGAGCACGGTCATTGCTAACATCTTTAAGCCGTCTGCAAATTTAATCAGCTTGGAGAGCCACAGTTTATGATTATCCAAAGAGGCATAGTCAGATATTTTTGCCAATCCGGCCGATAATTCTTCAAAATCAATTTCAGCCTGGGGTTTCAATTTCACGTCAATGATTCTTGGCAGCGGCAGGTTATTCAGGTTAACGCCGTCCCCGAGCCAGGGCTGGATAAGTTTTTTTAGCTGCGCTTCGTTAAGCGGCGAAACATTTTCAACGCCGGCGACCGATTTTAAATATTCGGCAACGTTATCCTGATGTGCAAGCGTTTCAGCCTGGGCTTTATTTTTATCAGCCAGATTAACCGGCATAATCTGAACGGTTAAAGAGCCGAGAATGCTCTCATTCCAATTATGCAGCATGGAATTTATTGATAAAACGCCGGAAAGCGTTATCGCAAAAATAAAAACTGTAATGGAAATGATAACCTGCAAAAACAGGCTGGTCGTGTCCCCGTCCAGAGGGAGCTCTTGCTTTCGTGAAATAAATTGCGACTTAGACATTGGGCATCCCCATTTTTCCGTCGGGATAATAAATGTGAAGCCCGCCGTTTTGCAAATGCATGCAAGGATATGAAAAATCAGAAATCAGTTTTTCGCTGTGCGTGGCAATAACGACGGTTGTTCCGAGTTTGTTAAGCTCAACGAAAAGCTTCATGAGTTTGATAGCGATATCGCCGTCGACATTTCCTGTAGGTTCGTCGGCCAAAAGGAGTTCCGGACGGTTTATAACGGCGCGGGCAATGGCGATTCTTTGTTTTTCGCCGCCGGAAAGCGTTGCTGGCGTCGCTTGCATATGGCGGTCAAGTTCAACCCATTGCAGCAGCTCGTAAACCCGTTTGCGCACTTCTTTTTCATCCATTCCGCAAACCCGCAGCGGCAATGCGACGTTATCAAAGGCCGAAAGGTGGTCAAGCAGGCGGAAATCTTGAAAAACCACGCCGATTTTGCGGCGCAGCATGGCCAGGCTGTCCCTTTTTGCAAAATTAATATTTCTGCCAAAAACATTGACAATCCCGCGGCTGGGCTTTTGAGCCAGATACATCATGCTCAGCAAAGACGTTTTGCCGGCGCCGCTTTTGCCCGTCAAAAAATGAAATGAGCCTTTTTTAAGCGAAAGCTTGATGTCTTTTAAAATTTCCGGCCCTTTGTCATAGCGGATGCCGACATTTTGCATCTCAATGACCGGGGCGTTGCTTTCCGCATGTATGCTTTTGACAGCCACTTTTATAACTCTCCGATTCTTACCTTTTCACCTGCCTAGGATATAGCAATAATTCTTTTAATAAAACATTTTTTTTCTTTGATTCAGAACATCTTTGCTCTTATATTAAAAGCAAGGTGTAAAAAAGGAAAAAACAAATGCGTATTATCTGCCGGAAATGTTCTGCTGTTTATGAAATCGATCCCGCGCTTATTCCCCCGCAGGGGAAGAAAGTCCGCTGCACAAAATGCGGCGATGTTTTTGTTTGTTTTCCGGAAGACCTTCAGGAAAAGCCGCAGCCGGTTGTCCGCGAACCTGAACCGGAAAAGGCGGGCGCGCCTAAAGAAAATCTTGCTGCGGAAGTTGATGCTCCTGCCGGAGAAACAGGCCGTAAAGGCGAAGGGGAGGCTGCCGCCGCGGCGCCGGCGCCCGAACAACCGCAAAAAAAAGATGAAGTGCAAGATATTTTCCGCCGGCTTTCCGAGCAAACGGAAGAACTGTTCCAACAAGAGCAAAAAATGTCAAAAGCCAAGGTTGCCGGGCTGAAACTGAAACATGTCTTGGGGTTGCAGAATAAGGCATTTCGGCGTTTCGTCCTGAGCCTGGTTTTAATAACGCTGCTGCTTTTGCTTTATTATTTCCGTTATGACATAACCAGAAAAGCCCCCTTCATGGAAAAAATCTATGCGCCGTTGGGCATCCAATCCGTCATTCCGGGAGAAGGGCTGGAATTTCAAAATATCACCCGCCGGGAATTTGAAGATGATTATGTAAGCAAGACGGAAATCAAAGGCTTTATTGCCAATACCACCGGAAAAGCGATTAATGTGCCGGATATCCGTTTGGAGCTTTTGGACAAGGAGGCGCGTTCGCTCCATGTCCAATACGCCGAACCTCCGGTCGCACGGCTGGATGGCAACGGAAAAGCCGCTTTCAGCATTGTGGTTGTAAAACCTTCCCCGTTAAGCAAATATGTTTATTTGACATTCAAAAATGAAAAATAAGCGGCTTATTGATAAAGCCGCCAGGTTGATAAGATAATATTTTCCAAACCGCTGTGAGTAGCTTTCCAGCCTAAAGCGTCAAAGGCTTTTTTTGCAGATGCCGTAACAATGGCTGGATCGCCGGGGCGCCTTGGCGCAATTTTATAAGGAACCGTTTTCCCTGTCAGCCTTTCTGTTTCTTTGATGATTTCCAAAACGCTGATGCCTGTTTCCGTGCCGAGGTTTAACACCAGGCTTTGTTCATTTTTATCCAGATAGAGCAGAGCTTTTGTATGTGCATCGGCCAAGTCGGAAACGTGGATGTAGTCGCGGATGCATGTTCCATCCCTTGTGTCATAATCATTTCCAAACACAGACATGCTGTTTCTTTTTCCTGAAATGGCTTCCATAACAATCGGCAAAAGGTTTTGGGGATTTTGTTCCAAGCCGCGGATAGAACCTTCTTCGTCATATCCCACGGCATTGAAATAGCGCAGGGATACAAACTTTATCCCTTTAAGCTTGTCATACCACTGCATATATTTTTCCATCTCTGCTTTGGTAAAGCCGTAAAAGCTCATCGGGTTAAGCGGATGGTTTTCATCAAGGGGAAGATATTGCGGCGTGCCGTAAACCGCGGCGGAAGATGAAAAAACAATCTTTTTGATGCCGGATTCTGCCATCGCGTTTAAAACATTGATATTGCCGCTGAGGTTGTTAAGAGCATATTTTTCCGGATTCTCCATAGATTCTCCGACCGCTTTTTTCCCGGCCAGCAAAATAACCGCGTCAATATTTTTCTTCATGGCTGAGAGCAGGGCTGGATAATCCAAAATGCTCCCTTTGATAAATTCAGCTTTTTCAAACAGATTCTGCTGCGAACCCGTTGACAAGTCGTCATAGACAACAACTTCCATATGATTGGCCAGCAAATCTTTAACCACATGGCTGCCGATATATCCGGCGCCCCCTAATACCAAGATTTTCATAAACTTATCCTCAAAAATAAAATATCTTTGCTTAATATATAAAAAAATAGTTGACGAGACAAATTAAATATATTATCTATTCACACACAAGACCGATGGGGGTATGGCGGAACTGGTAGACGCGCTAGACTCAAAATCTTGTGGCCTCAGGCCGTGTCAGTTCGAGTCTGACTACCCCTACCAATTAAACCTTCTGCATTGCAGAAGGTTTTTTGTTGCGCAAAATAAAAGCCGCTGAAAAATCAGGCGGCTTTATTTGGTTTATAACAAAAGCTATTTCCGGCGCAGGAAAGAGGGAATCTCCAAGTTAATCTTATCTTCCGGCTGGTAGTCCGGCGCAGCGCCGTATCCTGTTGAAACCGGTTCTTGCGCCCGTTCCATTTCTTTTTGTTTTTTGCGGTTGCGCTTGGCAATGGAAAAACCGGTAACGCGTTCAATGAGTGTCGGCGTATATTCTTCATCCTCATCGTTGACAATCAGGCGTTCTTCAGGTTCTTCCCTCTTCGGGGCAAAAATTTCGGGGTTGTGGTTGGGAAACAGTTCCGGTTCTTCTTCAATAACTTTCAGCGAGCTTTTAGGCGTAAACACGTTTTCATTGGTTGAAAGCAGGCTGTTTAATTCGGCGTTGGCTGCCAAGTCTTCTGTTTTGTTGATAATAGCCTTAAACAAAGAGGAAGCTTTGGGCATGCCGTTTAGTGTTTCTGAAGCTTCGGCTTCATCGTCATAATCGTCAAAGCTTTCCTGGACAGCCGATTCGCTCACAATGTTTTCTTCTTGTTTCAAAGATACGATAGGGGATGTTTCAATGATTTCTGCCACTTCTTCGACCTGAACGTCATTTTCTTTTTCTTTCAGCGCCGAGAATTTTTCCAGGTTAGAATCTGTTTCAGGCGTCGGCACTTCTGTTTTTATAACTTCGGGAATGATGTTTTTTTCAACATAGCTGGGCGTTATTTTGGGCGCTTTAGGCTGTGCAGCGGCATTGCCGATTCCCGTGGCGACAATAGAAACGCGAATCTTCCCGGCCAGGCTTTCGTCAAAGCTTGAACCAAAGATAATATTGGCGTCTTCGTCTACTTCTTCTTTAATGCGGCTGGCAGCTTCGTCAATTTCAAATAAGGTGATATCCATGCCGCCGGTGATGTTGATAAGGACGCCTTTGGCACCCTGCATAGAACAATCGTCAAGAAGCGGATTGCTTAAAGCTTGCTCTGCGGCTTTAATCGCGCGGTCTTCACCTTCGGCCTCGCCTGTTCCCATAATGGCCTTGCCTTTGTCTTCCATAATGGATTTTATATCTGCAAAATCAAGGTTGATTAATCCGGGCATCATCATCAAATCGGTAATCGAGCGAACCCCGGCATACAACACATTGTCTGCCATAACAAATGCATCGGCAAGTGTTGTCTTTTTATCGGCTATTCTGAAAAGGTTTTGATTGGGGATGATAATGATGCTGTCCACGGCAGAAGTAAATTCTTCAACAGCCGATTCGGCAGTGTCCATTCTTTTGCGCCCCTCAAACTGGAACGGTTTTGTAACAACGCCGACCGTCAAAATTCCTTTTGCTTTTGCCAAACGGGCCACAACCGGAGCTGCGCCTGATCCCGTTCCGCCGCCCATGCCGGCCGTAATAAAGACCATATTGGCGCCTTCAAGCTCTTTTTCAATTTCTGCGGCAGCTTCTTCAGCAGCGGCTTTGCCGACTTCGGGACGTGCGCCTGCACCGAGCCCCTGGGTTGTTTCCAGTCCTAATTGAATCTTTCTGGCCGCAGATGAATTTGCCAAAGCTTGGGCATCTGTATTTGCAACAATAAAATCAACGCCTTCAAGCTGCTGTGCAATCATGTTGTTAACGGCGTTTCCGCCGCCGCCGCCTACGCCGATAACGGAAATGCGCGGTTTTAAATGCATGACGGAAGTTTCAGGTACTGCAAGCTTGATTGACATTTATTATAGACTCCAGATAAAAAATTAACTTACCTTAGAGCATAAAAGCAATAAATTAAGTTTTGGTTACCAAGGCAAAAAATGTTTAAAAATTTTGCTTAAACCAGCCGAGGATTTTGCCCCAGCCGTTTGCAGAGCCTGCCGGGCGGTTTATAATTTTTCCCGGTTTCTTTTCTGTATAGTTGAGGGCAAAAAGCAACAGGCCGATGCAGGTTGAAAAAGCAGGCGTATTTAAACTGTCCGGCAGATTGGCAATATTTTTCGGGCGCCCGATGCGAACCTGCTTGTCCAAAACCATGGAAGCAACTTCCCTTATTCCGGTCAACTGGCTGCCCCCTCCGGTTAAGACAACCCGGTGGCTGGAAATATCGCCCAGGCCTTGTTCTTCAAATTTTTGATTTATCAGTTCAAAAATCTCTTCAATGCGCGGCGTAATAATGCTGATGAGCTCGGCTTTGGGAACCTGCTTGATATAATTGTCGTCTTCTTCGCCAACCGGATAAACATTAATAAGCTCCGTCTTGTCCTGAGAAGTCATGAAGGCGCAGCCGTGCAAGGTTTTAAGGCGTTCGGCATGGGCAAAAGAAGTTGTCAGGCCGATGGTAATGTCATTGGTTACATTGTTTCCGCCGACGGGAAGTGAAGAAAAGTAAACTGGGTGCCCATGTTTGAAATGCGCAATATTTGTGGTGCCGCCGCCGATATCAATAACGGTTGCGCCAATCTCTATTTCGTCTTCCACAAGGCAGGCGAGCCCGGAGGCATAAGCGGAAAAGGCTTTCCCGGCAATTTCCAAATGGGCGTTTTCAACAACGCTGCTGACATTCCGGTATTGAATTTCAGGCACCAGGCCGAGCAAAATATTGACGGACAGGTTTTCGCCATAAATATTGCGCGGGTCTTTAATCTCTTCGCCCATATCCAGGCGGTAGCTGACCGGCAGGCAATGGACAAGCTCGCATCCTTCGACGTTAATTTTATTAATGCCCTTGTCGATGACTTTGTTAAGGTCGTTTTCGTTAACCGGGTGGTTTTTATTAAGCGGAATGGAGGCATCTTTGATGAGGCTCTTAATTTTATCGCCGGAGATGTTGATGATAACCCGGTCGATTCTTTCATTAGCCATTTGTTCGGCAGCTTCCACGGCATTACAGACAGACAGCGTTGCTTGGTTAATGTCTGTAATGACGCCGTTTTTGATTCCGTGCGCGGCATTATAACCATAACCGACAACATTAATTTTTTTATCGCGGCTGATTTTTGCAATAACGCAGCATACTTTGGATGAACCAATATCCAAAGCTGCAATTGTTGTCAGTCGGTTAAACGAATGTGTCAATTTTTGCCGCTCCTTTTATAACTTATGCTCTTTGCCTTTATTGAGATTCGCAGCTTCTAAAGGCGATTTTCTCAATTTGACAATAACCTTATCCTGCAATCTTAAATCGATGATGGTTAATTTACGTTTAAGAATCCCCTTTGAGGCGTGTAATTTTAAGAGTTTTTGCCATGCCTCTTCAGGATTTTCTTCGGGCAGCTTTATGGTTATGCCTTTTTCAATATCGTCCAAGACAAGATTCCAACGCCTGCCGGAAATAAAATTCGCCACTTTTATCCGCTGATAAAGTTTCTTGTCTTTATCATAAATGGCTTCCAGGAGTTTTTTTACATTCTCCGGCGCTTTTTCGCCGACAATCAGTAAAATAGGCGTTTGCGTTCTGAAATCGGCGTGGATGATATTGCCGTCAAAATCGACCGGATAAAATTTTTCATGATTTTGCCAGATGGCGCCGATTTGCTTTTCTTCAATGGAAATTTGGATAATATTGGGAAAAAAGCTGCGTTTTACAATGGCTGAACGCACCCAGGGAAGTTTTTCCACGCGGCTTTTCACCTCTTCAAGGTCGGCCTGCAGGATGTTGTCGTTTCTGCCTAGGCTGACGGCCTGGAGGATTTCTGCCAGAGTTGTGCGGTCCCGCCCGGTAACGGCAATATCATCAATTAAAAAGCCGTGCTTTGAGGTAAAGCTGAAAAAGTCTTCTTTCCAGGCATTGATTTGTTTGGAAACCAGCTTGTCTTTAACCGTAACGGTTAAAGCAGACAAAAGGGTTATCAGAAAGAGTATGCTTAAAATGCCAATCAGGCGGTAAGGCCATTCTTTGGGCAGGCGGGTAATTTCCGTTTGATTGGCTTGCGTATTCATTTTTACTTATGAATTCCCATGCGTTTAACTTCCCATTCCAGGGTTATGGATGTGTGCTCCTTAACCTTCTGGATAATGGTTTCGCCCAAGGTCTCAATATCATGTGCGGTTGCGTTTCCCGAATTGATAAGGAAGTTGCAATGCTTTTCAGAAACCTTTGCCCCGTTAATGCTTAATTCGGCGCATCCGGAATTTTTTATAAGCTGCCAAGCTTTAAGCCCTTCCGGATTCTTAAAGGTGGAACCTGCAGTTTTTTCATTATACGGCTGGTTTTTAATGCGGTATTCTTTTTGCTCGTCCATAATTTTAAGAATATCGTCTTTTTTGGCTTTCTTTGTTTTAAAGGTGATTGAGGTAATAATCCAGTCATCAGGGAAGAAGCTGCTGCGGTAAGAAAGCTTTAAATCATCAAGCGTAACGGTTTTCTTAGCGCCGACGCCGTCGACAATGGTTGCGGATAAAATAACATCTTTGACCTCGGTTCCAAAACAGCCGGCATTGGTTTTAATTGAACCGCCGATATGTCCGGGTATGGAACATAAAAATTCCAGCCCGCCGATTTGGTTGTCTAAAAAGACTTTTCTTAAATCCGTGTTTCTAACGCCGGAGTAGCAGGTTATTTTTCCTTCTTCGACTTTAATTTGCTTAAAATATTTTGAGGCCAGTTTGATAACAACGCCGGGAATTCCGCCATCGCGCACCAGAAGGTTGGATCCGCCGCCGATAACGCAGGTTGGAAGGTTATAAGGTTTGGCGGCAAAGAAAGCGGCTAAATCGTCTTCATCTTCAGGAACAAACATAACTTCCGCCGGCCCTCCGACGCCAAACCATGTATGCCGGGACATCGGGACATTTGTCTGATAAGTGCCGCGCACATCGGGAAGCAAAGAGATAACAGGATCTTTTTTGAAGTTGAATAATTTAGAAAACCACATTTTAAGCCTCCTTATTTTGAACGGGAAATAACTTTTTCCACATTGTCTGCAAGGCGTGCGGCCGCATCAGGGATGCCTTTTTTAAACGCGCCTGCCGACATGGCGGATAATTTGCCGGGATTGTTGATGAAGTGCAGAATAATTTCCTGTAGTTTAGAATTGGTAAAATTGTCTTGGCGGATGACAATGGCGCCGCCGCTTTTTTGCAAGCCTTCGGCATTGCTGCTTTGATGGTCGTCCGCCGCTGTTGGCAGCGGGATGAGAAGGGAAGGGACGCCTGCCGCCGCGATTTCGCTGACCGAAGAAGCGCCGGAGCGGGAAATGACCAAATGGACATTGTTGTATAACTCGTCCATATTTCCAAAAAATGCCGCTGCCTCAAATTTTATTTTGGCTTTTTTGTATGTTTGCGCAACAAATTCGACATCGTCTTTCCGGCATTGCTGATAAATCTCCAACCGTTCTTTTATTTTGCTGTCAAGCCCTGCAAGGCTTTCGGGAATAACATCGCTGAAAATTTTTGCTCCTTGGCTTCCGCCCAGAATAAGGATTTTAAAAACGCCGCCGTCCTTTAGCTCCGGATAATCCCGCCCGTATAATGCCGCGATAGATTTTCGGACGGGCATGCCGGTAAGTTTTGTTTTGACATCTTCAGGCAGGTGCCTTGTTCCTGCAAAGCTCTCGGCAATCAGCGTGGCATATTTTGCCAAGAAACGGTTGGTACGGCTCATAACGGAATTTTGTTCGTGAATAATCAGGTTTTTGCCTAAGAGGATTGCCGCCATGCAAGCCGGAAAAGAAGCATAGCCGCCAAAGCCGACAATTGCCACGGGATTATTGCGGATAATGATAAAAGCCGCCTGAAGAACCCCGATGCAGGTTTTAAACAAGCTTTTGATTTTAAACCATTTTGATTTTCCCATAATGGCGCCGGACAAAACAGCCGCATTGGGGATTTCAGAAAGCTTGCCCTTATAATTGTTTAATCCTCTGGAATCTGTAACAAGCAATAAGCGAAAACCCCTTTTGCCCAATTCTTCGGCAAGCGCCTCCGCCGGGTAGACATGGCCTCCGGTGCCGCCTGCCGTCAAGATAATCAAAGGGGATTGTTTGGAGCTAGTTTGTTTCATCTTTATCCTCCGCATGAACATTTTTTCGGGTGATTGCCAAAAGCATCCCCATTCCGAGCGCCGTTGCCAGAAGAGAGGAACCGCCATAGGAAATATAAGGGAGCGTCATGCCTTTTGTCGGCATGAGGTGAAGGCTGGAACACATGTTGATGATGCCTTGCAGCCCGAAAGAAGCCGCCAAAGCAGATGCTGCAAGAACAATAAACAAGTTATTATCTTTCATGGAAATAAGCATGGAGCGAATGACAACCGCGGCATAAAGCCCGACGATGACAAGACATAAAAACAAGCCGTATTCCTCCGCCGCCACGGCAAAAATAAAATCGGTATGCGCATCGGGAATATGCATTTTAACAGAACCTTCACCGGGGCCTTTTCCCCACCATCCGCCATTTTGAAAAGCTTCCAGAGATTTTTTAATCTGGTAGCTTAAATTATTTTCAGATGCCATAAATTGCTGAACGCGCACCCGCACGTGCGGAAACATAAAATAAGCCATAATCAGCAACCCCACGCCGCAGAGTCCCATGGCGCCGACTAAAAATAAAGATAATCCGGACAAGAAAAATTGAAACAGCCAAATTGCCGTTACAACCATAGACATACCGACATCCGGCTGGCTTAAAAGCAACACAAGAGTTAAGCCGTATAAGGAAATGGAGAGCAGATTGCCCGGAAAATCCTGATATTTTTTCTGCCCGTCAAAAAGCCAGGCCGCAACAACGGCAAAACAAGGCTTAATAAATTCGGAGGGCTGCAGGGAGAACCCGAAAATCCTAATCCACCGCGAGGCGCCTTTTGTTTCTTCGCCCCAAAACAGCGTTAACAGCATCAGGAAAATGGTAACCGCATAGCCGATGACGGCCGTCCTGCGGATAACCTTCAGATTTTGCATGGATAGAAAAATCATTAAGGCAAAAGCCAAAGGCAAAAAAGCCATCTGGCGTTTAATGAAATGGAAGCTGCTCGCGCCGATGCGGTTGGCAACCGAAGGGCTGGCTGAAAAATTCAAGAAAATGCCGATCGCCATGATGGCGGTCAGCATAGCCAACAGCGGCTTATCTATCGTCCACCACCAGTTGGCAATCTTGCTTCGGCTATTTCTTGAAAAGGACAGCAAAACAACCTCCTATTTGCTTAGCAAAGTTAAAAGCCCCAAAACAGAAAGGATAATCCCGATAATCCAAAAGCGGTTAACCACTCTGGTCTCCGGCCAGCCGAGCTGTTCAAAATGATGGTGGATAGGCGCCATGCGGAAAAAGCGTTTTCCTGTGCGTTTATACCAAAAGACCTGAATCATGACCGAAATGGATTCAACAACAAAAATTCCGCCGGCAATAGCCAATGTCAGCTCACTTTTGAGCATAACGGCGATGGTTCCAAGAAGGGCGCCCAAAGCCAAAGAGCCCGTATCGCCCATAAAGACTTTTGCCGGAGAAGCATTAAACCACAAAAACCCGAGGCAGGAACCCATAACCGCCGCGCAGACAACGGCAATTTCAGCGCTTCCGGGAATTTCAATAATATAAAAGCTGCTGGCAAGTTCGCCGCCGCAAACATAAGCAATTGCGCACATCACGCCAAAAGCCATAATCAGCAGCCCGGAAGCCAAGCCGTCTAAGCCATCGGTCAGGTTAACGGCATTAGAGGCGCCGGCAATGACCACCATTGCAAAAGGCAAATAAAATAAGCCGATGTTGAAGGCCAAATGTTCAAAATAAGGAATGCTTAAAGTATAGCGGATGTTTTCCGGCGTAGAATAAGTGATAATTGAAACAACAGCCGCTGCGGTCAAAAACTGAAGAAAAAGTTTCATCTTGGCGGTCATGGCGTTTGCCGTATGCTTGGTAACTTTTACATAATCGTCTAAAAAGCCCGTAAATCCATAAATTAACAACACGGCAAGGGAAAGCCAAATAAATACGTTTTGCAGATTCGCACAAATCAGAACGGCAATCGTAACCGCCTCTACAATAAGCAGGCCGCCCATTGTCGGCGTTCCTTTTTTGGTTAGCAAATGGCTTTTAGGACCGTCTTCGCGAATGGGCTGCCCTTCGCCTTCCTTGCGATGCAAAAAAGCAATCATTCTGTCGCCAAATGACAATGTAATGATAAGGGCCGTAAAAAATGAGAGGACAAGCCGGGTAAAGATAGTGTTAAGATAATCAGGTGCTGAAAAGTAATCAAAAAGATAATTCAACATGGAACAATAGACCTTTGCAAAGTTAATTTTTAATATGTTAGGGCAAAATATCTAAAATAAAGATTAAAATTAACCTTTCTATTTATATTTTTTTATACTAAAATGCGCCTGAATTGAACAATGCAAGAGGAAAAAATGAGAATTTTGGTTGGGATGAGCGGCGGCGTTGATTCTTCTGTAGCCGCTTTTCTGCTGAAAAAAGCCGGACATGAAGTAATCGGCGCCACAATGTCTATTTGGGATAAAAGCAACAGCTTTAAAAACATTACCGGAAAAGATGCCTGCTTCAGCCCCCATGAGGAAGAAGATATCCGGCAGGCTGAAAAAATTTGCAAAACATTGGGGATTGAATACCACGTATTTGACTGTACGGAACAGTATAAAAAGCTGGTGTTAAATAATTTTAAGCAGGAATATTTGTCCGGGCGTACGCCCAATCCCTGCATTTGGTGCAATGCAACTATTAAATTTGCAGCTTTGCCGCAGACAGCAGAAGCCGCCGGATTTAAATTTGATAAATTTGCGACCGGGCATTATGTCCGGTTGGGGCAAAACGAGGCCAGCGGACGGTACGAATTGCGCATGGCCAAAGATATCAAGAAAGACCAGTCATATTTTCTGTACCGCTTGTCCCAGGAGCAGCTAAGCAAAATTATGCTGCCGCTGGGGGATTATACGAAGTCGGAAATTCGCGAAATTGCAAGGCAGGCCGGTTTTGATGTCTCTGATAAACCGGACAGCCAGGATTTTTATTCCGGAGATGTAAATGACATTTTGCAAACATTGCCCAAGCCCGGAAATTTTGTAAATAAAGAGGGAAAAATTTTAGGACGGCACAACGGTGTTTGGAATTTTACCATCGGACAACGCCGCGGAATGGGAATTTCAGCGGAAAAGCCCCTTTATGTTATCGGGCTGGATGCTGAAAAAAATGAAGTAACTTTGGGTTTTGCGGAAGACTCTCTGCAGGCCTCCCTTGTTGCGGACAATGTTTCCTGGCTTGCAATTCCGGGAATTACGGAGCCTAAAAAAGTTAATATACGCCTGCGTTCATCCCAAACGCCGGTTCCGGCAGTTATCTCTGCTATGGAAAACGGGCAGATTTTGGTTGAATTTGAAAATTTGCAAAAAGCTGTTGCACCGGGGCAGTCAGTTGTCTTTTATGAAGATGATTTGGTTTTGGGCGGCGGCATAATAAAACAGGCCGGATGCTGAGATATTCTGGTAAAAACACGGTTAAGGAGCTATCTTAACCGTGTTTTTTGTATACAAAAAAGGCATCCGAAGATGCCTTTAAATGGTAATGCCAAAAAATTATTCTTTGGCAGCAGCTTCGCGAGCTTTCTGAGCAGCAGCCAAGTCATCCGTAATACGGGCAGAACGGCCGCGCAAAGCGCGCAAGAAGTACAATTTTGCACGGCGGACTTTACCAATACGAGCAACTTCAATTTTTGCAACATTTGGAGAATACAGCGGAAACACGCGTTCAACGCCTTCGCCGAAAGAAATTTTACGAACGGTGAAAGAAGAGTTCAAACCATCGTTTTTGCGGGCAATGCAAACACCTTCATAAACCTGAATACGTTCACGGTCGCCTTCTTTAACTTTGGTATGTACTTTCAGAGTATCACCAGGTTTAAAGTTCGGAAGAGATTTTCCTTCCATGAGCTTTTCAATCTGCTCTTTTTCGATATTTTCAATAATGTTCATTGTTTTACCCTTTGTAAATTTTTTATACTTATATATCTAAACCTTTTTACTGGCAAGATATTTTTTTAATAAATCGGGACGTTTCTGCTCTGTTATCTTATATGACATATCATTACGCCATTTTGCAATATTCTGGTGATGCCCGCTCATCAGAACATCGGGAACTTTTCTGCCTTCCCATTCAATGGGACGGGTATATTGGGGATGTTCCAAGAGATAATTCTCAAAACTTTCTTCTTTCAATGATTCCTCATTTCCCAATACGCCGGGGAGTAATCTGACAACGGCGTCAAGCATAACCATTGCGGCTTGTTCGCCGCCGGTCAGCACATAATCGCCGATGCTGATTTCCTCAATTCCGTAAGCCTCCAAAACCCGTTCATCCACTCCTTCAAAACGGCCGCAGATGATGGTCAATTCTTTTTCCCGGCTGAGTTCCTTAACCAAGCTTTGGGTAAGGGGAACACCGCGGGGAGACATATAAATAAGCCTGCCGCCTTGATAATTGGCTTTTAAAGCCGCGCCTAAGACATCAGGGCGCATAATCATTCCGGCACCGCCTCCGCAAGGGGTATCATCAACAGAACCATGCTTGTCAAAAGCATAATCCCGGATATGAACGGTTTCCAAGCTCCATTTATTTTCATGGAGAGCCCGTCCGGTAAGAGAATAACCGAGAAAACCCGGAAAAATTTCGGGAAATATGGTTAAAACCTTAACCTTCATGGCGGACATCTTCTTTTGAGGCAAAGCTTTCTGAGGCTTCTGAGATAATAATATATCCATCTTTAATATTTACTTCCGGGACATAATCTTTGGTAAAAGGAAGCATGAACGAAGATTTTTCAGCGTCTAATTTCAGCTCAAGCAAATCGCCGGCGCCAAAGTTATAAACTGCCGTAACAACGCCCAAATTAAGCGTGTTGCCGTCTCTGCGCACATTAAGGCCGATTAAGTCGGTGTGATAAAATTCTTCCGTTTCCAATTCAGGGAGTTTGTCCCGGCTGATGTACAGACCGCAGCCAATTAAGGCTTCGGCAGCATTCCGGTCATCAACCCCTTTGATTTTTACCCGTAAGATTCCTTTGGAGTGCCCGGCAACTTTAATGGTAAATTTGCGGGTGCCGGGTTCGTCTTCCAGTTCGCCGTATTGGTCGATATCACAGTCATATTCGGTGAAGCTTTTGACTTTAACTTCCCCTTTAATCCCGTGTACGCCGACAATAGCGCCCAAGCAAACCCTGTTTTCCCGATTATCCGCCATTTTGCAGGTCTCCAACTTGTTTTAACAGAGCATAAAATTATTCTGCAGAAGCTTCAGCTTCGCTTTTTGCAGCTTCAGCCGCAGCGGCAGCTTTTTCTGCTTTTTCTTTTAATCTTTCCTGAGCCTTGGCTTTAGGAGCAGATTTAACAGGCTGGTTTTTCAAAGCCGGTTTTGCGCAAAGTCCGAGGTTGGAGAACAATTTTGCCAAGCGTTCTGTCGGTTGTGCGCCTTTAGAAATCCAGGATTTAACTTTTTCAGCGTCAACGACAAGGCGTTCAGCATGGTCTTGCGGCAACATAGGGTTATAAGTGCCGAGTTTTTCCAAATATCTGCCGTCTCTGGGAGCTCTTTGGTCAGCTGCTACGATACGGTAGAAAGGACGTTTTTTAGATCCGCCACGGGATAATCTGATTTTTACTGCCATTGTTTTTTCCTTTTCTTTTGTGATAAATGGATTTCTTTTTATGGCTAAAAAGGAAATCCGGTTCTATTTCCGCCGGGAAATTTCCCGAGCGGGCTGTTTTTTAACATTTGGGTCATGGCTGGAGCCTTGCCGAGCAAAGCGCCCATTCCGCCAAGCTTTCCCATTCTTTTCATGAGGGTTGACATTTGCTCATAAGCTTTAAGCAGTTTGTTTACCTCGTGAACTTCAACACCCGAACCGGCTGCAATTCTGCGCTTGCGGGAAGCTTTAATCAGGTCCGGATTTTTTCTTTCCTGTTTTGTCATGGAAAGAATAATCGCTTCCTGGGTTTTTATCAGATGGTCGCCGCCGGCTTCCTCAATCTGATTTTTAAATTTGGAAAGGCCCGGAATCATGCCGAGCAGGCTGCCCATGCTACCCAATTTTTGCATTTGGCGCAGTTGGGAGAGCATGTCTTCCAAATCAAATTTGCCCGCCATCATTTTAGAAGCTGTTTTTTCGGCTTCCTGGCGGTCAACGTTTTCCATAGCTTTTTCAACTAAGGAAACAACATCCCCCTGGCCCAAAATTCTTCCGGCCAGTCGGTCAGGATGAAATTCTTCAAACTCGGAGATTTTTTCTCCGATACCTAAAAATTTAATCGGGGCGCCGGAAACCATTTTCATGGAAAGCGCGGCACCGGCTCTTGCCGAACCGTCAATACGGGTTAAAATCAGCCCCGTAATGCCGATTTGTTCGTTAAACTCTTTGGCGATAACGCAGGCATCTTGCCCTAGCATGGCATCGCCGACCAAAATTGTTTCCGTCGGATTGGCAATTTTTTTAACGGCTTTGACTTCGTCCATCAGGGGCTGGTCTAAATGCAGGCGGCCGGCCGTATCCAGAATGACGGCGTCAAACCCGCCTTTTTTCGCATAATCAACAGCCCTCTTTGTAATGGCTTCAGGCTTTTCGCCCTTTACAATCGGCAAAGCCTCAAGTGCGGCGGTTTTTGCCAAAGCGGCCAATTGTTCCTGCGCCGCGGGGCGGTATATATCCAATGAAGCAAGCAATACTTTTTTATGCAGCTTGTTTTTAATCCAAAGGCCGAGCTTTGCGGAAGATGTCGTCTTTCCGGAACCCTGCAGCCCAACCATTAAAATGCAAACAGGAGGGACAGCCTGAAAATTCAGCCCTTGGTTTTCTTCGCCCAACAGGCGGGTAAGCGCGTCATGCACAATCTTAACAACCATCTGGCCGGGCTGGACAGAGCGGACAACCTTTTCGCCCAAAGCTTCTTCTTTAACTTTGGCAATGAATTCTTTGACAACAGGCAGCGCAACATCAGCTTCAAGCAAAGCAACGCGGATTTCCCGCATAGCTTCGTCGATGTCTTTTTCGTTCAATACCCCGCGGGAGGTAATCTTCCGAAAACAGTCGCTCAATTTGTTGCTCAACGTATCAAACATGTGCCTACATACTATTGCACGCCAGTGTGCGAACCCTCGCTGACTGGCGGCACCCCTTGGGGTGTTGTTAATAAAAAACTCGTTAATTTGCCTCGTTTATAACAAAATTCTGCCCAAAGTCAAGAAGTTTTTTTCAGATTCTTCAAATCTTCCAAGCAGGGATTATATATAGTAAAAAATAATATTTGAAGGAGAACAAAATGCGGGTTTTGATTATCGGAGGAGGCGTTGCCGGTGTTGCTGCGGCAACCAGGCTGCGGCGGTTGGATGAAAATGCGGAAATAATCATTTTTGAAAAAAATGAAAATTTTGGCGTGGCAAGCTGCGCGCTTCCGGCTTATTTTGCCGGGGAAATTGAAGATAAGGACGATATCAGCCTTAATGCGGAATATATGCGCCGCCAGTTTAATATCGAGGTGCGGACAAATGCGGAAGTAACGGCCATTAACCGCGAAAATCAGACAATTTCCGTTGCCGGGTCAGCGGATGAAGATTATGACAAACTGGTTTTTACAATAGGCGCCATTCAAATGCGCCCGGATATTCCCGGAATCTTAGGGGAAAATATTTTTGCCGTCCGCGGGATAGAATCAATGGAGTTAATCCGGGATTATATTTTTTATACCGAGGTAAAAACGGCCCTGATTATCGGCGGCGGACAAATCGGGATGGATATGGCGCAGGCACTCCAAAAATTAAAGGTGCATCCGGTCATTGTAGAAGCTTCGGGGCATATTATGCCTTATATGGATGCAGATATGGCGGTTTTGGCTGAAAACCGTTTGAGGGAGGAAAAGGTTGAACTATACCTGAATAATAAAGTTGTCAGCCTTGAAGAGAAAGCTGCCGTTCTGAGCAACGGAACGCGAGTGCCTTATGACATGGTTATTGTTGCCACCGGCGTAGACCCTGATTTGAAAATTCCTGTCATTGCCGATTTAGCCATTGGCAAAGACGGCGGTTTAAAAGTAAATGAATATATGCAAACAAATGATAAAAATATTTATGCCGCCGGCGACAATGTTGAAGTTAAGCATCTGGTTACCGGGGACTATTCAAGAATTTCCCATGCCGGTCTGGCGATTAAAGAGGCAGCTGTTGCGGCAGAGAATATCGCCGGACAAAAGAGCAAGTTTAAAGGCGCCGTAAAAACCCAGATTGCCAAAATATACGGGTTTACGGCCGGCGGTGTCGGCGCGACTGAAGATGAACTGGACCGGAACGGGATAAGTTTTCATAAAGTCCTCTTGTGGGCTGATTCCAAACCTGGTTATGCGCCGGGAAATGCAGAGATGCTTCTGAAACTCCTTTTTGGCAAGGATGGAAAAATTTTAGGCGCGCAAGGCTGGGGAGAAGAAGGCGTTGACAAACGTCTGGATATTATTGCCGCTTTCATTCAAAAGGGAGGCGTTATTGAAGATTTGATTAATTATGAAATTTGTTATGCCCCGGATTTTGCCAATGCGAAAGATGCCGTAAATATTCTTGGATCGCAGGCGCAAGCAGTCTTGGAAGGGCGCATAAAGCAGGTTTCTTATGAAGATATTTTGAACCAAAGGTCAGAATTCATGCTGGTTGATGTGCGCATGCCCGAAGCTTTTGAAGAAGACCATTTGCCGGAAGCAATAAATATTCCGTTAAACGCAATTCGGAATAACCTGGATTCATTTCCGCATGATAAAAAAGTGGTCTTGTATTGCAACCGGGGCTATGGCGCATATACGGCAGCTTGCATTTTGGAAGAACGCGGTTTTGACAATATTTATATACTAAGCGGCAGCTTAAACCTATATAAAGAAATGCAGAAGGCTGCGTAATTATGCCATTTTTCGAACCTGTACAGTCATAGAGATTTTATGCTTTTCTCCGGGGTTGAGCCGAACAAAAGATTCTCCTTGATTGGCAGGTTCGACGCATACAAATTTTTTGTATTGTCCGGGACTCATTTCAGCCAAATCTTTGCCGGGATTCCAAACGACGGTTGTGTTTGAACCTTCTTTTTTAAGGGATATGATGCGCTTAAAGCCCTTGTCTATGATTTCTATATTTCCGGCACTCAGGAATGCGGCGTCAAATTCGCCCTTTATCCGAAAATCTTCAGCCATTGTATAGGTTTTCCCATCCAAAGAACTGAGGTAGCGGTGCCCGGCAAGCCCTTTTATTTCTGTTTCATTAAGTGAGCTGATGTTAAAATAGGCGTGCAAAGCTTCGCTGAATTCAAAAATATCCTCGCTGTCATTTGCCGTCTCCAGACAATATTCGAGTTTGTCGGTAATTTTAATCAAGAGACGGGCAGTTGCCTTCAATTGGTATTTTTCATCAGGAATCAAATCTAAGCAGGCTTCAATTTTATCTTTGTCTGCATGGATGTTTTTAACGGTCCAGGCAGACAGCCTTGCAAAACCGTGGCGGGGCAGGCGGCTGTTTAATTTCTCCTCCGCAAATCTTGGCCAGCAAACCGGAATGCCTCCGCGAATAGCTTGCTTATTGTCAAATTTATTTAAGTCTCCCAGCCAAAAAATATCATTTTCTTCATTTTTAGGACGATACGAAACGATATTTGCTCCAAAAAGGGAAATCTTGCATTCAGCTAAATCATTGCTCAATTGTAAAAAGCCGTCATCACTTATTTTCATTTTGCACCTTTGGATGTGAAAGAGGTTAAATAATTAATCTGGCGCAATAAATACCATGATTTCAGGCAAATGGCAACAGGCAAATTTGTTTTAAGCTGAAGCGGTTTGATATCCAATAGGTTGAAATATGTATTTATGATGCCGGAGAAGTTTAATGAAAAATCATAAAAAAGGCTTGCATCTTGATAATTTTTAGATTATTAAGATGGTGTCTAAGGGTTCCATCGTCTAGTGGCCTAGGACACCGCCCTCTCACGGCGGGAACACGAGTTCGAGTCTCGTTGGAATCACCAATTTGGAGAGAGGTTGCATTTTTTAATGTAACCTCTTGATTTTTATCAGAAATTTGTGGTTCGTAAAAATTCATATACCCCATTTGTAGATTTTCGTTATCATTTGCCTGAATACCTTGTTTCTCTAGGGTTTGCATCGGTTCGTACGATTTTGCAGCCTTTGCCCTCAAAATATTGTTATCCACAAACATCTCAAACGGAAATTTCAGTTTATAAGTCAATGTGCCTTCAGTTAAAGTCAGGCTTTCAAAAACAAATTTCAGCAATAAACGTTTCAGTTCAAGGTTCTGTGACCGGTCAAAAATATTTCTCGCCTGTGTCGCAATATCCAATAAGCCCAGAATCGTTTCATCAAACCCTTTATCTGCTTTTTTGTGGGCTGTAACCTTATTTTTTAAGCGATTTAGCTTAACTTGTATTTCATTACGTTTGGTATCAAAAGTCTCCCTGTCCAGCTCGCCATCAAGCCGCAAATCAAACAGATTATTCATCTTTTCTTTTAATTTATCTTGCTCGGTACGGAGTTTTTTAATCTCTTGAGCATAAAACTTACGCTCTGATGATTTTGAAGCTTTCAGTTCTTTTTGGAGTTCGATTACCACATTGTCGGGGAGTTTTATATGGTTTAGAACAGAACTGATGTGCTTTTCAAGTTCTTCCTCTCTCGTGTAAATTCTTGTATGGTCATCTTTCCAGCAGACGACATAAGAAAACACATCCTTTTTTAGTTCGCAAGGACAGGTTCTGTTCGTTATTCCACAAGTTACCATTCCTTTAAACAGAAATGGTTTCGGGGAGTATTTGTCAATAAGTCCTGCTCTCAATGTTTTCTGTTGCTGACACAAATCCCATAAATCTTTTGTGATTATCGGGGTATAAACATGCGGCATTACTCCTCTAAATGTTCGCATTTCCCCATAATAGAAAGGATTGTCCAACATATAATACATTGTATTGGTAGAAACAGGAGTTCCTTTACGGCTTTTTAATCCCACCATATTTGCATAGTGCATCAGCTCTCCAACACCGGTATTTCCCAGTGAATACATTTCAAATAATTTTTTGATGATTGTGGCATCCGGTTCTTTGGGGCGGATAAACTTTTTTCCTTTTTCATTTATATAATTTTCATAGCCCAGAGGAGCTTGCCCTGTAATTTCACCATTTTTGTTCTTTTGCTCATTAGAGCGGCGAATGTTTTCGGCAAGTTGCAAAACATAAGCCTTTGCACCCATAACCGAAAAATCCCAACGCATAATATCAACCGAAGAAGATTGACTGTTCAAAATCATTCCCTCCCGATAAAAATGGAGCTCAATCTTGTTTTGTTTCATCAAATCATCAAGAAGCACACTTTCTTTAAATGAGCGTTGCACCCTATCCACAGTATCGGCAATAATGGCTATTGTTTCACGCTGGCGCTTGCAAAAAGCAATCATTTCCATAAATTGCTTGCGTTCGCCATGGGTGGAGCTTTCGATGATTTCAAAGGTTTTGATAACCTCTAAACCTTTACGCTCGGCATAGTCAAAAAGCCTATTGCTCTGTGCTGTCAGGCTCAATCCCTCTTCCTGCATCTTGGTTGAAACTCTCGTGAGTATGACTGCTTTCATTTCTTAAAATCTCCTGTTTCATTGCAAGTAAACATTTGGCAAAACCTATCAGATTGCGCGTGGCGGCTTCTAAATTTGCTATAACTTTATAGAGAATCTTAATCTTTTTTACTATTCGGTTTTGTTCGTTAATTGGTGGCAGTGGTACAAGCGTTCTGGCAAATTCAGAACCAGATATTTCTTTGAATGTAGTTCCTGAAGCCCTTGAGATTATATTATCTGTCAAAGCAATTAGTGTATAATATATATAAAAACTCCTGTATTTAAATCTACCAATGCATCATTAAGTAAAATTCTTTTTTTATTTGTAAATACTGCACCACCATTTTTAGGGAAAATAATAGAATTACGCGGAAAAATTGGATAATTAGATGGATTTATCAAATAACTATTAGCAATATTCATATACAATTCATTTCCAACTTGATTCATATCTGATACCTTATAATAAGGAATGGCTCCTCTGTCAGAGATGTCTGATTGTTTTGGAGTTTTTCCTCCGTTTAATTTACCTAGTTCAGATAGTCTACACCAACACCAATTCTCAGGTATTTCGAAGGGGATTTCATCGGTAACATCTTTGGTTTCTGTGCCGTTCTTCTCATAATATTTGTTATCATCGTATGATTTTTGTTTATTTTTATTAGATGGCTTATTAGAGTGAAAGGTAATAGTTTATATAGAGTACCTGATAATGTTGAAAAGGTTTTTAACAAATATATGAAAGTTGACTAATAATATAGGCGTAGTTATTTTAATAATCATAGGAATGGTTGAACAAAACTAAAAATACTTCATGCTATAATAAAAATGATGTTTTGCCAAATTAAACCACTCCTTATTTGCTTAATCATTTCATAATCTTTATACGCTGATTCTTACCATTATATACCTTGATAATGGTTTTATTTCTAGCTTCAAATCAATTCTATTTTGACTTTTGTTGTAATGTAATCTGACCTTATGCGGCAAGCAATTCCTTTATCATTTGGACTTGTTCTTTCATCGCCAAGATTTCCTCACGGTGAGCCAAGAAAAAGTTGAGATTGATGACTGATTTTCGTGCGAGTTCGTTATTTCTCTGTTCACCAATATAAAAATGCCCTCCCTTGCGGAGGGTATTTTTATATTAGGTGTTCCCGATGCTCGGACGAAAAGAGTTCATGCTGCATATGTTATCAAAATATTTAGTCTAAAATGTATAATTTATATTGTATAAGCATAAATTATATGATATAATAAAAGCCTGTTCCAAATTATTATAGATACTTTATAAAATGTTTTCACTTGTTCATGGTTTTGTCCATTACGTTGAAAATATCATGCTTCGTAATAGTTTGGTTAAAATGAATTTATGTTTAACTAAAAAATAGATTATGAACAAATTTATTCAAGCAGCAGAGGTTATCAATCAGGCTTATGCTGTAGCATCAACGTTTGATGAAAACAAGCGTTATGACTATATGGTCATATATGACGATGACATCACGGCGGTGCTAAAATCCGTTAGCGCTTACAAAAAGGTTAAAGCGGTTAACCCAACGGCTAAGCTGGTTGTTGTCGGCGGCGAAGGGCTTCTTGCCATGGCTTTTTCTGTGATGAGGCTTTCTCTTAAAGTTAGAGGGAAAAATCCTAAAGACTTAAAAAAAGAGAGCGAAGCAGCTCGTCTGAAGCGCGTGGCAATAGCGTTAGGGATTCCGGAAAAAGAGATTATCGTTCTTGATAAAGGGCGAAACACGACGGAAAACCTGCAGGCTATTTCGCAACTAGCTCAAGGGAAGGCGGCCTTGGTTGTTTCAACGCAACGCCTGGCCATGGTGTTCAAACAAAGCGCTGATTTTCAGTGCAATGAAGAACCTGAAAAACACGGCTGTTCCAACCTTGATTACGATTTGTTCGTGATTGAGGAGACGGTAGAAGAAACCTTGCACTGGTATAACTTCCAGATTGCAGGTCAAGGGCGCGTAGCGCTGCACCTGTTTGCCTCTTTGGTTCGTCGTTTTGACGTTTATGACGGTAAGTTTTTGCGCAAGCCGTTTGAAGCGGATGAAGACACCAAAAAAGCAGACGCTGTCCTGCGTAATCGCTTTCTAATCAAACAAAGGGTTGGCGGGTTCAAAAAAATCAGAGCTATGCTGCAATATCTGCCTATCGTATGGGATATCTTCTGGCACGCAGAAGAGTATCTGATCGATGAACAAGAGGCTATTATGGCAGCAGAGCATGTGTAGCACTTATAAACGGAATGAAATTTTTCATTCCGTTTATGGTTTTAAAGATATTAAACATCACCAATATAAAAATCCTCTCCTTTGCAGGGGAAAGGTGTCTTTGAGTTTTGAATTTGCCTGTTGCAGTCTTGTATTTGCATTAATAAAAAAGTTCTTCAGAAGGTTTCCCCTCTGAAGAACTAAGATTGCATTACCTATAAATAACTTCTTGGTTGCGAAGTTCTTGAGGTAAGCCGTTTTTCAGCCGATATACAACCACCGTTGACACATGTCTGTCTAAAATGGCATCATAAACATCTCGCAACTGCTGAGATGGAAAAATCACTTTAACGACATATTCTGCTTTTCCATCAGCCAAAAGATAAGCCGGAAATTGCTGTATTATCTCATCCATGCCGGGGCGTAAGACGCTATAAATTCCGCTATAGCGATGATAGCAAGTAAACTCGCAGATTCTTACCAAACCGTCAACCTTTAATATTTCACCATTGGGATTTTTAACCACAGAGGCATCGTTAAAATTGAAATAAAAGCTTTCGGTAAGTGGCACTGGTTTAGTCCAATACAACTTATGCGGCAATACACCTTTATCTTTTGGATACATCAATGGTTTGATTCGATGAGCCAATCGGACAAGGGTTTCTTCGGGCATTTGCTCTTTTTCAAGCAACATTCTGATAATCGCTTGATAATTTTTTTTCATAACCGGATTGAGTTCATGCCATGATGTAAAATGCTCATTTTCAAATTGTCTGATTTTTTCTTCTATATTCATACATAAATATAACCATCGCCTTTTCGATGGGTTTTAAATTAATAATATAATTTTGTAAGATTTTTTAGCATAAAAAATATAAAATTCAACATATTTCTTAAACAGAACCTTTTTTAACAAGTACCCTCCCTGTTAAAAACAGAGAGGGTTCCAAGTCAGTTTAACAGCCATTTCCAATATTCTTGCACGATGCTTTTCAGATTTTTCAGAAGATAAAATGCCAAAGTAAGAATACCGCCGCATACAAGCAGAACAAATCCGGCAATTATGCAAATTATTCCGCCCCATATCAAAACCACCAAAGGGTACAGTAATATCGGAATTGGCGAGAAATAATAATGTACTGCAATGCTTCCTGCCAGGACAATCATAACAATCAAAAGGATGCCCCAAAGAAAGGATTTGTCTGCTGCTTTGAAGCCCTTTTTGATAATATGCTTCATTTCTTTGCCAGCATCGATTATCAAATAGCCCATCACAGCAAAGAGTGCAACCAACCCGAAACTTATGAGAGCGATAGCCCATAAAGGAATATCCTTTTGCAACATTGGCCGTTGGCTGAGCAAAGAAAAGAATGTGCAGAGAAATGAAACAGCGCCGATAATCTGTACGAGGATTTTTAAAACGATATTCCACGGCTTTTGTGAGACTCTTTTTTCTTTCAGCAGGGCGAGGCTGTAACCAAACACAAGAGCGCAAATAATTGCGCTGAAAGCTAAAACATTTTCCATAATTGTAATATTAATTGTATATAAGTACCCTTCAGAATAGATGTTTTTTTTGAAAATGCAACAAAATTTGTCGCTCAATTTTTGCTTTTGTCTATTTCACTCTTGTATGTGCCTTTAAAATGTGGTATAGTTACAACATAAAGCATATTATTATGATGATTACTGGAATATCTTTTCTAATACACCATAATATGTTTTAAGTTAAATATTAATAATCAACAAAAATAAATTATGGAAACGAGAACAATTGTATTAGCAGAAGTCGTAAAAAAACAAAGACTGGCAGCGTATGCTGAGCAAGTTGCAGGCAAAATCGCAGAGATGGTGCAAAACAACCGCCTCCCCAAAATCGTAGCACTGATGCATCAAATGTATCCTGTGCTTGCCGGAGACCGTATTGCTTCGGCAATACGGGTTTTGAAAGTGACACAGGACACCCAGGAACTGGAGGAGACTGTTCAAGGGGGAACGCCCCAGGAACGGTTGGTTCGTTATGGAAGCAGATGGGAACTCCCCTGCTGGATAGCCAAAGCAATTATCTATGACTTGAGAAAGGGCATAGATTTAGATAATCCCTCACGCGAGGATTTGCGTGAGAGTGCCGTTTTCCGGGTTGCAGAAACCTACCAGTGCCCAAGGGAGACGGTAGAGGCATTTATCAATGCTTTGCCAGGCATACCGGAGAAGCGGGATGAGGAAGATATCATCGTTCCGAGCCAGGAGAAGGCCATTGAAAGGCTTCATCCTTTGGTTAAAGAGCGATGGGAGAAAAACGGCAAAAGGTCATACGGTCTGGAGCCTTATGAGATTCTGTCTGAAACCCTGAAAGCATATCCTGACAAGGAAAGCTGGATGGCAGACAGTTGGAAGCAGCGTGAGGAAAAGGTTCCTGAACTCCTCGCTTACAATATCCACTGCCGTCTTGATTTAGAAAATGATTTGCTTAAGTTATATAATAACTAAGTAAACCATCTTTATGGAGAACACCAAAATGCTTTTGCGTTTTGGTGTTTTCTTTTTATTGACGCCTTGTAGAAAACCACCACTTTAGTGGTGGATGAATAAAAA
>CAJUAK010000009.1:59697-84674 GCA_910584385.1 uncultured Alphaproteobacteria bacterium | reverse complement strand
CATAGCTCTAAGCTCTTTGGAACCACGCGTCTAACGCGTGGTTTTCCGAATACAAGAAACCCCGTTGATGGAAGTCAACGGGGTTTTTCAATAAAAAATAAGCTCTGTCTGCTAGCTTAAAAAATACCGGCGCAGATAATCCGGCAAATCAGCAATCGCCACTCTGTGCTGTTCCATCGTATCCCTGTCGCGGATAGTAACTGTTTCAGGCTGGTTTTCGATTGTTTCAAAATCAACCGTAATACACAACGGCGTACCGACTTCATCATGGCGGCGATAGGCTTTTCCAATATTTCCGGTATTTTCAAGAGCCACGCGCCCAATACCGAGCTTAAGCAGATTTTTCTTGATTTCATGGCATTTTGCCATAATCTGCTCATTATTTTTCTTAAGAGGAATAACGGCAACCTTAATCGGTGCCAGATGCTTTTTAAGTTTCAAAACGATACGGCTGTTTCCGCCGCCCAAATCTTCTTCTGTGTAAGCTTCCGTCATAACCGCCAGCACGCCTCTGTCAACCCCCATAGAAGGTTCAATAACAAAAGGCACAACCCATTGGTTATTATCATCCAAAATGCAAAGCTTTTGGGTTGAATCCGGATTCTTATGGCAATGGGATGTCAGGTTAAGTTCATCTTGAGCTTTAGTATGGTTCCCCAAATCATAATCCGTACGGTTTGCAATGCCTTCCAATTCTTCCATGCCATGCGGAAATTGATATTCAATGTCATAACAAGCCTTGGCATAATGCGCAAGGTCATCCTTGGGCGTTGTATAAATATTGATATTCTCGCGCTTCAGGCCTTGTTCTTCCCACCATTTGACACGTTCCTCTTTCCAGATTTCATGCCATTTTTCATCTTCCCCGGGCATAACAAAATATTCTAATTCAGCCTGTTCAAATTCGCGTACGCGGAAAATAAAATTTCTTGGCGTAATTTCATTTCTGAAAGATTTTCCAATCTGCGCAATGCCAAAAGGAAGCTTGCGGGAAGTTGAATCAACCACATTCTTAAATTGCGTAAAAATTGCCTGGGCCGTTTCCGGGCGCAAATACCCAAAAGACGAACCATCGTCCACCGGGCCGATAGCTGTCTTAAACATCAAATTAAACGGGCGCGGTTCCGTCAAATCCGTAGACCCGCAGTTTGGACATTTTCCGTCTTTTATATGGTCAGCGCGGAAACGCCCTTTGCATTTGCGGCAATCTGTCATCGGGTCAGAAAAAGTATCTTCATGCCCGGAATAATGCAAAACTTTTTGGTTTGTCAGAATAGCCGCATCCAGGCCTTCCACATCATCACGTTCATAAATCATAGAACGCCACCAGGCCGCCTTCAAATTATTCTTAAGTTCAACACCCAGCGGACCATAATCATAAACCCCCTGCAAACCGCCGTAAATATCCGCATTTTGAAAAATAAACCCACGTCTTTTACAAAGAGAAACCAACTGATCCATAGATGTGGCTGCCATGTCAAAAATCCTTTTCTGTTCATAAGTAAAAATTAACTTATTTGTTTTATAATAAATAATTCCGAAAAGCAAGTGGAGATATAAAAAAATGGCAAAAGCACCAACAAAAGTGGCTCTGATTTACGATTTTGACGAAACCCTAAGCATTACTTATATGCAAGACTATATCCTCATTCCTTCCTTGGGAATGAAACCTCAGACTTTTTGGAAGAAGGCCAATGCCTGGTCAAGGGAACATTGTGCCGACCAGATTACGGGAAGCATGTTTTATTTTATAAAAACAGCACAAGAAAAGGGCATCAAACTGACCAGAGATTACTTTTGCAATGCCGGAAAAGCAATCACCTATTTTGAAGGCGTTGACCAATGGTTCGACCGAATTAACGAATATGGAAGAACATTAGACCTTCAAATTGAACATTATATAATTTCTTCGGGGTATGAAGAAATTATCCAAGGCAGCTCTATCAGAAAACATTTTAAAGACGTTTTTGGCTGCTCATATGCTTTCGGGGAGGACGGCACGCCAGTCTGGCCGGCACGCATTGTAAACTACTCAACCAAAACGCAATACCTTTCCAAAATCAATAAAGGCCTCGGCAAATTGGAAGACCGTGCCGTAAATGAATTTATGCCGGATGAAGAACGCGCCATTCCATTCACCAGAATGATTTATTTTGGCGATGGCATGACAGATATCCCTTCCATGAAATTAACTAAAGACCGCAAAGGCATTGCCATTGCTGTTTACAGACCCAAAAGCCAACATAAAAAAACGGCAATCAAACTCTTAAGCGACGGAAGGGTAAACTTCGCCCTGCCGGCAGACTATAGGGAAGATAAACAATTAGATAAAGTCGTTAAAACCATTTTAGATAAAATAGCCACCGAAAGGGATTTGGAAATATTAAAAGCCAAGGAAGAAAAGAAAAAAATCATTTCCATTGGCAAAAAATAAAAAAATGCAAGAAACTTTTGCAAGAATAAAAAAAGTGCTTGCAAAAATAAAAAAACTGTCCTAAATATAAGCCATCCAAAATGATTGGGGTGTCGCCAAGTGGTAAGGCATCGGCTTTTGGTGCCGACATTCGTAGGTTCGAATCCTGCCACCCCAGCCAGACTGAACAGAGGTTAAATTTTCGGGTTTAACCTCTTGTTTTTTATTGATTTTTTGCGGTTCGCAAAGGCAATTTTGAGAAGTGCCAAAATTACCGCCCAAATTTCCCTCAAAGCCTTGTGTTCCTTCGGGTTCGCAAGATCCATTATTTCCGCCGCTGTTTGAACGGTCGCCGGACGCCGAACTTTCCATGTAACAGAACGGTGCGTTCAATTCGTAACCGATGTTTCCTTCTTTCAAAACAAGCTTCTTAAAAATAAAATGCAAAAGAAGTTGTTTGTTTTCGATTGATTTGCCGCCTGCGTACGCCGTGCCGATGTGGCTAACAAGATCAAACAGATCAAGGACAACTTCATTAAACCCGTCGTCAGCTTCTCCATGTGCTTTTATTTGGCTTTCTAGGCGGCTTTTTTTAAGCAGCATATCGTCGCGCTTGTCTTCATACGTTTGCTTGTCTATCTCGTCGTCTAGGCGCATATTAAACAATTTTTCAAGACGTGCTTCTATTTTTGTTATTTCCGCTTTTAAGCGCGACAATTCTTCGTTTCTAAAATTAACCTCTGATTGTTTTGCTTCTTTAATGTGCTGCCGGAAATGCTGCAACATTTCTTCGGGAATCGCGATCCGGTTTAAGATCGATATTATTTGATTGTCAATTTCTCTTTCCGGAATATATAAACGCGTTCCGTTTTCTTTATAACACACAACATAAAAGAATTTTTGCTTCTTTAATTCACACGGGCAAATAATTTTCCGGTAATAATCTGTAAAGATCCCACGGTATAAAAACGGAAGTTCGCCATGCTTAAACGGCTTTGACGATTGGGCGATCTTCTGTTCTTGTACTTTGTCCCAAAGAGCTTTTGAAATAAGCGGTGTGTATATGTGCCGGTGTAGTTTTCCTTTGGCCAACATTTCGCCATAATAAAATGGATTTCCTAAAATATGAAAGATCGATGTTGTCGTTAGCTTTTTGCCGCTGTACGACCTCAAACCCCAAGTGTCGGCCATTCGTGCGAGTTGGTGCGCCGATGTTCCGCCGATAGAATACAATTCAAACAGACGGCGAACTTTTGTTGCGTCCGGTTCTTTTGGCCGTATGCTGTGCTTGCCGTCATGATCCACAAAGTTTTCGTAACCACAAGGCGCGACTCCGGCACGCTCCCCGTTTTTTAGCTTATAATCAAGCGAGCGACGGACATTTTCGGAAAGTTGCAAGACATAGGCCTTTGCACCCATAACAGAAAAGTCCCAACGCATAATATCTGTTGACGTTGCCCTTTTGCCGATAACCATTCCTTCGCGGAAAAAGTGAAGTTCGATTTTTTCTTGCCGGATTAAATCGTCAAGCATAACGCTTTCTTTGAAAGAACGTTGCACCCGATCGACAGCGTCGGCAATGATAGCGATTGTTTCTGTCTGCTCTTTGCAGAAATCAATCATTTGCATAAATTCTTTACGCTTGCCGCGCGTTGAACTCTCTATAATCTGAAATGTTTTGATAACCTCTAATTGTTTGCGCTTCGCATAGTCTAAAAGGCGTGTATTTTGAGCAGGAAGGCTGTGTCCTTCTTCCTGTTCCCTTGTTGATACCCTCGTTAATATTACCGCCTTCATTCCTTGCTTCCGTTATACAAACCATTAAACACTTCATTGCACCCGTGAACATACGCGACATTTCGGCCAACTCGTCCAACGCGACGGGCTTCCCTATTAAATTCTGTATGTCTTCTTCAAGTGCTTTCATTTTTATAACGATTTTCGTAAATTTTCAAGTTTAAAGTTTATTTTGTACCGGTTGATCCGAAGCCCTTGCTTCCTCTTTTGGTCGGGGTTAATTGTTTTGTTGTTTCAATTATCGGCTTAAATATCGGACAAACAACAAGCTGCGCGATACGATCAAGCGGCCCAATCGTTATTTCTTCGCTGCTAAAATTGAAGATTGTAATTGATATTTCGCCACGATAAGAAAGGTCAATCGTCCCGAATTGCGCAACAATTCCGCGCGTAGTTAATCCGGAACGCGGCCGAACTTGTAATTCTGCCGAACAAGAAGGCGCGTAACTTTGATTAAAGAACTCCACAGCGACGCCGGTCGGTATTGTCGCACGGCCAAAAGGAAGAATTTTCTTCGGCTCGTCTATGGCTGCGCGTAGATCAAAACCGCTGTCGCCCTCTTGACTGATAAGCTCCGGTATGTTTGGAAATAAATATTTAACTTTTAACTTCATTAGCTTAATCTCCTTCCTAACTCAATATCGAAAACCCATTTATCAATTTTCAAGTCTGTGTCTTTACCGTGGCGAATATAAACATCTCTAACAAAAAAAAGCATTTTTTCGGCGTTTTTTCTATACGCTTTTTGAAATTCGACCTTAGTAAATCCATACATGAAACCAAACGGCAATTCGTTTAAATCTCTTGGCAGGTCTTCAAAATCAGAATTTCCAGTGATCCAATCGTAAATATCTTTTCTATCGGTAGCACCCATAACGATTTTTTTAATCCAATACCATTTACATTCACGGTATTCGTGAGTTTTCCGGCCGGATTTAATTTCCTCAAACCAATGGTCGGTCAAGACAAGTTTCAGCGTATTATCATTCATTTTACCACCTTTCTAATTACATTTGCCGTTTTTTTACTTACTTAACCCGAGCAGAACGGCAAAACTTCACGGACGCGCTTATTAGCTACACCATTTTGCAAGCGCGAACTAAATGGGAACTTTACATAAAAAGTTTTTGATTTTTAGCTATGAAGCCGCGTTCAAAGTCAAGAACAGCTTGCAGCGTGTTTAAGACGTATTCCATAAGCTCAATTTGATAGTTAGCTTCCTGCTGCGTCATGCGGCCTTCGGCCACCCACTTCGGATAAAGACGCTTGCGATAATCAATTTCACGTCTAACGCCTTTTATTTGTTCGCTAATCGTTACCATTTTCCACCTCGTCCAAAATACGAAATTCTTTTTCTTTTTGCGTTCCGGCCACAAAAGAAGCTGGATCAAAATTTCGCGGCATTCTTGCACGTCCTGTTTTAAGCGTCGTATTAAAATCCTCATTAAAAGCATTTTCCAAGTTTTCATTATTCAAAACAACAAGATCCGTTCCAGTCGCCTTCTTTGTTTCTGCTTTGCGCTGCTCAACAAGATCTTCGAGCCGCTTGGCTATTTTTATATAAAAGCCGTCAGCAAACGACTTGCGAACATCTAAACGCGACGCGCTGCGGCGGTTTTTCCGGTATTCGTCAGAACAAATATAATCTGTATATCCCAAAGACAGCGAAGTCATACCGCGCTTAACCATTGTTAAAGCAAGATCCACATTGTCAGAAGCTCCGTAAAAACTATATGTTGTTGAAGAATAAAGCGACAATACCCCAAAGAACTCGGCAACAGCACAACGAAATTGTGAAAACGAAAAAGAATTATCCGTTAAGGTTTCCTCTTTCTCTGTGTTCTTGCTTTTAATTGCTCCTTGCAGTTGAAATTCCTCTATTTGGTATTTTGTCATAAGAACGTTTGCGCGCTCCATGGCCGCGGCTTCCTCTGCTTCGGTTGCACCGTTTGAACGGTTAATTTCAAGCAATTTCTTTATTTTTTCGATAATGTCGCTTTTATTCATTTCTAAACATCCAATGCTTTTCTATATGTTTCTAGCAAATATTCTTGTTCGTCGCGATCGGAAGCGTCCATTTTGCGCAGCTTAATGACGGCACGCATAATCTTAACGTCAAAGCCGATCGCCTTCGCTTCGGCGAATATGTCGCGAATATCAAGCGAAATACCTTTTTTTTCTTCTTCCAAGCGTTCGATCCGCTCAATCAGCGAACGCAGGCGGCTGCTGTCAATACCACCGACGGACGTTTTTGCTTCGTTTACTGTGCTTTCAGGTGTTGCCATATCCATTGTCTTTTCCTTTCGTCAAAAAAATTAAAACGGTATATCGTCGTCAAAGTTTCCGGCCGGTGCAGGATCTTCGGCCGGTTCGGCTTCTGCTGCTTCCGTGCTGTTTACCCCTTCCTTGCGGTCAAGAATTTGCAACGTTGAATTTCTGCCGCCCAAAACGATTTCGGTAACATAGCGTTCGACGCCGTCTTGTCCCGTATATTTGCGCGTCCGAATACGGCCTTCTGCTAAAATCTGCGTACCTTTTCGAATATATTTTTCGCAAACATCTGTTAAGCCTTCGCTTGAAACAATAATGCGGTGCCAGTCTGTCTGCTCTTTCTTTTCTCCTGTTTGCTTGTCTTTCCAAGTTTCAGAAGTTGCCACCGTGAAAGTTGCGAACTTTACGCCATTACTGTTCGTTCTGATTTCCGGATCTTGTCCAAGTCTTCCGATAAGTGTTGCCCTATTTAATGACATTTATTTACCTTTCTTTAAGTTAAAATTGTGAGGGAATATAGCAGCCTAATTTTGCGGCAAAGTGTAAAAGATCGTCGATGTATTTTGAAACTTCGTCTTTATAGCCTTTTTCAAAACATAGGCGGCGCGGGATTTTCGTTTCTCCTTTGGACGTCTTAACGATGTCAAAATAAAACATTCCACGCATAAAATAATCGAATTGATCGTCAGAAATGTTTTGGATTTCGTAACCGGACGAAAGCAATGCTTGTTTTAATCTCGGATAAACGCAGCCGAAAATATAACTTTGTTGTTTGCGGCTAACCATATCTTTAATGTCCTTCGTTTCAATTTCAAAAGCCTTGAACTTTTTACGAAGCTTTGCATTTGTTGCTTCAACAAAACGCGCCCAATCCGAAACATTTAATATCGTTAGTTTAGACATTTGCATTTCCTTTGATTGTTTCCAAAATCTCAACGACACGCGCGCGGCCTTTTGCCAATCCTTTTCCTAACTTTTCTTGAAAAGCTTCGTCCCTAGCGACTTCAATAATAACCATTTCTTCGGAAAAGTGCGGATTATACACGCAATAAAACCACCGGTTCGCGCCGGTGTGGCGCATTTGCATTTGCATTTGTGCATAATATTCCGGCTTGATTTTGCGATCAAACAGAAGCTTTGCGAAGGTGTTGTCTTGCGGACATTTAAATTCAACACCTGTCAACTCGTCGCCGATGTGAATTAAACCGTCAGGCGAAGATCCTTCCAAGTCGTCAATCTCAACGAAGCCTACTTCTTCCACGGTGTAACCGGTTTTCATTTCAAAAAGAGTGCGCGCGACGGCTTCAAGCTCGTTTCCTTGCTCCATTGCTGCCGATTTAAACGTTTCTTCTTTGCGGCCGGTTAATTTTTCGGCCACAATGTTAAAACACAATGTTTCAAGTCCCGTACCGGCAACGGCGATTGTATCTGCCTTGCTTGCGGTAAAGCGGCCGCAGCGGATAGAATACCATTCTTCGGAATGTTGTTCAAAATTATGAATTTGCATTGTCTTTTCCTTTCATAGCTTGAAGTTCCAACTTCCGCGCGGTACAGCATTTTGTAAACTGTTCTTTCATGGCGGCGGATTCAAAGTTTTTATATTCGCGGTTGAAAATTGCCGTTAAGGCCTTCATATCTTCGGCCGCATTTATGGCATTGATAACGGCTTCCGGCAGTTCGTCGGCCGGCGGCAAAACCTTGTCAAGGTCATAATTTTTATTGTCTTCTTCTTCCATTTCGGAATAAATATCGTCGAAGTGGAATTTTACGGCCTTTTTAATGATCGTCTTTTTGCACATTTCAGCAAACCACGCTTGCCATATTGATTGAGTTTTAGCAACGCGTTGCGCTTTGTTGATTTCGCCGCGCGATAAGGTTGTTATAAATTCGCCGCGGCGGTTTTTAATAACACAATAGCCGCCGACGATGTCATCTTCCTTGTGTCCGAAAGGATCGGCAAGCTTGTGATGATAGTTGACAACACCGTTTTCCTTTTCAAAAGAGAAGTCGTCGCCTTTATAGACAAGGCCGTCGTCGATTTTGCTTTCCGGATAAGTCAAAAACATTTTGTTTTTATAAGCGACATAATCATAAGACACGCCGTTTTCGTTCAAAGTAATGTGTTTTCCGTCGAACTGTAAACCGGAAGCAACGATTTTATTCCAACAATCAACAAACCATTCGGCCGGTTTTTGTGCCGCCCAAGGATTGACTAACTCAAATTTTCCGGTTTGCTTGTTGCGTTTTTGCTTTGTTTTTAAATCTGCAACGTATTTATCAAAAATTTCTTTACTCATAAGACATCTCCGTTAAAAACTTTTGTGTGCAATATTTTGTTCAAAATAGACTTTCGCGGCTTTGATCTGCTCTAAATATTTAACACAGTTGTCAAAACTCTTGTTATATTCGACGATATTGTGAGCTGTAAAAATGACCGACAACGTCATAAAAAAACTCAAAAAGAAGGATCTAATCATTTTAATACTCCGCATAATTCGTTAATGAAATTCGCCGTTCCTTTGTTTATAGCCGCGATCGCCTTTTCTTCTGCCGTTAACGGAAGTACGTCGTCTTTTGTTTCCTCAATCGGTTGTTCGCGATAAGGATTTTTTTTACTCATCGGGAATCCGTAAAGTTCGTTAATGACAAATTCAAAGAAATAAACGCAATTTTTATGTTCAACGTCTTCTCCGGAAGAAACAAATTCTTCGGATAATGCTTCGCGAGCGTCTTTTGATCGTGTCGGCGGACAACGGAAAATGCGGTGTCCGTTCTCGTCTTCGTCGTCAAATTCCCAATAAGGATTCTCGTTCAACCATTCAGGGATTTTGTCTTCAATCGCGTTTTCCACCTCGTTAATAAAGTGTTGCATTGCTTTCGCATAACGTTTTTGTGTTTCAATATTCATTTTTCGCCACCTTTAATAAAAGTTAAATTCTTTTTACAATGACAGTTTACGGAAATCGTGAATCATTGTCAAGTATAAATTAACGGAAATCGTGAATAAAATTTACGAATATCGGCAAAACAAGGTTTTATAAGACAAAAAAAATTCCGCCGAAGCGGAAATTTAGCAAAAAATATGTGGATTGTTTATGGTTCAGGCCTAAAATCTTCGTCCGGAAGCGGCAATCCTTCCGGTTTTATTCCGGTTAATTCGAATAAATCGTCCGGATCTGCCTCTTTGTAGCTGCTCCAATTATTCAATTCAAGATCTGTTTTAACCTCTGATAATATTTCTTCACGGCAAGCCTTATCACATTCAGCGTAAAGAAGACGCTGCGGACACCCGACTTCCTTAAATAAACGGAATTTATCAAGTGTTTGTTCGGTGTTACTTAATGAAGGACGGTTATTTATGCAAAAATTTATTTTAGCGTTGGCCGCCTTGCTTATACTGTCGTTAGATAGCTTTTGTTTTTCGATGATAGCTGCTGCGCATTTATTATCTGCTATCTGCCCGAGATGAAAGAAAGCAAAGGAGCAAGCCACTATTGCCGATAAATAAAGAACTTCTTTTGTTTCTTGCTTCATGATCTACTCTCTTTCTTTTGTCTTTTTCGGTATCTCTGCCGATTGAGAAGTATTTTTAACATCTTGCGTCGTTTCTTGGCGTAAAGCAAGCGATTTTACAGCCTTTAATAAAGCAAGATCTTCGGCCGAAATGGATTCGGGTTTTTGATAGTTCCACAATTCGTCTTCTGTTATATCGCCCGAAATAAAATCAAGAAATGCCGTTCGATCAAATTCCAAAAACTCCGAAACCTTTTTAAGGTGTGAAACCTGAAATTTCCATTGCCCTTTTTCGAGTTCGGAAAAGCGTGTTGAGTTTATCCCCAACACAGAGGCAAGCTCAATCTTGGTTTTGTTAATTTCATTTAAACGGCGTGTTAGCCAAAAATTACTATCGTTTCTCATATTTACCTACTAACGAAAATCGTAATATATTTTTATAAAAATTTCAAGAAAAAAAATTATTAACGGAAATCGTGAATTTGTGCTTGACAATTATTCACGGTTTTCGTAAATTACCTTCGAAAGGAGTTTTTCAACATGGATTGTATAAAACTTTTTAGAAAAATAAACGCCCACAAACTGTCGAAGCTGCTTAATGTTCCGTCAACAACAATTTATTCATGGAAACAAAATGGCATTCCAAAATGGCGGATTGCAGCAATCATTGAAGCGTGCAAAAAACAAGGGATTGATGTTTCGGACTGTTTGATTTAATCTGGGGGACAATATGGCGCGAAAAAACGGAACGAATATCTGGAAAAGACTTATTGCGGCAGAAGGTAAACTTTCGGACGGTGTCAAAAATTTACAATACGCCAACGGTCGCGCTGTAAACTCCGAAGACGATCTTTGCGCTGCAATAGTTAGGTGGTGGGATCTGATTTTTCCGGACAGAAAACAAGATTTAATTCATATACCAAACGAAGGCTGCGGATCAAAAAAACGAGGATCTGACTTAAAAAAAATCGGTGTACGAGCCGGTGTTCCTGATTATTTGATTTGTTTACACAGGCAGCCGATCGGGTGGGTTGAGGTTAAATTCGGAAAGAACAAACTACTTCCGGAGCAAGTTAAGTTCCGCGACGTATGCAGAGCGCACGGCATTAAATGGGCTGAAATAAGAAGTTTCGGACAATTCAAAGAGGTTTTGCAATCTTGGGGGCTTTATGATCCCGAAAAAGATAAACCTAAATTCTTTCAAGAAGTGAAGACGACGAATACCATCGATATTGATTTATTATTTAGAAAGGTGGCGAAAAAATGAAAAATAAATTTATGTTCTTTGATAATTTCAAGGAAACGGCCGACAAATTGCCGGACGACTTACGATTAAAATTTTACGACGCGATGACTGATTATGCGTTTAATGGCGTTGAACCGGACGACATAATTGTATCGGCCTTGATTTCAGCAATAAAACCAAGTCTTGATATTGAAGACAAGAGAGGCGGAGCGCGCGAGGGTTCGGGGCGTAAATCAAAAACAATCAAAGATAATCAAAAAAATCAAAATGATTATTTTGAAAAAATGGAAAATCAAAAAAAATCAAAAGAAATCAAAAACAATCAAAAAAATCAAAATGATTATTTTGAAAAGTTAGAAAAAACAAAAGAAAAGAAGACGTCCCCCTTAAACCCCCTAGAAGAAAATAAAAATAAAAATATATATCCCCCTGTAACACCTAACGGTGTTTACTCCCCCTTGCCTGAAAATGACGACGGAATTGTGGACATTGAAGAATTGATTGCAAAGACACCGCCTAAAAAGCGTTTTGTTGCGCCTTCGCTAGATGAAGTGCAAGCATACATCATCGAAAAAGGTTTGATCGTGAACGGTCAAGTATTCCTTGACTACTTCACAGCCGGAAATTGGAAGGATAGCGAGGGAAAACCGGTTAAAAATTGGAAGCAGAAGCTTATCACTTGGGACGAACGGGACAGACGCAAACGCACTATTGACGCCGCGCGCAGCCTATTGAAAACCGGTGTTGCGTCCGGAACATACGGAAAGGACGCGCCATTATGAGAATTTGCAAGCGATTTGAAAATGTTAGTTTTGACAATTATAAGGCCGAAACATCAGAGCAAAAAAAACTTGTTGAGGAATTGAAGCAAGGCGTTAAGGGCGGATTTAGCAATAATATTTTGATTATTGGCGGCGTTGGCACCGGAAAAACACACCTTGCTTATTCGGTTGTTAATGCTTTGGCCGAAAAGAAAACCGCAAATAACGGTTACAGATATTATTCAGAAACTAGCGTTATTTATCGGCCTATAAAAAGCATTATCGACAATATTCGTGCAGCTTGGAAAGATCCGGAAGCCGCGGAAATGAATTCTTATTGCTCTGTTCCGCTTCTTATCATTGACGAAATAGGCGTGCAATATGGTACGGAAAGCGAAAGAACGGAACTTTACGAGATATTTAACCGACGGTATGAAGACGAATTGCCTATTATCGCCGTATCTAACCATGATAAAGACGCTTTGTTGCGGATCTTAGGGCAGCGGATATTTGATCGGCTAACTGGTGGAGCAAAAATTTTTGAATTGACGGGAAGAAGTTTCCGTCAAGGGGGGCGCGAGTGATTGATGTTAAGGAAACAAAAGAAATTTGTTGTCCTGCCGATGTTGAAAATCGACTTTATCACGCTTTTGAGGTTGTGCGCTATCTTCCACAGGTTAAACCGCAAGGATATTTTAATATATTTCTACGTATGAAGCCGGAAATAATCAATCCGGAAGATGTTAAGCCTGTTATATGCGGCCGTGATTTTGATCTAGCTATGGAAGTTTGCGATATATGGTGGCCGCTTATCTTGAATTTATCAGATCCGGATCTTTTGGAGTTGATAAAATATCGCTGCGGCGCGCCTATTGTCAAAAATAGACGTGTTACTTATGCTTGGTCGCGTGTTCGTCCATGGCGCGCGGTAGCAAAAGAATTTAAGTGCCACCGCAACACCGCAAAAAATAAATTTAATTATGTTGTTGATTTTATTCTAAAAAGAATAAAAAAATAAAAACTAACGAAAATAGTATGTTGCATTTTTTATTTTTTCAATATAAATTTTTGTTAGGATTGGAAAAAAGTGTGTTAAGCGCGTTTCTCGTCCGCCGTCAAGTCGGTTTCGCCACCCTTGGCGGTTTTCTTTTTTAAATTTTTAATTTTCATGCCGTCCATTTCGGGCGGCTTTTTTTTATGAGGTTTACGAAATGGAAAAGATCACGATTGCAAAAGCCTTAAAAACAATCGTATTGCCGGACGGAAAAACAGTCCACGAAGGCGACGAGTTTGTTTATAACTTTGATTTTGAAAATACCGGACTGTTTGAAATTGTCGGAGAGCAAAACGGGGAAAAAGCTCCCGATCCGGAAGATCCAAAGGACAAGGACGCCGCACTTACAGTTGAGGAAATGAAGGCAATTCGCTTAAAGGCAAAAGATCTTAAAATTGCTAATTGGCACACAAAAGGCGTTGAACGTCTGATTAAAGAGATTGCCGAAGCCGAAAACAAAGACGGCGAAATTGATCCAAAGGACAAGGACGCCGCGGAAATCGTAACAGATCCGGAAGGCAGCGAACAGGAAGTGCAACCTAACAGCGGAAATCAGAACAATGCTTAATAACGAAAATATGTATAAAACCGTTTATTTTTTGCGGTTCAAAGAAAACGCTGTTGTTGCCGGAAAGTTGGTTGGAACAGATATTAGCGACAACGGGTATATTAAACACACTGTTCAAGTGAAAGATCAGTTTTTTGATCCGGACGACGCGATTGTGTTTTATACTCGGAAAGAAGCAGAAGACGCGCTTAAAAAGTTTAAGCCAATTAACGATAAGATTATTTCGGTTACGAACGAAGCTAACCGCGAAATTGACACCTTACGCGAACAAGTAAACGGAAAGCCACATTTTCCGGAGTATGCGAAAACACGAAAGGTAAAATAAAAATGACAAGACCGCTTAAATATAAGACTGTGCAGGAACTTGAAGCGGCCATTGACGAATATTTTGAGCGAAGACATGGTGTTGCAGTTCCGCCAACTGTTGCGGGTCTTGCTTTATGGCTTGGCTTTGAAGACAGACAAAGCATTTATGATTACAAAGATAGGCCGGCTTTTTCTTGCACAATAAAAAAGGCAATAATGAGGATTGAAGAATTTGCCGAAACACAGCTTCTTTCAGGCGAAGGAAGTTCAACCGGTGCGATCTTTTGGCTTAAAAACCACGGGTGGAAGGATAAAACCGAAGTTGACACCACGATAAAAGATTATTCGTTGTTTGAAGAAACCGTCGAAAAGAAGGCTAAAAAGTATGAGAATATCAAGCGAAGTCAAAATAAGGCTAAAAAATGACCTTGTATGTTTCCGTGATGTCGTTTTAATGAACGATCCGAAGTTCGAAGTCGAACCGGGGGACTTTCATTTCGCTTTATCCGATTTACTTTTGAAAGAAACAAGCCACGTCGCAATAGAGATATTTCGAGAATCCGGAAAATCGTCTTATGCGTTGCGTGCATTTCCGCTTCATTGTTTGGTTTATCCGTCAAAAGACAGGGATTTTATTGTTATTATCAAGCAAAATCAGTCTACCGCTTCGGCCAAGCTCAAAGATATTATTTCGGAATACAAGAGCAATCCGTTGTTGCAGCATAATCTTGTCCGGATCAGAGAGGAAAACGCCAAAGTGTTTTCGGCCGATGTTAAGGACGAGTTCGGAGAAGTTATCAATGTTCGAATTGAGGCGTACGGCAAGGGCACAGGTATTCGCGGGCTAAACAATCAAGACAGACGCCCGAAGATCATTATTCTTGACGATATACAGGACAAAGAAGACGCTCGTTCGGAAACAGTAACGGCGACGGATTGGGACTGGTTTTTGTCCGATATTGTATTCTTGGGCGAAAATACGCGCATTTTCTTTATTGGGAACAACCTCGGCGACCGGTGTTGTATTGAAAAATGTATAAATAACGCCGAAGAATTGCATTTTAAGGTTATTCGCGTGCCGATTATGGTCGACAATAAGCCTTCATGGCCGGCGCGTCATACCGTGGAAGGAATTTTGCGCGAACGTTCCGACTACGCGAAGCTTGGAAAGCTTGATATTTGGATGGCCGAAAAGATGTGTCAAGCGGTTGCAGAAGAAAATAGGACATTCAACGAAGACGATTACAGATATTACTCGCCAAGCCGACAACAAGAGCTTGTCAGCTGTTGCAATGTCTATGCTTGTCTTGATCCGGCTTCTAGCATGAACCCCGAAAGCTGCTTTCGCGCAATTACCGTTACCGGCGTCAGTCAAGAGAATTATTGGTTTTTGCTTAATTGCCGTTATGGACGTTGGGACACTTTCGGAATTATCAGCGAAATATTTAACGTTGTTTCTAAATATGGCTTGCGTGAGTTCTATATTGAGAAAGGTTGGTGGGAACAGGTATCACGCCCATTGATCGAACAGGAAATGCGCCGCAGAAACGTATTTTTTAACGTTATACCGCTTGAACACGGGCGCGTTGGAACAAAGTTAGAGCGCATTAAGGCATTGCAGCCGAGGTTTAAGGCGCACACGGTGTTCTTCCCTGACGAAGCGGATTGGCTGTCTGAGTTCAAGACTGAGCTTGCCGGAGTTACAAAAGACGCCATTAAGTCGGAATATATCGACTTGGTGGACGCTTTTGCAATGACGGATCAAGTAGCGGTTGCGCCGGTTAATTATAAATCATCTCTGCCGCCAAGTCGCTATGATCGCGAAGGTGGCACGAGTTACGAAAACGAAAGTTTGTTTGATATTTACGGATATTAAGAAAGGAAACAACAATGGGTTTTTCAGTAAAGAAAACATTTAAAAAGGTAACAAAAGCGGCAATAAGTTGGGCGAAATCACCTGTTACCGTGCTTGAAGGTGTCGCAAAAGGCGACGTTAACCAAGTTTTGAACGGAGCAATGGCCGGAGCTACTGGCGGAACAATGAGTTGGGATAAGTCCGGCGGCGGTCTGTTTAATGTGCAAGACAGCGTCGGTTCTGTTGTTGGTGGTCTAACTGGAACGAACGCACTCGCTAATAGCATTAACGGCGCACAGGCTGCACAAGCCGCTCAAGAAAAAGCAGCGGCTGACGCATTAGCTAAACAGCAGGAAGACGCAAAGTCTGCCGCTATTTCACGCCGCAGGGCTGATTTGTCAGGCGATACACAAACGATTTATACGTCTGTACTTGGCGACGTGGCAAATACAGCAGCCGGAAAGATTAAGAAAAAAACTGTTTTAGGTGGTTAATATGGAATTATCGGCGGAAAAAATAATTAAAAATCAAGAGCGATTGAAGTCCGATCGTGCTAATTTTGACAGTCTTTTTCAAGATCTGCATAACTTCTATTATGTTGAAAGTGATAACATTACGACTAAAAAGGCGCGCGGAAGCGAAATCACGAAGCTTTTGGATACTACTTCGTTAGACGCGGCAGACGTTGCAGCGGCCGGTTTGTCTAATTATTTGACGCCGGAAAGTTCGAAATGGCTGTTTTTGGAACACCCAAACCCCGAATTGCGCGACAACAAAGAAGTTCAAAATTGGATGCACGACGCGGCCGACGAATTGCTTTATACCTTCGCCCGGTCAAACTTCTATAATCAAATGCCTATCTTTTATAAGTCGTCTATTGTTTATGGCACTTCGTCATTGGTTACGGAAAGAGATCCGCACGATAATTTGCGCTTCTATAACCTTCCTATAAACAAACATTGGATAACAGAAGACGCAAGAGAACGGCCAAACGCTTATTATATTCAATACGAATATACAGCAGAACAAGCTTATTCGCGTTTTGGCGACGCTGTCGGGCGTGATGTTATGGAAGCTTACCAGTCGGGCGCAAACGAAAACAAAAAGTTCAAATATCTTTGTTATATCGGCGAAAGAAACGTTTACGATCCGGATAAGTTGGATAAAATGAATATGCCTATTCGAATGTGTTGGATTGACGTTGCTAACAAAAAAATCTTGAAAGAAGACGGCTTTCGCTCAATGCCTTGCGTTTCGCACCGGTTTTATAAGGTGGGGCAAGAAGTTTATGGATATTCCCCCGGAATGAAAGCGCTTCCGCATGCAAGATTACTTAATGTTATAACAGACACAGTTTTGCGTTCGGCAATGAAACAGACAGATCCGGCGTGGGCTATTCCGGACAACGCCTTTATTGGTCGTCCGAACTTCAACCCTCGGCAAATAAACTATTATCGGCGCAGCAATCTTTCTCCACGCGACGAGATCTTTCCGCTTGTGTCTGCCGGAAATGTAGCAATCGGCGAAGCGGAGCTTGAAGCACAAAGGCAACAGATCCGCAAAATCTTCTTTAACGACACGTTCCAACAGTTTTCTGAGCTTACAAAACAAATGACAGTACCGGAAGTTATGGAACGAATTAACGAAAAAATGTCGCTTCTCGGTCCGGCGGTCGGTCGATATGTTCACGATGTTTTACAGCCGCTTTGCGAAAAAAGTGTTATATCGCTTTATGAGGACGGGAGATTGCCGCGTATTCCTGACGTTATGGCAGAGAACCCCGGCTTTGAAGTCCGGTTTACTTCTCGTCTCGTTCAATCACAACGGCAAGTCGAGGTTCAAAACTTGTCGACGGCTTTGGGATATGTCGGTCAGATTGCACAGATGAAGCCGGAAGTATTGGATAAAGTGGACGGCGACAAGGCGATCGACAAAGTGTTTAGCGTTATCGGTGTAGATCCTGAAATTATTTTGGATCAACAACAAGTCGATAAAATGCGTCAAGCGCGCGCCGAAATGGCTATGCAACAGCAACAGGCAGAGCAAGCCTTAACCGAAGCACAAACTTATAAGGCTGCTGCCGAGGGGGACAGAAATGTCAAAGACGCTGAAACTTAACGATAAAGATACAATCGCAGATTTGCGAACGGCGATAAAAGATATTGCGCGAGATTATCCGGTTTTTATGGATTTTTTAGAGCAATACTGCGGTTTTTATTTTCCGGTCATGTCAAGCGATCCGCACGAAATTTGTTATTCTGCCGGAAAGCGCGACGTTATTTTAACAATCAAAACAATAAGCCGCGACGACATTATGCCGGAAAATGTCGCAGCTTTATTTAATGAAGGAAATATAAATGGATCCGACAACTGACAATTTTGGCCAGCCGGACACAAACGGCGGCAATCCAAGCACAACGGAAACCGCCGGAAATGGCGGTTTTAATTTTAATGAAGCTTTGAGTTCTGAATATTCAAGCCACCCGTCAATCGTGAAGTTTAACGGCGATGTTAATAACTTGGCTAAAAGTTATCTATCGCTTGAACAGCTTATGGGACAAGGGCGGGTTGCTATTCCGAAGGACGGTAACGACGCCGTTGCTTGGGAAGCCTACGATAAGGCTTTCAATGTTCCGGCCAAAGATCAAGATTACAATTTAACCACAAAAGAAGGCTTTGAGTATGATAAAGCCGCCTTCACAAAGTTAATGCGAGAAAATCATATTTCGCCGACAGCAGCACAAAATATTCTGAACTCATTTTCTGAAACAATCGAAGAAATGGGTCAATCAGAAGCGGCCGCCATTGAACAACAGAAAATCGAAACTGTTTCGGCCTTAAAAGCCGAATGGGGCGCAAAATACCGACAAAATATGGAACTCGCCAACAATACACTCGTCAAACTTTGCGAAAGTCAAGAGGATTACGAGCATATACGCGACATTGTCGGCAATGACGTCGCTTGTATTAAGTTTTTAAACAAAATTGGATCACTCACAACCGAAGGTAATTTAGGCGGCTTCGAAGGACAAGTTTCCGGATTTGCGAAAACCCCTTCCGAAGCAAAGGCCGAATTTGATCGGATTATGAACGATCCGGACGACGCATATTGGGCAGGATCTCGCAACCGTCGCAACGATATAAAATGGTGTAAAGAACACAATACAACCCATGTCAGCGAAGACGAGAGAAAAGCCAGAGTGCAATATGTGCAGTCTTTAATGAGAATGCAGGGATAATCTTTTTTAAGACCTCTAAAATTTTCTACTTAACGCCCCCGAAGGGATAAGGCGAACACTCGTTGTTTTAAATATTTTTTTAATCAACTGAAAGGAAATAAAAATGGCTAACGAAACACAGTTAGATATTCGCGGCCAAGAGTATTCGAAGATTATTCTTCCCTTGGCTCGTCAAGAAAGATCTATGCTTTACGATAAAGTTTTCGTAAAGTCAGACTTTACCGGAAAATCTTTTTATCAAGATCAGATCGGTACATGGGAAATGTCCGAAAAAACCGCTCCGAACTCTACTACACCGCAAAACGACCCGAACTTGTCAAGAACGCGTATTGATATTAAAACATACAATGACGCACGCATTTTTGACCGTTCTTTGGATTTGCAATCTTTCAGCGATCCGATGAGCGTCGCTTCAATCTCTATGCAGTCGGCCGTTGGTATCCAGATCGACAAGGTTGTTTATGACGCCTTGGGTGCAACCGCACTTCGCGGCGAAACCGGTTCAACATCTGTTACCTTCCCGACCTCACAGACAATCGATGCCAACTTTGGCGGCGTGGTTGCTTCTGGCGGAAAAGCGACAGCAAATACCGGATTGACACCGGCAAAAATTCGTCGTGCTTCTAAAATGTTGACAGCGAAAGGCGTGTCCTCTATGGACAGAACTTTTGTCGCGTCAGCAACCGGACAAGAGCAGTTGCTTGGTAATACAGAAGCAACATCTTCCGACTACAACAACGTTAAAGCCCTCGTATCCGGTGAAATTGACACTTGGTGCGGCTTTAAATTTGTATTCTTGCCGGACGGTATTATTAGCGTTACAGAGGCCGGCGTTGCAACTTATTACGCTTTCCACAAAACAGGCGTTTGCTTCGCTATGCTTGAAGAATTGTTTATGCGCGTTTCAGAACGTTCCGACCTTTCTTATTCTAAACAGGTTTACTACGAGATTTCTTGCGGTGCTGCCCGTTTGGAAGAAAACAAGGTCGTCAAAGTTCTTTGCGACGAAACAGTTGCTTCCTAATTTTTCGTAAACCTCGGGGTTGTGCCGCTTTGGTACAGCCCCTTTCTTTTTGTATGGATTTTATAACATGAGTAAAGTTAGCATTGTTAATAAAGCCTTGACGATGTTGGGCGCAAATAGAATTACGTCGCTATCAGACGACGCAAGAGAAGCCAAAAGTGCAAACGCCGTTTATGATCAGTCTTTGCGTTCTATTCTGTCAGAAACTCGTTGGAGCTTTGCCACAAAACGCGCTTTGCTTAATCGGCTCGAAGAAATGCCTGTTGTCGGATATGGTTATTATTTCCAACGACCTTCCGATTGTATAGAAATTTTTGAAACTACCGCGAACAGTTGGCGTCCGGAAGGCGAAAAAATATGGAGCTTAGATTCGTCGCTTGGTGTTATTTACACTTATTTGAATGAAGACGACACTTTTTATTCGCCGAAATTTATCGACGCGCTTGCTTGTCGATTGGCGGCTGATATGTGTTTTGACATCACAAATTCAGCAAGTCGAACACAAGAGCTTATTTCACTTTATGAAGGCGAATATCTGCCGCGCGCCCTACACTATGACGCAAGTCGGCAGGGAGAAACAACTGTTAAAGACGATCTTTGGATTAACGCAGCTTTGGGACGGACGCCATGGTTAGAGTAGCACCTTTATTACCGACTTTTGGACGCGGCGAAGTCAGTCCTTTAATGTTTGGCCGAAACGATATTGAACCGTATTCCTCTTGTTTGAAGGCCTGTAGAAATATGATTGTTCGCCCCTATGGTTTAGTTAGCCGTGTTATTGGTACGGAATACATCGCTAACGCAAAGGGGAAAGCAAAGTTTTTGCGCTTTGTTTTTAGCCCCAAAGACAGCTATATGATTGAATGTGGAGCAGGATATTTTCGTTTTTTTCACAACGGTGCGCCTATTTATAAAGACAATGCTGTTTATGAGATAGAAAACAATTTTACCGAAGCAGATCTTGAAACAATACAATATGTCCAGATTGACGATATTATTAAAATCGTTTATCAGCGCGACGGTACAAAAGATAATATACCGAAGGAGCTTATTCGCAAAGCTGCTGACGATTGGGAGTTTCGCGACGTTTCGTTTGTTTGTACGCCGTATTTAACTGAAAACCTAACGGAAACGACGATAAAAGCCTCAGCCAAAACCGGAAATATAACCTTGACAGCAAGTGCTGATCTTTTTAACGACGGTCATATTGGGGCTTTCTTTTGGATTGGTAGCGCAACAACGGTTGACGGCGTCAATAAACAAGGTTTTGTTAAAATAACCGCTGTTACAAATGCCAAAACCGCAAGTGCGACGGTGCAATGGGATTTGTCAACTACGGAAGCAACAAAAGTTTGGGGCGAAGGAGCTTGGAGTAAATACAGGGGCTTCCCTTCCGTCATCGGCCTTTTGGACGGGCGTTTGTATTATGCACGAACACCGACACAGCCGCGCAATGTTTACGCTTCAAAGCCTTATAAATATGAAGACTTTACGCCTTCCGTATCTAATGAAAGCGGCGCAGGTGTAGATATTGAGCTTGCGACAAACATAGACGGCGACGGCTCGGACATTAAATGGATTGTCGGCACAAGTTTTCTTTTGGCCGGAACATACGGAAGCGAATTTGTAGTTAAAGGATCAGGCGACAACGGAATTGACAGCGCAACCGTGCCGTCGGCGCGCGCTCGTTCGAATTGGGGATCTGAAAATATACAACCGGCAACTATCGGCAGTCAGGTTTATTTTATCCAAAGAACCGGAAAAAAAGTCAGACGCTTTGAATATGACTACTATTTAGACAGTTATAAGGCTGTTGATGTTTCCATTTATTCCGAACACCTTTTAGAAAGTCCGATCAAAGATGTTTGTTATCAAAAAAACCCTGACAGCATTATGTGGTGTTTGCGCGAAGACGGCAAACTTGCAGCCTTAACCGTTGAAATCGACCAAAACGTCCAAGCTTGGAGCTTGGTTGATTATGGCGACGACATTGTGGAGAGTATCGAAACAATACCGTCATACAATGGTTTACACGATGAAGTTTATTTAATTGTTAAACGAAACATAAACGGAAGCGTTGTCCGTCATATTGAGCGAATGCAAGATCCGGTTACGCCGGAAAATGTTATTAACTGTTGGTATGTCAGGGGCGGAATGCGATTTTCTGCCTTTGAACAAACAGAAGACAACATTTTGACATTGTCGGACAAAACAGGAGATATAACTATTACAGCCGAAAAAGACGTTTTCGCGGATAAGCATTTCAGCCGTCGCATTCGCGCAGTCAATAGCAACTTTGAAATTTTAGGTCAAGCAACTATTACCGAGGTTATAGACGCAAAAACCGTCAAAGCAAAAGTAAACAAAGAGTTTACAACAACAACCTTTGCCGGCGGCTGTTGGGGTGTTTCTGTTAATACCGTGTCAGGCTTTGAACACTTGAACGGCAGGACTATTCAGATTTTGGCGGACGGGTGCATACAGGCCGACAAGACTGTTGCTTCTGGATCTTTTAACTTGGGTTTGGACGCTTGGGTTGTTTTGGCCGGTCTAGGTTACACAAGTTTTATGACAACAATGAACATCGAAGAAGGTGCGATGAATGGGACGGCCGTCGGAAAACGCAAACGCATTAACGAAATGTCCGTGCGTGTTTGGCGCTCTCTTGGTGGACGTGTTAGCCGCGATCTTAAAAACCTAGAAGAAATGAGTTTTCGCAAACCTAACGTTCCTATGGGGACAGCTCGTCCGTTAATGGACGGCGTAATCGACAATATTCGTTACAATCAAGGGTGGACGGTTGAAGCAGACATCACGATTGAACAGTCGCGTCCGTTGCCGTTAAACGTTCTTGCGATTGCGCCGATCGTCAACGAAGTTGATAAATAAGGGGGAAACATGGTTTTACCAGTCGCAGCAATGGCTTTTATTGCTTCAAGTGCAATGCGGGTCGGATCTTCTCTTTTGTCCGCTTATGAGAATAGACAGGCGGCAAAATCAGAAATCAAGCAGTTAGAGCAGCAGAAGCAGCAAATACAGCTTGAACGGGCTAACTTGGCTAATCAATACGTCCAAAAACGAACACAGTTTATCGGAAATGTTAATCAGTTGGCCGGACGTTCGGGCGTTCGCGTGTCCGGAAGTGTTGCAAATTCCCTTAACGAAAGCTTAACGGAAATGAACATTGAGGAAGCGCAGAACGATTATAATAAGCGCATGGAGTTACAGACGACGAACCTACAACAGAAGAACGCCGAACGTACTAAAAAATACGCTTATATTAACGGATTCCTTAATGCCGGATCAAAGGCTTTAAGCGGTTATTCTACTTATAACCGTTATTGGGGATCTAACGCAGGAACAAATACTAAACTCGGGGGATAATATGCCGGAATTACCTATTTATAAAAGAAGCAGCCGCATAAACACGTCGCAGGTTGTTAGAAGGACATCAAGCGGTCTTGCCAAGAGTGTCGGAAATCTTGGCCGTGTTGCTTCTGACGTTGCCGTTAAGTGGCAGCAGACACAAAACGCTGCCGAAAGCCTAGACGGCAAAAATAAAATGGCGGCAAGTATTCAAGATCTTTTGCAGGAAGCCGCAGATTTTAACGATTACGACACCCCGAAAGATATTGAAACAAAACAAAAAGAAATGCTTGATCGATTGCATAAGCTTGTACCTGATATTGTTTCAGGCTTCAACACCGAAACAAATGCTAACGAGTTTGTGCGTGATACAGAAATGGACGTCAGCAAAACAGAAGCCACGTTAAAAGGTTTGTTCAGAAAGAAATATATTGACAACAACGAAGCAAACTTAATTGTTTCGGCCGAAAGAAACCGCGAAAACTTTATACAGACGGGCGACAACGGCTTCAAGCAGTCATACATTGCCGATCTTGAATTGTCTTATAAAAACGGTTTTATCGACAAGGCAGCTTATACACAAGCTAAACTTAAAACTGACGATTGGGATAAGTTGCACATCTACCGTCAAGCCGAAACAGATCCGCAAGGTGTTATTGATAATTTGAAGGCCGGAAATTATAAAATCAAGCCGGAAGACTATCACGACGTCTTAAAAAACCTTAATTCTATAAAGACAAACGACGCCCTTATGCGCGCTTATCAAGAAACAGTAATGCAGAATGCCGGCGAAAGTGAAGCCATGGACTACATTTACAGCGGCGCGTCTTATGCCGACAAACTGAAATATATCAACGACGCAGAGTTTTCCGGAAAGATAAGCAGCAGTTATGCCCAAAAAGCACGACGAGCAATAAAACAATTTAAACCGGACGGCGGAAAAACAATGTCGCAGGCGCAAAATATTGCAGACGTTTTGCAGCGCGCTTATGACTTGAACGAAGGCGATTTTGATAGCACGGAATATTTGAACGGTATTCGTGCCTTGCGTTCTGAAATTACAGAAGCCGTCAACAACGGCGATATTAGCTATAAGGACGGCGTTTCGCTTAACAATCAGCTTAATCAGGCAACAAGAAAGCGCGTCAGCGAAGAAACAAACTTCGTTAGCTATCAATACGGAAAGGCAGTTGATTTATTCAAAGATCAGCTTCCGCCGGAATACCGCAACGACGCAATTCGTGAGCTGTTTTATCAAACACAGGATATTGACGAAACTCTTTCCGACAAAGAAAAACAGCGCATTTACAACGAAAAAGCTGTTTCTGTCGTTGATAAAATTAAATCAGACAACCGTCTTGAAGCCGAAAAGGTTTTGGCCGGAACACAAGCAAAGGCAGCCGACGACGTTCTTCCGACTTTGGCGCAGAAACTTAAATTAAGCGAAAGCGATCTTAATCGCAAAGTTGATAATACCGCGAAAAAATACGGTATGACACGGGAACAGGTTTTGCAGCAACTCTCAAAAGGATTGTAAAATATGCAGGATAATGACGATTTATTC
>CAJUAK010000009.1:0-59597 GCA_910584385.1 uncultured Alphaproteobacteria bacterium | reverse complement strand
GAACTTATGAACATCACGCCAAACGGGACGGCGGAAGATCCGGACGATTTATTCGAACTTATGAACATCACGCCAAACGGGACGGCGGAAGATCCGGACGATTTATTCGGTGGTGTCGCCCCTTCTGCGGCAGAAACGAATAAAAATGTTTTCGACAATGCCACAATTGACATCAACGGTTTTGTATCAGAAAAGCGTCAGGAATGGCAAAACAGCCCTCTTGAAGCTATTTCGCAGCTTTCAAGAGATGAAAACGGCAACACGAATTTTCAATGGTACAATCCCGTCAGTTGGATAGGATCGGGAATTTCGGCCTATCGCAAAACTGTCGATGATCGTTTGAACTTTCTTGAACAAAATAAAAATATGGTGTCAAACCTTATCACGGCCGAACAGTTTGAGGAATTTAAATCAAAAGGTGCGATCGGCGTTTTTGAAAGCGCAAAAAAGAACGTTAAGTGGGGAAATACGCCGTTTGTCGGATCTTTTGTTGAGGGTTACGAAAAAGGCAAGATTGCCAACATTATGGATAAAATAAAATCCGGCGAAACATTAAGCGCAGAAGAAGACGAAAACGTCAAAGAGTATATTCTAGACGGTATCGAACAGACAGTTCGCGGCCACTCTATCGGCGGACGTATTGTTGACGGCTTGGCACAAATGCCGGCTTTTATGATTGAATACGCCACCGCAAAAGGTCTTGTCGGTGCTACGGCTAAAAAAGTCGGGACAAGCGTCGTCGGGAAAAAAGTCGCAGAAACAGCGGCCAAAGTTACGGCAAGCGGAAAAATCGGCGCGGCAGCAGTAAAAACAAGCGAAGTCGTCGGAAGTGCTGCCGGACGCGCATTGTTCATGCCGGGGCAAGTTTATAACAATTATAATGATATTCGTCTTAACTCTGCATATAGTTTAAGCGAAAACGGGCAAATCCTTTTTAATGAAAATCAGGATAAACCGGCGACAATGGTTTTGAAGGCTTTTGGCTTAACGACAATTACGGCGTTGTCAGAAGAATCCGGCGAAGCTATTACCGGACTTGTTAAAAAAGGCGTTAGCCCGATTTATAACCGTTTGCCGGAAAAAGTTAGAAACGGGATCGTTAAACTTGCTAGACAGACAGAAAAGTATAAGGACACCCCTATTTCTAAAATGTTTTCTGCCGGTGGTTATAGCAACGTTTTAGGCGAAATCGGGGAAGAACGATTGGAAAGTTTGCTTGGCGCTGTTACCGGATTAAATCCGCAGGGCGACAGCTATTTCGACAGTATCGGCAACGCTTTAATGCCGGGGTGGGATCAATTTTTAGTCGAAGCCGGCGTCATAAGTATTGCAGGCGGCGCGCGTTCAGGCCTTAATTATCTTTATTCAAAGGGTTTTAATCCGGCCGTAATGAAGGGATTGTCGACAGCCGAACAAGACAAGGTTGTTAATCGCGAAGTCAACAAAGAGGTCGGCGCAATCAATCCACCAGTCGCAATTCAAGAATTGCCGGTTGAACAGATCTTTCTTTCGCCGGATATTCCGAACTTTAAGGAAGGCGCAAACGAAAACGGCGTCGTTACCGGCGAAGAATTGCAAGGGACCTATGACCGTTTGGGGACTGCTCCGATTGTTGTTTGGGAAAGAAACGACGGCCGCATGGAAGTTATAACCGGAAGACACCGGCTTGATCTTGCCAAAAGAACCGGTGAAGCAACTATTCCGGCGCAGGTTGTCAGAGAAGCCGACGGCTTCACGGCAGAACAAGCGCGAATGTTCGATGTTGAACAAAACATAAAAGACGAAAAAGGCACTATTCGCGACTATGTCCGTTATTTTAAAAGCAAGAAAATGACAAAGGAAGAAGCCGAAAGTAAGGGACTCTTGCAGCGCAAGGGCGGCCACGCTTTTAATATCGCAAGCAAAGCCGAAGCCGGTCTTTATTCTTTGTTTATTGACGGTAAAATATCAGACACCAAAGCCGAAGCCATTGCCAACGGTGCGCCTAATAACGAAGCGGCGCAGGCGGCAGGAATTAAAGCAGCGGATAAAATGAGCGCGGAAGAATTGCAATCATACACGGCCTTGTTATCACAAACAAAACCGTCAGAAGAAACCGGCGGAGATCTTTTCGGTTTTGACGACGGCGTGATAAAAGAAGCAGAAAAGATCGCAAAGCTTGTTGCGAAGGACAAAAAAGATATTGACGCCAAAATTTCGGCCGTCCGCGGAGCTTTGAAGAATCCAGAATTAGCTAAAAAAATGGGACTTTCGTTTAAGGCAACACCGGAAACAATCGGAAAAGAAGTTAAAAGGCTGTTATTTCAGCGGCAGCAATTAGATAACTTCTACACCGACGAAAAGCTTATGAAGCATTACCGCGGTTTGTTGGAAGGACAAAACGAAAGTGTTTTCGATGTGCTGCCAGACGCCGTTCCGGAAAACTTTTTTCCGGAAGAAAGCAGCGATACAAAACAGACGGCCGAAACAAAAGAAGGCGAAGCAAAAAAAGCCGAAGAAACTGCCGAAATAAAAATCGACGACAACGAAAGCACCTTCGAGCTTGCTTATAGAAAATGGCTTGACGATATTGTCCCGCTTCAAAAATTAGCAGAAGACGAGCGCATAGAACTCAAAGACGGGCAAAGACCTGATTTGTTGGCGCGTGCTTATCAGTATTCGGCGAGAATGATTGAGAAAAACATTTCGGACGAAACCTATTATATTGACGAAATGGGAAACGAAGTCGTTACAGGCGAAGGATTAACACCGATCTTGAAAGATTTTTTTGCCACCATGAACAACGTCGAGCCAAACAAGGAAAAAGCCCGTCAGGATTTGAACGACTTTCTTGTTGCTCGTAGGTATTTACAAGACTTGGACGAAATGGAAGACGTCGAGGTTACGGAAGCGCAAAAGAAACAATCGGCCGAAAATTTGCTCCGGTTAAGCGATAAGTACGGGGAAGACTTGGAGATGTTTGTAGATTTTGGGAACAGGATCTACGGATTTCAACAGCGCATACTTGAAAATCTTGTTCGCTCGGGAAATTTAAGTCAAAAACAGTTTGATGATATAACAAGCAGGCATAAGCACTATGTGCCTTTTAAGCGCGTTATTGAAGACAAACAGATTGCCGGTGTCGGTGGACGTGGTGTTTTTGACGAAACAAAAACAAGCAAGGTTGTTAAACGGATTAAGGGTTCGGAACGTGATGTTAAGGACATCTTTATATCTATTGCTAACAATGCCGCAAAGACGCTTGACTTGGCTTATCGAAACAGAATTGCGCGTTCGGTTGCAGATCTTAAAGATTTTATGCCGGAATATGTGCAAGCTAAAAAGCCTATATTCGAACACGGAACAGCCAAAACAAAGGTCGCATACGATCCGCGTTTCCGTCAACAGTTAGAAAAAGCAATCGACTTTTTCGGTGGTACGGTTGAACACGTTAAAACGATCGGCAAAGCGAAAAGCGAAGGCCTTATCCTTGGCCTTTACAATTCGCAAGAAAACTCTATTCGAAAACGCCTTGGATCACAAGACAGGACTTTGTCGCATGAGTTCGGCCACATGATCGATTTTGTTCTTGGTGTTAGCGAAAAGATCAAAAGCAACGACGTTGTATTAAACGAAATAAGCAAACTTGCGGAAGACCGCTTTTTTCCTATTGTTGGTTTGACTTCCGAAAAAGGACAAGTCAAGTTTACAGAAAAGGCGGCAAACCTTCCGGACGATTACGTTGAATATGTTAAAAGCCCTCGCGAAGCAATCGCAAATGCTTTTGATCTTTATTTCTCGTCAAAAGCCTATATGAGGAAGGTTGCCCCGGAAACATACAGGTTTATTGAAGGACTGTTTAACTCTCCAAAGCTTCGCTTTTTGAAAGATATTCGTCCGTCTTCCGCTTCGGCAACCGAAGAAATCGAAACGGACGTTTTTGTCCCTTCAAAACAAAAACCTTATGGAAACGTGATTGAATATTACGAAGACGGGAAAAGAAAGTTTGTTGAGGTGTCAAAACCGATTTATGAAGCAATGCACAAGTTAAGCCCAATACAGCTTGGTTTTGTTTCAAAGTTTTTGAAGGTTATGAGCCAACCGGCAACCTTGTTGCGTTGGGGTGCAACGACAACACCAAACTTCATTTTCAGAAACTTTATAAAAGATCAGTTCACGGCCTTTGTTCAAACCGATCAGGGAATGAAGACAACGCCTTTGCAGACAATAAAGTCGTTATGTCAGATTATCGGCAAAGGAAAGCTTTATAATGAATGGGAGCGTTCCGGCGGTGCAGGCGGCGGCTTCTATGATTGGAGCGAAAAAGGAGCGAAACAGTATCTTGACGAGCTTCAAAATCCGAAAGGGCGTTTTTTCAATACGTTAAAAATCATGGACGACACCGGTTGGACTGATTGGCGACGGTATGTAAACGTTCTTGCTTCTCCGGCGTCTGCCCTTGTCAAAGGGTGGAATAAGTTAATTGGCACGCCTTCGCAAGCTATTGAGGAAGCGACGCGACTTGGAGCTTATACGAAAGCCAAACAAGCCGGTTTATCCGATCTTATGGCCGCACACAAAAGCCGTGAAGCAACCGTTGACTTTGGGCGCGGTGGCGAAATAAGCCGCATTGTCAACAGACTTGTCCCGTTTTTCAATGTCGGTTTACAGTCTGCCGATAAACTTGCTCGGACGATAAAGAAAAATCCAAAGGCTTTTTTCTTTAACTCCATGGCGACGATTGCTTTTCCTTCGATTGCTATCACAGGTTATTATCTCTATGGCGCACCGGAAGAAGAACGTCGCCGGTGGTTGGAAATTCCGGACTATGTTCGCGACAATAATTGGTGTTTCTTTGTCAATGGCGAACTCGTTACATTTCCAAAGCCGTTTACTGTTGGCTATATGGGGACGGCCTTTGAAGACTTTATGATTTGGGGATATAAAGGCCAAAAACCGGAAGCACGCGGATTTTGGGAACTTATGGCCGGAATGATCGGTTCAATGTCGCCGGTTCAAACATACGGTTCGCTTTTGTCGCCCGTCGGGCAAGTGGCTGTTGAAGCAACAACGAACTACAACTTCTTTATGGGACGGCCGATTTATCCGAAATGGCTTGAAGGGTTGCCGCCAGAAGAACGCAAAAATAAAACAACTTCACAACTTGGTGTTGCGATTGGCGAAAGTTTGGGTGTTTCTCCGGCAATCGTTGATAATACTATTTTCGGGCTAACCTCTACTGTCGGAAAGCAGACAATCCGTGCAGGAGAAAATATGTTGGATCAGTTCAAGCGTTGGAACGGCGAAGAAGTCCCCCAGGACATTATTATAAAAAAAGATGTTCCGTTAGTCGGCGCACTTATCGGCCGCCTTCCGGACGGAACGCGAAGCAAGTCTTATCAACAATTTGCGAATGATTATCAAAAGTTTTTGCAAATTCACACGGCCTATAATCAAAAGTCCGGAACTGATAAGGTAGAATATCGGCGCAACCATGCTTTTGAACTTGAAGCATATAACGCTATCAAGGGCAGCAAAAAGCGGCTTCAAAAGGTCAAAAAAGAGCTTAACCGGATCTATGACGACCCGAAGATGTCGGCCGCCGATAAGACAAAGTCTGTTATAAACCTTGAAAGAAAGATAACAGAAATTGCACGCGTCGCCAACAACAAGACGGAAGAAATCAGAAACAAGTTTAATGATTAACGAAAGGAAAAATCCAAATGACGGTTGAAAATACTACATCTAAAACCGGAAAGCAAGTCATGGGATCGCTAACCTATGACTTTTCTTTCGATACACTTTTGAAAGATCCCTCAACGGAAGACGCAAAAAAAGCGATTAAGTGTTCTGTTAGCAACGGAGAAACTGAAATAACCCTTATTTACGGCAGAGATTATTCTGTCGAGCTTAATAATAATCGTAAAGGCGGAAAGGTAACCGTCGTTGACGCCAAAGACGCAAGTTGGACGATTGTTATTTATCGTTTGTATGACGCAACGCAAGAAGCTGATTACAATGATTTTGACGGATTGCCTGCCGAAACATTAGAGCAATGCCTTGATAAGCACACAATGATTTTGCAGCAGCACCAAGAACAGATAAGTCGCTGTCCCAAAGTAGATATAACGGGAGATCAGACGCCGGAAGAATTGCTTAACGAAGTTTATCGTAAACTTGATAGCGCAACGGAAATTGCGGCCGAAGCAATCAAAGCGGCTGACGAAGCGACCTCGGCAGCAGGTAATGCCACGTCAGCGGTTGAAAGTGCCGAACAAACTTTGGCCGAAGTAACGTCCTATGTTGACGCTGCAAAAGTCGACATAGGCACTATAAAAACCGAAGCAGAGGCCGAAATTAACGCCACGGTAACGGAAGCAAACGCCACGATTAACCAATATGTCCAAGACGCAGAAACGGAAGTTAGGCAAATTGCCCGTAATGAAGCCGAAGCGGCTATTTCCGACGCTGCGGCAGAAGCCACCGAAACCGCGATAAATAATGTCAATGCTTATGTTGAAGACACAGTTAAGCCTGATTTACAGACTTATGTTGCGGCCGCTTCCAGTTCGGCGACTGCCGCAGCCCAATCGGCGGAAAATGCGTCTACAACTCTGACGGAAGTCGAAAATACCGCAAGCAGCTTTAACGCCTTTTTCAACAACAAAGTAACAGAATTTAACGCTAATGCGACAAATAAGACTAATGATTTTGACGCTAACGCTGCCGCAAAACAGGAAGTTATCGACGCAAGCGCAACCGCTGCGGCTAATTCTGCCGAAGCGGCGGAAGCTTCAAAAAACAACGCGGCAGGATCTGCAAGTGCTGCCGCTCAATCTGCCTTATTGGCGCAAACATTAGCGGAAAGAGTTAGAAGCGAGGGAATACCTATGAGTGTTATTGAACAAAAACGAATTGAAAAAACAGCCGACACCGTGAAATTGTGGTGGAAAGATCCGCGCGACACTATTATTGACGGATTTGTCTTGGCTTCTTGGAAATCAACAACCATTGTTAAAAAGCAAGGCTCTTATCCGGAAGATATTAGCGACGGAGATGTTGTTGAGATTATAACAACTCGGAATAAATACCTAGATAATCCGCTTATAGACAATCAGGAAAATGCTTCGGATTGGTATTATAGAGCTTTCCCTTTGTCTGTAAACGGGGTTTATAGTCTTGACAAACGCAACAACTTCGGAGTGGTGTTGTATGGCTATCGGATCAACGAGGTTGATCCTGTGCCTTCTACACGCGTAGAATATCTGCAATATGCTGACAATGCTTTTTATGATCCTTGCGTCATGGATTTTGTCAGCGATCAGTTTAATTGGGGATCTTGGCAAAGAGCTTTCTTTATTCCGAAACCTTGCGCCTTAACCTATGCCGGCGAAGTTGATTATTATTTAAACCCTGACAACTTCACTCTAAAAGAAGACGGAACATCGTCTGATGTGTCAAATTCGGCCTATGGTGGGAACTTTATGTGCGAATTTCCTGCGATATTTGTTAAGGTTTGGAAAGAAAACAATTATATAAATGTTTTGTTTTCTAATATAAAACTTGATGATGATTTTGAGTGTTGGAGTTGTAAAACCTCAACCGGAGAATATGCAGAACATTTTTATTTGCCAATGTTTGAAGGGACGAATATTGACGGCAAGCTGCGTTCTGTGGCAACAACAGGAAAGCCGACAGCTTCGACTAATGCAGAAACGGAAGCAACTCTTGCAATGGCTAACGGTACGGGTTGGAATACGACGTTATGGGCTGACGAATTGCTTATGGTGCTTTTATTTCCGTTATTGTTCAAATCCACCGACAGTCAATCCGTGCTTGGTGCAGGAGCGAGCGGATCAACAAGCGGCCTGACGTGCAACAATAATGCAGCAGTTACAAGAGGCTTGATGTATGGAACAAAAGATCGCGCTGCGGCCGGAATGACATTTCTCGGATTGCATAATTGGTATGGACATCGCTGGCGGCGTCCTAATGGCCTTATGAACGACAAAGGTAATATTAAGGTAAAGATGACGTATTCGACCGTTGACGGCTCCACAGTAAGCGGATTTAACCGCTCGGGCGTGGGATATATCTCGACCGGGTTTGTGCCGCCTGCGGCTTCTGAAAGCTATATTGACCGCTATGAACCTCTTGTTGGCGGTAAATATGGAATTGTGCCGAAAGCGACTTCCGGCAGTTCTACAACCTTCTATTGCGACGGTATGTGGACAAATAATGGACAATTAAATCAGCTTATCCTTGGCGGTGCTGTGTCTAGCGGTTTTATAGCCGGGGCGTTTGGCTTCGATGTTCATGCCCTTCCTGCTAACACGGCTTGGAACTACGGCGGCTCGCCCTCTTATCATAACCTTTAAGGGGGTTGCGAAGGGGGATTTCTCCCCCTTTAGCATTTTGTCTCGGCGTAAGCCGAATCCGAAAATTTATTTTTTTTGAATGAAAGAAAGTTTTAACTTTTGTAAGTGTAAAGATATAAACGGGATTGTGTGGACGACCTGTCGGGCGCTGTTCCCCCCTTGTTTGGCGGTTCTGTGAATAACGGTAATATAGCCGGGGCGTTTTGCTTCCCTGTTGCTGCCCTACCTACCGCCGCGGCTTGGCACATCGGCGGCTCGCCCAATCTTATAGATAAGAGTTCTCTATAATGTCCTATCAATTCCGCGCTAGGTATGGCGAAAATCACGCTGCAAAAGGCACGGGCAAGTAAGCGCAAGCATAAAGTCCGTGAAGCTATAAGAGAGACAATGAAGACTTATAATGGACTTTTTGAGGAGATAGTTGATGAAAAGAATATTCAACGAGCCATTTTGAAGGCGTCCCTTGGCAAACGCAAAAAAGCGAGTGTCAAGACATTATAAAAAATTGGAAAAACTTGCAAAAGAAAGGAATAAAGCAAATGCTGCAATACAAGCATACAGAGAGCCGTGCGCAGCCTGAAACAACGCTGCCGATCACGGGTGGACGACACCTTGTCCGCAAGAACATTAGAAAAGAGAGCCGCACCGATGAAAAAGGAGCGGCTTTTTTTATGTGGGTATATGATGAAGCCGTCGCAAACGCAGCCGAATATGCGGCTTATGTTGCCGTTGAAGCTGCGGAGCTTAAACGAGAACGCGAGATCGTGGACGAATACACTTTGCAACTGATCGACGAGGGGGTGCTATAATATGAGAAAGATTGTCGAAAGCCTTAAACGCCTTTATGAACAAGGCCGTTTGAATAAAGAACAGCTTGTTGATCGTGTCGCAAAAGGCACAATAACCATTGACGAGTATAACGACATTGTAGGGGATCAATGATCGAAGACTTAAAAACCCTTGTTGTGTTCGTGCTGATGGCGATTGCGTCCGCATACATACATTATAAAGGTGTTTTTCAGGCAAGCGTCGACGCCCTTCTTGCTTTTTGCATGGGCCATACAATGTATTTGCTATTGGATTACGCTTCATTATCCGGAGCGACAAGAAGTGGTATCTCTTGCGTTGTTATCTTGTTTAGTCGCACGCTTTACGATTGGATAAACGATTTTATTCGTACGGAACTGTCAAAGCTTATCAAAAAAAGGATCAAAAATGATGACTGAATACGATCTTGAAATCTTGGCGAAGACCATATTTGGCGAAGCTAGGGGAGAAACGGAGCAAGGACAGATTGCTGTCGCTTGTTGTGTCCTCAACAGGCAGAAGGCCGGAAAATGGTTTTCCGGACGTAACATTGCCGAAACCTGTTTGAAGCCTTGGCAATTCTCTTGTTGGAACAAAAACGATCCTAACGCTCAAATATTGGCAAGTCTGACTTATCCGACTTATTCAAAATATTTTCATATTATTGAGAAGGCCAAGACAAAGGACATAACAGACGGAGCAACACACTATTACAACCCTTCTGTTTGTAAACGTCCGGCTTGGGCTAATAGTAAACAGCCATGCGTAAAAATCGGACAACATTTATTTTATAAGGATATTGATTGATGTTCAAAAAAATAAAGTCAATTGCGTTTTGTTTTTTGGTCGCCCTGTGCGGCTTTTTTTATTTTCTGTCTGATTATAGGGGAAATAAAATTGACCGCTTGCAGGCAGAAAAAAACACGATTAACGATAAATTAACGAGGTGTAAAAATGAAATGGAAGTCTATTTCAAAGCAAACGAACGAGCAGACAAAGCAATTTGTGACATTAGAACGATTGTCAAGACTGTTAAAAGTCCTTGCGATTGTTATAATTCTGTTGTTGATCCTGCCATTGCTGCAAGGGTGCGCGGCAAATAATCCTTTACCACCGCGCGAAAACTGCCGTCAGTATATCGTAACATACGGCGATGTCGTGGAGTGTATGATAAAGCTTGACGAGAAACAACAAAACTAAATATATCAAAGGGCGGAGTTGAAAACCCCGCCTCATCTTATTATCTTAAAATAATAATGATGATTTTAAGCACCATTATTAAGATGCTTAAAACTTTGATTAAGTTCATCATCTTATCCTTTCAGCCGGATTCCGGCGGTTGGGAAAGAAGCTGACCTTAATGCACAAAACAAAAAAGTACTTGACTTTTTAATTATTCTATGCAATACTTCCAATATCGGGTAGGAAGTTCCAGTTCAACTTCTTTCCTTATATTAGAAAAAAAGCCTCGGGCTGCAACCCCTTGGCTCTTTTTTTTATATGGTCTTCTTTATTAAAAGTCAACGAATTTATAACTATGCCGCCCATTTTTCGCGAACATAAATAAGCTGCTCTTTGATAGCCAAAACTTCGGTGCGATGTTCGCGCAATTTGCGCCATGTTTCAAGTTCGAAGATTGTGCAGCGGTGGCAGCCAAACTTGACAAGAGCCTATTTTAGCCAGTGCTAAGATAGGCTTTCTTATTGAAATATCTACATTTTTACCGTCTAATAAAATTTCCGAACAAAGTAATTTTAAAACCTGCTGTTTTTTGTCGTTGTTCAGAAAATTCCATATCTGGTCTGACATCAAAAGCAAGCCAGCCAAGTATTTGAGCGTTATCAGACCTTGCTTAGTCAGATGACTATAGTCGGTTAATCTCTCTTCCAGTTTTTTCTTATCCTGTCTGTATTCGGTTAGTTTTTTGGTATATAATTTCCTTTCCAATAAGAATTTACACAATGATAGCGCTATCAATTAAGATATAGGTAGAACGATACATTAACGTCAATAGATTTTCATAAGAAAAATATATTTTTAGTTGTTTAATTTTCTGTTTTACATACGTTTTCAACCCCGACATATAATTATTATGACTGATACATTTAGCACCTATCGGATACAAGTTTCTAATAAATTTCATTTGGAGGTGCGCGAAAGTGCGCCTTTTTAATTGCCTGAACTTCCTACCGGAAATCTACATTTCCCTTGCAATCCCTTGTCAACATCGCCCGTTTCCTTGATTTTTATTTAATTTGCTAAAGTTAAATCCAAGCACCAATTTGAGGTAGGAAATCTGAGTTTCCTTTCGGTACTTCTATTTTCTTATTTAAGAAAAAAGCCTATTATAATAGTATTTTCTTTCTATTTTAATTCTATTATAGGGGCAAAAAAGAGCCTTCAATCCCTTATTCTGCAAGGATTTTATGAAAATGCGGCGGAAAGAACCGTTTCCGATATGGGAAATATTCATTTCCGCAAGAGGAAACTCTTATCTTAAAAAAGGTTGGCAATGCCAAGGCGGAATAGGAATTTTAACCGAAGGTAAATGTATAAGGTATTCTTTATTTTTTATCCATTATATTAAATCCTAAAAATATTTTAGACAAAAGACTTTACATTTTAAAAACTTTATGTCATATTCTGTCATATAGTTCATAATATAGGGATTTACACTAATGTTTTATGCCATGAATACAAGATACAGGGTTGTTGTCAGCCACAATAAGCAACACCCCGATACTTATTTTATTGATATCTGCCGGGATGGCTTCTGCTCACACGACATGCTTTTTTCCATGCAAAAAAAATACTATGAAGATGAGAATTTAGAGCGTGTTTTCAATGACAGCCGCGGGATAATGCTGATTGAATCCAAAGACGGCGACATCCATTTGCGATACACCGGACATTGCGATATTATGGCAAGAAGGCATCAAGAGGCTTTACGGAAAAAAATTGACCCATTGATTATAAAAACATTCAAAAACATGAAAGATGAAAACAAATTGCAAACAATCAGCGTTCCGCTTATAGAAATCAACACTGACTTGCAGCAAGTCTGCAAAAACAAAGGGTACGCAGAAAATGCACAAGAAGAAAAAGCCCTTAAAGAAGCAGAGAAAGCCGAGCGCATTGCCTACCTGAAAAAAATACGCCATCAATTCTATCTGAAACAAAAATACGCAGATGCTCCCCACAAGCGTTTAATGCTGTCTCAAGCATCTCGTTCTGGAGATTAAAATAAACAATTACAACAACGCAAAGGCTCAATTATAATAATTGAGCCTTTTATTATATATGCACCCCATATCAAACCCATTCCCATTAAATTTTGGCTATTTTCGATTGACAAATCGGATAACAAAACTATAATCTAATACAAACTAAATTATTAATATATGGATAAAAATTTTTGGAAAACCAAAAAGCTTTCTGATTTTACGGAAGAAGAATGGGAAGCCGTTTGTATGCGTTGTGGAAAATGCTGCTTAATCAAAAGAGCAGAAGGTTCAAAAATATATTTTACCAACATAATATGTTCCAGCTATGATCTCAAAAATGGCTGTTGTTCTTGTTATGCAACACGTTTAGGTGCCTTCTGTGCCAAAGTTGACATGGATTTGCTCACAAAAGAACCCGAACTCTTGCCGGAAACATGTGCTTACCGCCTTTTGCTTGCCGGAAAAGATCTGCCCGAATATCACCCTTTGATTTGCGGCAATTTTGCCTCCATACACAAGGCTGGAAAGACGGTTCTTGAACTTCCTGATATCTTTCTGCTCAAAGAAAAATTGGATTTTATAAAAGAAATGTACGAAACCACAAAAGGCAAAACATTTTCAACTCAAAAACTGCAAGAATTCTTTGCCCGGACAGAAAAATACAAGGAAATAAATATCGAAACATACGACATTCCCGCCAAACACTAGAAATAAAGCCCCAAACAAACATACGTTTTGGGGCTTTATTTTATAACAAAAATCAATCAGGAATAATCTTTACAGCCTTGAATATGATAATATGTTAACGGCTGCTTAATTTGAGGATAACGGTTTTCTTGCTGTATGGTTCCGACTTGCGTCAGAAAATATTTTTGATATTTCTCAGGGATATTGAGCTTGCGCAATTGCAACTCCCAAAAGCGGAGCATGTCGCGTTCGCTGCCTTTAAGATACCCCCCCCCACATCATTCAGATTATTGCGTTTTGCAGCAGCAATGCTCTTTGCGACAATCTCTGTACGCATTTCAATCAATTCCGGATCTTTGCTATGCTCCTCCGCATAGCATGACGTGCCGGGAAGCAAACCTCTGGTAAGATACAGCGGTATATTAAAACCTTTGGTATGGTTAGGCGGAATCCCTGGTTTTTGAATAAACGGCTGCACATCAATAATATAAGCGCGCTGATCTTTGCTCGAATACAAAAGGTTTCCCGTGTTTGTAAACAATCCAAGCGTACAAACATCTATGGAGTGGCGTTTAGACGACAAATAGTGCAAATCATCATAGAGGATATCAAAAGATGAATCAGGCATATCCGCAATTTTTTCAGACCAAGTACGCGCCTTAATCAGAGATTCCTCACTACCAGGAGCTGGCAAATCAGGCTTGTGTATTTCTATTGAAAATCCAGGAGAATAACGGTTAATCGTAAACATCGTTTGCCCAGACATAACATCCGGATGGCTCCAATAAGCAACCGGCTGGGCAAAATTCCGCCCTTCAAAGATATCCGGCTGCGCTTTGAAAGGATAGCTTTGAAGGTAATCCTTCATAACATCCACCGACGGCGCATCCAGAGATTGCTGAACCGTAAAATCCGGATTTGTATCAATCTTATAAACCCTTACCTCAGACCCTGCCCCAAGGCACCTATCACATAAAGCTGTAATAATCTCATCTGTTGAGGGCAATTTTGGACAATGCATATCTCCCATAGCGACTCCTTTTGGCAAAAGAATATAATTTTCGGCTTATTTTGTCAACACATATTCTATTTTCATAGAAGTTACATCCCCGGCCTGAACCGGGGATATTTGTTTTAGGAACTAACTCTTCTTCCAGATTCGATACATCGTCATACCTCGCACTCTTTTCATATCTGTACAAGTAACTGATTATATTAGATTTTATTTATAAATATATTTTTCCGAATCGCAATTTAATATTAGACAATAAAACAACGCAAAAAAACTTTTTCATTATTTTTCAAAAATTTGTCAAAATGAGTGCTTGCACAGATATAAAAATTATGGTATATTTATAAACGAATGTAATTTTTCTGTTCACTATTATTATAAACTTTAACGAAAATAAGATAGTGGACAATATGTAAAACAATTTAATTTTTCTATTTATGTTTTTACTTCGTCTTCTCAAAAAGTTCGTTAACGCTGAAGCAAGCATGAAAGCGTTAATTCTGGCTCTCATCTCTCTCGCTGTAGTTCTTAGTTTCTTCGCTCTGGACTACTTCTGGCAGATACGGCCTGAAGCGTTGAGCATCAAAATCATCCGTGAAGCATTTATGCTTCTGCTCGGTTTATCCGCCATCTTCATCTTCTTTATAGGCATTAAAGCAGCTTGGAAAGGACGCGATGAGTGGAACGACCGTTACGGCGATTTCCGAATAGTGACGCTGATAAGCGGCATCAGCGGCGTCATTGGATGTTGGAACTTGGCGTACGTTATAATTCATGCGGCAAAAGTTCTGTTTGATGTGGAAATTCCCTCAACAGTCCTGACTTATGCCCTCATCCCCGGCGCATTTTTCCTTATTTTATCCATTGGCTCTTATCTGTGGGTAAACATAAGAAGATTCTGCAAAAAAATTTGGTGGGCTCTTAAAGATGCATGGGACCGGGCATAAAAATCTCAAAAAAAAAAGAAGCTCCTGACATTTCATCATGTCAGGAGCCTTCACATTTTAAACCGCAAAATAAGATTGATAATATCGTCAATCAGATATAGTTATGGTTATAAGGAGGATAACATGGACAATAACTATATTCTGCAATCCAAAATTCAAACTCAAAAAGCGCAAGAAATTATCCAAAAACTTAACATTATCGGCATCTGGGAAGCATCCGGCGCCACAATAAACCTCATCGGTTCGCTAAAACTCGGATTGCTGGCCAAACACCGGGACATAGATTTCCATATCTACACACCAAGCCTAAATGTTATGGAAAGCTTTGGCATAATCTCTAAAATCTGCAACCATCCCCAAATTAAAAAATGTGAATTCACAAACCTGTCCCACACAGACGAACATTGCTTCGAATGGCATCTCTGGTACGAAGACAATGAACAAAATTTATGGCAAATAGATATGATTCAAATCCTGCAAGGCACAAAATATGAAGGCTATTTTGAAAACATCATGCAAAAAATCCTCCATGAAATGACAGCCCTGCAAAAGCAGACAATTCTAAAATTAAAATACGAAACGCCAGATGATGTAAAAATAAGCGGAATAGAATATTACAAAGCCGTCATTCAAGATAACATACAAACCCTGGATGAACTGCTGCAATGGCGAAAAAAACAAAATTTTTCAGGTATCATAGATTGGTAAACCGCCAGAAAAACCAAAGCGGCAGATAAAAGTTTTTTCATTTAAAAAGCCAGACGCGGCATCTCTTTTTGAGATCCGCGTCTTAATGAGCTTCCAGGCTTTCATCATACCACTTGTCGCGATAAATGTTCTGTAAGTCTGTTTTGGTGAAACTCAGTTCCAGAATGCTTCCGTGTACAGGGCGGCTGCTTCTCAAACAAAAACGGCTTTTGTTTTTGCGAAGGACAGCGGCATGGACAAGAAGCTTTCCACGTTTCAGGCGGCGCAGTTTGCATTCGTCCACGCAGATAACCGCTCTGGAAGATCCAAACCTGAGCCCCAGCATATAATCGCTGTAAGCGCCTTCTTTTTTCTCGAGGATGCACCATTCCAGTTTAGAAGCATCCACATTAAAATGACGTGCAAAAAAATGCAGGTCAGTAAAATCTGTTTTTTTCATGATATAATAATTAATAACTAGACAAAAATATACTACTTTCCAAAACTTATGTCAACAACAATTTGTAAATTAAATTACAAAAATACATTTGACAAAATCAACACAATTAGCAACAATAGTATATATAAGACAAAGGAGACTGATATGGCAGAAGAACTCACCCCAACACCAAGAAAAAAAAGGCCAAGAATAGGACAAACGCCCGCTCCTGCAGCCCCGCGCACAACTTTTTCCAATCGGGAACAAGCCCCCACGGAACGCCGCCGGATTTTCACGCGAAATGACAGTGATTTTAAACGAAACGCTCCTGACAAAACAGATCTGTTACATGAACTGCTCATTTCTCCGGAACGCTGTTATGAAAGAAAATATAGTTCTGTGCTGCAAGATGTCATATCTCCATGGGACAAAAGGCAGCTTATCTCCGGAGATTTTTCAGGCCTTGCAAAAAAATACAAAGCAGCTCTCCGCCGTAAATATGTATATCTTATGGCACAAAAAGACGTTAAAAATTATTGTTCCGGCGCTCCAAAACAATTAACAAGAGATGACGACATCCGCCTTGAAACAATGGAGCAGTTAAGAAGGCTAAAAGAAGACAATAAAATAACCGAAAAGCAATTTAACGAAATCCATCAAAGGTTTTTCTCAGATATTAAAGCCAAAGACAGCCTCCCCTCCGCCCAAGTTACCAAAATGCTGCGCTGCATGGCGGCAGGAAAGTTCTACGCACCGGTGAAAAAAGACGGCACCTTAAATGAACAGGCTTTATCCCCGACATATCGGGTAATTCTGAAAAGCAAAAAAAGAATAAGCGGATATAAGCCGGAAGACTATGATATCTTTGGTTGTAACCAAGACGGTTCGCCGCTTAGCCCGGCATTTCATGCCGTTAAAGGAAGCGAAAATTTCCAGCGCATGAAAAAGAGCATTCTTGGCAAAATGTCAGAACTTGGCATTTCTCCGGAAGAAGCCTGCCAGCTCAATTCTGCAGATATCGCCCATATGATGCAAAAACCCGGAGAACTGCGGGATATTCCCTTTACGGAAATATGCCCGGATGTAAAAGACAGCCCTTATCAGGAATTTGCCCAAAAACTCGGCATGATTTTAACAATCGGCAATCCAGCAAACCGGGTTTCCGGCAGCAAATATTGGCTAAAACATTTTGCATCGCCGCAAGAAAAAATGGATTATGATGAAGGAGACAAAATCGGTTACCAGTTATTTTTAAACAGTGCCGAAAGAATTTATGAAAAGCTCAAAAAAGATTGCAGCCAAAACGGAATGGATTCTGATTTCGTTGAAAAATGGGCTCAAAGCATGATTGAAAATAAATCCGTTAACGTAAACCTGGTTCCCAACTGCAAAAACAAACCGTTCAAGGTTGACATCCACCATTGGGAAAGGCTTTCCGCAGCCGCTGAAGATGCTTCGCCAGCAGATAAAAACAATCTGGAAAACTTTGGGTTAATGATTATGTATCATGAAAATGATATGGACGTCCATGCCGATAAACATAAAGGCGAAAGCGCCCATTATGTTATGGCTTCATTTGAAGAGCGGCAGGAAAAATTCCCGACTAAGCATTTAATCTGTTCTTCTGACTGCTTAGTTATTTCATCTGAGCTATTAAAAGGGCGTTCGGATATCAGTAAAATAGAAACACTCCAAAAGAAGATAAAACCGGAACCAAAGAAAGTTGCCGCCGGCGGCTACACCCCGCAATATGTTGTTGCGGCAAAAAGGGAAATCTAAAAAAAGGCCTCTGCAATGAGGCCTTTTTTATTAATGCCTTACAGAAAACCCCGAGTTTACTCGGGGCTGAATGCCAAGGTGTTGAAACAACACCGTTCCACGCCAACGAGCGTGGTCAAACCGTTAGGTTTGTAGCGACTATAGAACCCCCAGTTTACTGGGGGATATCTATTAAAACAGATTAGAAATATCTCTTCAAAAGAGCTTCCAAAGCCTTGCCATGGCGGGCTTCATCCCGAGCCATTTCATGAACGCTGTCATGAATCGCATCAAGGTTTAATTCCTTTGCCTTTTTGGCAATTGCCATTTTTCCATGGCAAGCGCCGTTTTCGCCGGCAAGCATTTTTTCAATATTCGCCTTTGTAGAGCCTTCAACCAATTCGCCAAGCATCTCGCCAAAACGGGAAGCATGTTCAGCTTCTTCTTTGGCAATCTGCTCTAAAACGACAGCCACCTCGGGATAACCCTCGCGCATAGCCTGCCGGGCCATTGCCAAATACATGCCGACCTCAGAACATTCGCCATTAAAATGGTTGCGCAGGCCTTCCATAATTTCCGCATCAACGCCTTTGGCAATTCCCAAAACATGTTCTGCCGGCCAAGTCATTTCCTCTTCTTTATAAGGAACCAATTTTTCGCCTTTAACTTTGCAAACCGGGCACTGGGGTTCTTGTCCTTCCGGAACTTCAAAAATCTGCCCGCAAACTAAACATTTATATTTCATAAATAAATCCTTCCATATTTAACCATTATCGTCTTACCATTAGCAAAAATCAGAAAATTTGGTAATAGGCTTTTGCTAATCTTGCACAACTTTTTAGAAGATAACTTTACCAAAAAAATACCCCGCGTCAAACACAAGGTTTTCCAGATACAAAAAAGGCCTGCAATATGCAGGCCTTTTTTGTAATTGCAATACCAATTAACGTTTTGAGAACTGGTAAGAACGGCGGGCCTTAGCCTTACCATATTTCTTACGTTCAACAACACGGTCATCGCGGGTAAGGAATCCGGCTTTTTTCAAGCAATCGCGGAGTTCCGGCTCATATTCATTCAAAGCCTTGGAAATACCGTGCTTAATAGCACCGGCCTGACCAGACAAACCGCCGCCTTTAACTGTGCAGACAACATCAAATTCATGTTCTCTGTTGGCAATCTCAAACGGTTGGTTAATAATCATTTTCAAAACCGGACGGGCAAAATATTCATCAATAGATTTTTCATTAATGGTAATATTGCCTTTTCCGGGCTTAATCCAAACGCGGGCAACAGCATCTTTTCTTTTGCCGGTGGCATAAGAACGGCCGAATTTATCGCGGTTTGCTTTGCGTACTTTAACTTCAGAAGACGGAGCAGCAGCAGTTGCAGCAGCTTTGATGTCTTTCAAGGATTCAATTTTCTCAGCCATTATAATGCGCTCCTCTTATTTTTCGGGTTCATGGCAGCGATGTCCAAAACTTCAGGATTCTGGGCAACATGCGGATGTTCGTTTCCGGCATAAACTTTTAACTTTGTCATTTGCTGACGGCCCAGCGGATTTCTGGAAATCATGCGTTCAACAGCCTTCTCGACAACACGGCCGGGGAAACGGCCAGACAAGATTTTTCCGGCTGTTGTTTCTTTAATGCCGCCAATCCAACCGGTGTGCTTAAAATATTTTTTATCTGTCAGCTTTTTGCCGGTCAATTTTACTTTATCAGCATTGATAACAATAACATAGTCGCCGCAATCCAGATTCGGAACGTAGCAGGCTTTGTGTTTGCCGCGCAAAATTTTAGAAACTTCAGCGGCAAGACGGCCTAATACAACGCCTTCTGCATCAACGACATACCATTTTCTCTGGATATCAGAGGGTTTTGTTGCATAAGTGTTCATTGTTTCTCTCTTTACAAAAGATGGTTATAAATTCGGGATGAATATACAGGATTTTTAAGCATTGTCAACAATAAAAAAACATTATTTTTCAATTAAATAACAGGCGGTATTATTATACCGCCTGTTATCATATTGATTTTACACATTATATGAGTTTTTTCAATTCATATAATTTTTCCAAGGCTTCCCTTGGGCTCAAATTATCCGGGTTAATTTCTGCCAAAGCCTCGTCAGCTTTTGACTTTTCAACCACAATTTCAGGTTCCTTCAACGCGGCAAATAAAGGCAGGTCTTCGGCTAATGTTGACAAGCTGCCGTGCTTGTTCGTATTTTCCAGAGAATTAAGCACCTGTTCCGCCCTTTTGACTACCTTTCTGGGCAATCCCGCCAATTTAGCCACATGAATGCCATAGCTTCGATCCGCCGCACCGGCAATAACTTCATGCAAAAAAATAACCTGTTCGTTAAATTCTTTTATCTTCATGCAATGCAAAGACATTTGCGGCAATTTCGAGGTCAAACTGGTTAATTCATGATAATGCGTTGCAAACAAAGCACGGCACTTATTAACTTCATGCAAATGCTCCACGACAGCCCAGGCAATGGATAAACCGTCAAACGTGGCGGTTCCGCGCCCGATTTCATCCAAAATTACAAAGGACCTTGCATCCGCCTGATTCAAAATAGCGGCCGTTTCCACCATTTCCACCATGAAAGTCGACCTGCCCCGTGCCAAGTCATCAGATGCCCCTACCCGGGAAAATATCTTATTGATAACCCCGATATGCGCCAAACGGCAAGGGACATAACATCCTGTCTGCGCCATCACAGCAATGATGGCATTCTGCCGTAAAAAAGTCGACTTACCGGCCATATTCGGACCTGTCAACAGCCATAACCTGCCGCTTTCATCGTTCAAAACGCAGTCGTTGCCGACAAAAGCGCTGCCGTGTTCTTTAGCAAGGGAAGCTTCCACCACCGGGTGGCGCCCTTCCCTGATTTCAAAGGCAAAAGAATCATCAATCTGCGGGCGGCAGTAATTTTGTTCTTGGGCAAGCTCGCCCAGCGCGGCACCGACGTCAAGTTCCGCCAAAGCCTTGGCTGTTACGGAAATATCATCCGCCAAAATCCTGACATCATTGACCAAATTGGCAAATATTTCCTGTTCCATCGCAAGAGCCTTGTCCGCCGCACCGCGGATTTTATTTTCCAATTCGCTTAATTCTACTGTTGTAAACCGCGCCGCGTTCAAAACCGATTGCCGATGGATAAATTGCTTATTTTCCAAAAAATCTGTGGCAAATTTGCTGGGCACTTCAATAAAGTAGCCGATGACATTGTTATATTTGATTTTCAGGTTGCTGACACCGGTTTCCGAAACATATTTCACCTGCAAATCGGCAATCAGCTTATGGGAATCTTCCCTTAGCGCCTTAACCTCGTCCAGCGGGGGATAATAGCCTTCGCGGATAAAACCGCCGTCCCTTGCCAAAAGGGGAAGCTCGTCTTTTAAGGCATTGCAAAGGTTATCAACCAGATTATTATAATTTCCAAGCCGTGAAACAATCTGCTTAACCGCTTCGGGCAAATCATTAAGCATCGTATCTTTCGCACGGCTTTTAAAATCATAAAGCAGATTCCTTATTTTCGGAACCATTCCCAAAGTTTGGCAAATCGCTGCCAAATCCCTCGGCCCGCCGCGGTTAGAACTCAATCGGGAAACAGCACGCTCAACATCCGGACAACTCTTTAACAAATGCTGAATATCTTTGCGCAAACCTGAAAAGCCCACAAAAAATTCAACAACATCCAACCGGCGGTTAATCCGGGCAATATCCGTCAAAGGGTTAGCCAAACGGGAACCTAACAAGCGCCCGCCCGCACCGGTAACCGTGCGGTCGATTGTTGAAAGCAGGGAAGCGCCTTTTTCGCCGCTCATAGATTCTAAAAGCTCAAGGCTGCGGCGGGTTGCCCCGTCAATTTCCATAATCTGAGAACTATTGACTTTAACCGGCTTTTCCAAACGCGGCATATTCCCTTTTTGCGTATTCTCGACATAATCCACCAAAATTCCGGCAGCAGTCGTTTCTGCCCGCCCAAAATTTCCAAAAGCTTCCAAAGATGAAACGCCTAAAACGCTTTTAAGCTTGTTTTGCGCATTTTCAAAATTAAACCGCGCAACCGGCAAAACCGATAATTTTTCCCGATATTCATTAAACAAAGGAAACAAATCGGGGCTTTGCAGATAAGCATCCGGCAGCAGTATCTCCACCGGCGACAGCCGGGAAAGCGCCGAACTGACGACAGCCGCCTCATCTTGGCCGCAGGCATCCAGTTCCTGCGTAAAGAAATCTCCCGTAGAAACATCCAGCCAAGCCAGGCCAAGCACGCCGCCGGACTTGCACAAACAAAGCAAAAAGTTATATTTTTTCGCATCCAAAAGGTTGTCTTCCGTAAGCGTTCCCGGAGTAACCAACCGGATGACATCCCGTTTCACCACGGATTTCGCCCCGCGTTTTTTCGCCTCTTTAGGGTCTTCCATCTGCTCGCAAATAGCCACCTTATATCCCTGGCGGATAAGTTTGGAAAGGTAGCTTTCATAAGCATGGAAAGGAACACCGCACATCGGGATATCCTGATTATCAAGCTGCCCGCGTTTTGTTAAAGCGATATCAAGCGCTTTTGACGCAATAACCGCATCATCAAGAAAGAGCTCATAAAAATCGCCCATCCGGTAAAACAAAAGATAATCCTGATGGTCTTTCTTAATTGCCATATACTGCGCCATCATCGGCGTCATGGCGGGAGATGTTTCGTTTTTCATAGTGTATCATAAAAAATTTAATAAATTTAAACTTCTTGTATAATAGTATAAATCAAAGACTAGTCTAGAACTTTTTAAAGAAATCTGTGGACGGATAAAATGTTTAATAAAAAATGGTTCGCGCCAAAATTAGAAAAAGATGATAAATTCGTAGGAAAAGTGCTTATCATGTCTTTTCCGACGGCGCTTTTATTTTTGGTGCTGGTTGCTTTTCGGCTGACAACGCCAACCATTGCCATTATTTCTCTGGGAGCCGTTATCTTATTTAACATTGCCATGATTTTCCCGCTGACTTTTGAACTTCAGCAGATAAAAAAATATATCCGTTCCATGGCAGATGACGGCAATATGGAAGACAAGATTTTAAATCTGTCAGAAAAAGATGCCCAGGAAATTGTCCAGGCCGTCAATGCCATGCACCATTTCTGGGCACATAAGACAGACATGCTGGAAGCACAGACAATTTCAGACACTACCGTTTTAGACAGCCTCCCCGACCCGATTATCATGCTTGACCGTTCCGGAAATATCCTGGGCGCCAATTTATCCGCCCGCTCTGCTTTTGGCAAAAGCATCACCGATAAAAACATTGATACCCTTTTCAGCGCCAATAATTTCATCAACGCCGTAAGCCGGGTCTTAAAAAGGGAGAGCGCCTCTGAAAACTTGATTTTTTATTCGGGAAAGCAGGAACAAAAATATTATGCACATATTAAACAGCTTCCCTGGCTGTCAAAAGGCAAAGCCTTTGCCGTCATTTCTTTTTACGACCTTACCAAGTCGCTTAAAATCGAAAAAATGCAATCAGATTTTGTCGCCAATGCCAGCCACGAATTGCGTACGCCGCTTTCGATTATCGCGGGATTTATTGAAACTTTGCAGACTTCGGCAAAAAACGACCCGGAAGCACAGGCTAAATTCTTAAAAATCATGCGCGAGCAAACAGACTACATGTCCGCGCTCATTGAAAACCTGCTCTCGCTTTCCAAGATTGAGCTTAACCAAGACCAATTGCCCGAAGGAAAAGCCGATTTGGTCGAGATTGTCGATGAAGTTGCTGAAGCATTGTCCCTTAAAGCGGAAGCCAGAAACATCCGCATAAAAATAGAAATAGAAGACGATATTCCGGAAATCACGGCTGACCAGGCGCAGATTAAACAGATTATTCAAAACCTGACAGACAATGCCCTCAAATACGGCCTTAGCGAAGGGGATGTAACCATTTCGCTCCACAGCGCAAATTCGCTTGCGCCGCAAAAACGCAGCAAGAAAATAAAAGGGGACTTTATTGCCATATCTATAAATAACAAAGGACCCAAAATAAGCCCTGAAAATCTCGCCCGCCTCACAGAACGGTTCTTCCGCCTGCAAGAACACAAGGATTTAAACATAAAAGGCACCGGGCTGGGATTAGCCATCGTCAAACATATCGTCATGCGCCACCGCGGAGACCTGACCGTATCTTCTACGGCAATGAACGGCACGACCTTTACTGTTTATCTTCCTCTGGCGCCAAATCAGGGATAAGCTCTCCGCCTTTTTTGAAAAAATGCATAAAGACAACCGGCTTGATATCCGTCAGGCGGAAAATACTCTTGCGGATTTTGGCGGCAATATATTCTTTAACCGCGCTCTCCCTGAAATTAAGCTTGCGCAGTTCATCCGGAATGGCTTTTTTCATCTCCTCGACAATACCGCTGCGCCAATTCTCAAAAGCACTTTCTTCTAAAATATCAATTGAGGATACCTGCAAATCTTCCAAATTCCAGTTTTCATCAAAAAACACGCTGATAAACAAACTGCAATTATATGCAATCCGCTTCCGGTTTTTAATCAGCTGCGAAGTCAGGCTCGTCAGCTGGCGGCGGTCAACGCCGATAATATCCGTTGGAAATTCGCCGACAATCTCATAAGTGCCGTCATGCACCAAAACAATATCCCCGTTTCTCGCCCAGGCCGTTTCCTGAACGCCGCATTCTCTCGCAAAGCGCTTTTGTTCGCGGATATTGTGCTTGTCGCCATGGACGGGAAGCACAATGCGCGGCTTAAGGATTTCATACATTCTTTTGATTTCATCTTTGCCCGCATGCCCGGAAGCATGGACAAGATATTCCTCGTTAGTAATCACATCAACGCCGGCATCCCGCAGTTTTTCCTGCATCCGTTCAATTTTTTGTTCATTGCCCGGAATAATCTTAGATGAAAAGATAATCGCGTCCCCTTGCCCTAATTGGATATTTTTATTTTCGCCATTCACAATCCTGCTCAAGCCGCTGCGGTAATTTCCTTGGGAACCGGCGCAAATATAGAGCATCTTGTCTAACGGAATGTCTGCTGCTTCGCGGGCATCGCAATAAGGCGGAAGATTCTGCAAATAGCCGCACCCCTTTGCCAAAGTCAGGTTTTGCATCAGGCTGCGCCCGGCAATAACCGGGGTCCGCCCGGCTGCATGAGCCGCCAGAATAAGGCTTTCCAAACGCATAATATTGGAAGCAAAACAGGTGGCAACCAAAGTATTTTTAAAAGTCGGCACCAGATTCATTAAATTTTCACGAATTTGCTTTTCAGAAGGCTCCTGATGCGAATGCCCCATATTTGTTGAATCGCCCACATAAAGCATAACGCCTTCCTCTGCCGCTTTTTCCAGCGCCGCATATCCTGTCGGCAGCATCGGAAGCGCACCATCGTCAAAGCGCCAATCTGTCGCATGAAACACGTTTCCATAAGGCGTGCGGATAAACAAAGCCGACGTTTCCGGCGTCGAATGCACCAAAGGGATATATTCCACCTCAAATTCATCAAACTTAATAACCGGATTTTCAGTTGCCGAACGCAAATCAACTTCGCTATCCAAACCATATTCCCTTAACCGGTCTTGAATATGCCCCAGGGCAAAATCCGTAGCATAAACCGGGCACTTTAACAAAGGCCATATATGGGCAATCGCTCCAAAATGGTCTTCATGGGAATGCGTTATAAACAGCGCATCAATTTTATCCTGATAAGTTTCTAAGAACCCCGCATCCGCCAATCCAAGCTCAATTCCCGGAAAATCGTCATTTAAAAAGCCATAGCCGGCATCCACGACAATTATTCTTCCGTTCACAACATAGGCATAGCAATTAAATCCCACTTCCTCAGCACCGCCAAGCGCCAGAAAGTAAATTCCTTCTTTATCAAACATTATTCTATTTTTATTCCTTAATATCTTCTTCAGAGATAAAAAATATCCCCGGCATAAATTTTTTCAATATTATCACAAACTTTCAGCAACAACAAGCCATTTTCATCCACATCATAAAAAATCCCTTTTTTGCTGCCCTTATGCCCGTTGACCATAATTTCAGAACCGAGCCCCCTGGCATATTCCAGCCATAAATTTCTTATTTCGGCAAAGCCTTCATTTTTCAGCTTCATGTAATGCTGGTCAAACTTATCCAAATACCGCCTCAAAAACTCTTCCCGGCTGGTATCAATCCCTGCGTCCTTCAAAGAAATTGCCGGATAAAGCAAAGATGTTCCATCCGGAGCAGCGGCAATATTGACGCCAATGCCGATAACCAGATAATCCCCACTCCCTTTTTCAATCAAAGTTCCTGAAAGCTTTTTGCCATTAAGCAAAATATCATTCGGCCATTTTATCTGCACAAGCATGTCCGAGTTATAGCTTTTAACTGTCTCGGCAAGGCTGAGGGAAGAAACAAAAATAATCTGCCCCAACAAATTAAGCGGCACTTCCAAACATTGTGAAAAAAACAAATTTCCCGCACATGATTGCCACCTGCGGTCAAAACGCCCCCGCCCTTTTGTCTGGGACTTTGCCCAAACGGCAAAACTGCAGCCCGAACCTAATTTTTCACTAAGCGTCAAAGCAACATTATTGGTCGAATCAACCTCATCATAATCATAAACCTGCCAAGCTCCAAAATTTCTCATCTTTCAACCTCTAAAATACAGCCGATAAAATCAGGTTAATATCATTAATGACAAGCCGCGGCTTCAAAATAGCAAAAACAATCAAAAGCAGGTTAAACATCAGACTAATATAGATTCCCTTATCCGCGCGGTCAAAAAGGCTTTGCTTCTGAGCAAAATAAATTGTTTGGATAATTCTTAAGTAAGCATGCGCCAATAAACAAAGCATGCACAAAACCGCAAAAACGGGATAAAAATTGCCCGAGGCAAACAAATTATCAACAATCCCCAACAGGCCGATAAACCCTAACAGGGGCGGATTTCCTAAAAAGGAAAAAAGCAAAATCAAAAATGCCGCAGAGATATAGGGCTTTTCCTGCGCCATACCGCGCAATGCATCCAAATCCGACAAATATTCCCCTTTGCTTTTACAACCCAAAACAGCCGTATAAACCCCCAGAGACGTTAACAGAAATATGATGCCATAAATAATTGCCGCCGAAACGCTTCCCTGGTCAAAAAAAGACAAGCAAAGAAAAATAACGCCGCAATGGAACAAATTATTAAAGCCAAACAAACGCTGCAAGTTATTTTCAGCCCCCGCGCCCAATGCGCCCCAAAGCATGGACAGGTACGCCGTTGCCGCCAAAACAGGCATGAGTGCGCCTTGAACCGGCTTCAACGGCCCGGCAAGCAAATTAATAACCACTGCCCAGTAAAAAATCTGCGGCACCAGATTTAAAAAGCCATACACCGGCAAAACAGCTTTGCTGGAAAAGTTAAGCATCGGCATTTGAAAAGGTGCGCCGCCGGCCAAAAACAGCCAGGGGAGAAGCAGCAAAACCGCCCAAAAGCACTGCGTTTTATCGCGCACTGCCGCATCAAAATACGCCTGCACCGAATCAAAGCCCAATCCGGCGCCATTTTTATATAGCAGCCAGATGCCTGCCAAATTTAACAAAGAAAAAAATACTCCGGCATAAAAAAACGAATAAGCGTCTTTCCCGTTATCTTCTCCGCCGCCATCTTCCTTCCCCATAAGAAAGGCGCATAAGACAAGCCCCGGAACCAAAAAAGCAAACCAGGCAAAGTTCCGGCACGAAATTCCTACAGATGCCAATAGGATAAAAATGCCGGCCATAAAATAATATTTAAAAGCTTCCTGATTCATATTTAAAAACCATTTATAGCTCAAAAAGAACCAAACCCCGGCAAGCAGATAAACAATTACCTTCATTAAAGAAGTAAAAGACGTGTTCTCAAATTGGGGAAAAATGCTTTTGTTATAAAAAACAACCGCCGATAATAAAGAAACGGCAAGAAAATATTTGCTTAGGCTAAAAAATGTTTTCGGCGTTTTATTTTCCCGGAACAGCTGCACAAAAAACATTGTAATGAGCATCATTACCAAAGAAATTTCAGGAAGCAAAGGAAGAAACTTCAACAACATAGGTGCAAATCTCCTAAAGTTCCAACAGCCACAAGGGGCGGATAAACGACATCAATAACAAAATAACCAGCAGCCACATCAATACCCTGTACCCGCCTTGCAAATCTTCTTCATCATGCCTTTCTTGGGGAGTTTCTCCGGCATGCGACAATCTGAAATAATCGCCAAGCAGGGAAACATAAACCAGCAGCAGCGAAAAAACAACAATTAAGCCGGTATAAGCACCGTTTTTAAATAAGCGTCCGATAATTAAAAAATTATTCAGAAACAAGGCAGAAAAAGGAAGCCCCACGGCAGCAAAAGTCATAAATCCGTAGATAAAGCGAAGCCGGGGCACCCGGTTAAGGTAACCCAGCGTTTCAACATCGGATTCTTCGGCTTTTTGGCTGATTTTCCAGAGCAGCGCCGCCAATGCCGATGTTACGAGAATAAACGCAAAAAATGAAAAGCCGATGTTATACAAAGCCATAGGCGATTTAGAAAATGCGCTAAGCAAATACATAATGTAACAAACGCTCACATAGGCAAAAAGCTTGTAGCGGCTTTCTTTATTAATAAAGCCGATAAGCGCAATAAAAGCCATAGTAATGACGCCGATAATTTCCAACCCGACAACCCAATAAAGCATCGTATCCGAAAAGCTTTTGGGCAAAAAGCGGATAAACCCGTATATGCCGGTCAGCGGAAGCAGATTATTGATAATAAAAAGCAGCGGATTTTTAACACCGGAAGCCACTGCCGCCAAATAAGAATGAAACGGCCACACCGGGATTCTGGATAAAAAGGCAATGAAGAAAGCTCCCCAGATAAAATATTCCTTTAAGGTTTTAATGTCTATTTTATGCAAAGAAGCCAAAGATGCGTCGCCTTGCTCTGCAAAAAGCATCATTGTTCCGGCTAAAAGGCATAAGGCACCCAAAAAATTATAAATGAAAAACCGGTAAACAACGCCGTTTTTTTTAATACCGCCAAACATGCCTGTCAACATAAGCGCCGGCAGCAGAAGCGCTTCAAAAAACAAATAAAAGGAAAAAATATCCGCGGCCAATAAAAATCCGGTCAACAAGCCTAAAAATACCAAGATAAACACCCCAAGGCTTTTATTTTTCGGCCGATACCAAATTTCCCTGCTTGCCGCCAATCCCGCCAGCAAAGCCACATGAACCGCCAATATCAAAAGCCCGGAAAAAATATCGATTCCCAAAATCAAATTAATGTCAGGCTGTTCCAGCCAATTGAACTTTTCCATAAGCTGCAATGACGATTTTGTAACATCCATCACCATAAAAATCCGGAACAACAGGACAATATTGGCAATAACGGTAAACACCACCACATTGTAAATATTCCTGCCCGGATGGTTTTCATCTTCTTGGGAAAAGAGGGAAAACAAAACGCCCAAAAAAGGCAGAATAATTAAAAGGGATGGCAGAGCAACTGGTATATTCATAGGCGTCCTCCGGCCAAATAAAGATATAACACGACACCCAAAAACAAAATAACCGCATAGGCGATTCTTGAATTTTTGCTCAAAAAGCCGCACAACGCCTGCAAAACGCCATATAACCGGCGCAAAGAAGAAAACAAAGTGCGCTCAATGAAAATAAAATCAACCGTCAGCCATAAAACGCGTCCCAACACGCGCAGCGGCATAACGGCGACCATTTCATAAGTTTTGATAAAAAAGCGGTTATTTTGCATCAAATCCACATCCGCCCAAGAATATAAAAAACGCAAGGGAGCAAGGGCAAACAACAGCAAAAACGCACCAAACGCCACTCCGCCGAGCGGGCGCAGCGGTTGCGAAAAATAAAGCAAAGCGCCGCATAAAGCCAATAAAGAAACACAAAACCAAAAAGGAGGATTCTTAAGTAGGGCAATAACCCTTTCATCCGCCCGCACCGGCGAAAGGTATGCCTGGTGCAAAACGTGCCCCATTCCCAATGCAAAACAGGCTAAAACGGCATATAGGAAAGAATCTTTCGGGAAAGGCAAAACAGCCAACTGCTGCAAAGCGGCAAAAACCGCCAAAAGGGATATTATAAAATAAAAGCGTATATATTTAATAAACCCGCCCATTTTAGAAAGATAAATTTCATTTGAGGCCGCAATATTAATTCCCCACAACACCAGCGACAGAATATAAAAGACGCCCAAAATCCGAAAAGCATGGATAATAAAACCGCCGGCATTCAAAGGCTGCTGATAAAAAATTAAAGATGCTGCCGCCATAAAAAGATATAAAATTTTTACTTTAAGAGAATCGTTTATCAAAAAGCCAGCCATTCCCCAAACAAAAGAAATCAGGCAAAGGATTGATATTTCATTAAAAAATCCGGCATAAAAAGGAAAAAACTTAATAAAAAGGAAGACAACACACCACGGCGCAGCGACGCAAAGCAAAGAAAACAAACGATTCAAGCGGATATCTTCCAAAGAAAACAGCCCGGGATGGAAAAGGAACAGCCCCGACTTGGCTAAAATGGAAAAAAGAATCAAAGAAGAAACCAAACCCCGATACCTTAAATGCTCCGCATAATACAGCGCTTTTTCAAGATTCATACTGCCAAACTGCGCAAAAATAACTGCCAAAGCCGTCATTAAAGCCATATCAGCTAAGGTACAAAGCCCAATAAAAGACATTTTGCTTTCAGCATCCGCCACCATACAAACGGAACAAAGGCTGATAATTTCAACAGCAAGCAGCAATTGCATAAAATTTGTTGCGCAGGCAAGCAAAACCAAAGCAGAAAGGTTAAAAAGCAAAAGCACATTCTGTAACAAAGGCTGCTTTTCAGCTTTATAAAATATATTGTTAAGCATAAAAACCGCTGAAAAGCAAACCGGAGGCAGCAAAAGCGGATATAAGGCTGAGGAAGACGAAAGATTCAGGGCTAATTTCAGTTTGGGCAGGCTAATCCAGGAAATCTTAAAATAGTCAGCGTTTCCGTAATTTTGATAAAAAACAGCCGTTGCAAAAGCCAATATGCCCAAGGGCAGCAGAGCCATCGCCTTCTTGTTTTCAAACCAACGGGGAAGCAAAAGAAGCCCGCCCACCAGATTCGCAAAAAAAACAACTGAAAGCATGTCATCTCCCATCAACAAGCATACACAACGTCAATATAACAGAAAATAAGGGCTTTTAAAGCCCTTATTAACGATGCTGTGTGCATAAGTTTATTTAATAAGCGTTTCCAAATTTCGAACGAGGCGTACCGGAACCATATATTCGCGTGCAACTTCATCGCCATCAAGTTCTACCAATAAAATTTCATCGGCCATGCGCAGAGGCGAACGAGCCCGTTCATCAATCGCTTCCAACATAACAGAGCTTTCACGGCTTCTGTACAGCAAAGCATTATTTCCCCCGTCATAAACAAAACGGGGATTTTCCGGACCGCCGCGGCGATGGTTAATCATGATAAGGATTTCCCCTTCTGCATTCTGCAAAATATCATAACGGCCTTCAGCTTGATTAGGTACAATATTATCCATTTTCTACCTCTTTATATATAATTCATAAAATTTTATCATAAGGTAGCATGAATTTATTAATAAATATACTACAAAATACCACAAATTTAATTTTTTTTAAAATATGCATTTTTTATATTGACTACTATGTTTTTATCTTATATACATTCCCTCGTTGTTTAAGGGTGCGTAGCTCAGTTGGTAGAGCATTTGACTTTTAATCAAAGGGTCTCGGGTTCGAATCCCGACGCGCTCACCATTAAGAAAAATCCCCTCTCGCAAGAGACGGGGATTTTTTTTGATTCTGAGATGAATTCGCAATTCGCGGACTAATTGATAACAAATATTTCTAACTATGTATCATAAGATTTGTAGAGATTTAAAGCTTCTTTTTCCTTTATAAGGCCTCTTTTTTATAGATATTAAAAATAAATTATGATATTATTAAGACAGAAGCGATATATAGATAAACTTATGTGTGTTAGGAAATATAATAGGGGGTAGATAAAGATGAGTGATTTTGATGCTTATAAGGCAGAATACGTTAATGGTTTATATGAGGGCTTTATTCGTAAACAAGTTGGTGATGTAAAAGAAACTCAACAATATTTTATTATTGAATTTTTAACATTAGAAGGTAAAACGCCATTTGTTGGACAAGGAGTTGTCCTTCCCAAAGATTTAGGTTTTATCCCCCAAAAAGGTATGAAAGCAATTTATGATAGTGATGATAGTATGGGAGCAGATGGAAAAGTATCTTTTTATAATGATGATGGAAAGCTTTTGTGGGGCGCAAACAGAAAACAGCAAAAATGGTCTGTTGTCCAAAAAGAAAGTGAAGTTTCGCAACTTGTTTCTGAAAAAGGTAATTTAATGGAAATTTTTCAGGTTAGAATTGATGCCTTAAAAGAAGTAAACCCTGAAAAGTTTGTAGGAGGAGAGAAGGATGCATTACTTGTTGCATCTTCATACGCTGCTCAAGAATGGATAAATAGGTTAAATCCTAGTTTGGGAGATAAATTAACAGATAAAGACAGAGACATTATATCAGAGATACATAGTAAATATAAACTTGATAGAGGGGGTAATGTAAATCCATTTCTCGTGCAAGATTTGGTTTGTTCATATTTAGTAGATATAAAAAAAGGTATTATTGATAAAAAAGGTAATCTTATAGGTGATGTTGCAAAAGCAGAAGTTATGCAAGTTTGTCATAATTCTGCAGAGAATGGATTACCTGCTAATGGTACTAAAACAATACATAACGCAAATGCCTCTGTCGTAGCCAGGAAGAGGGCTATTGAGAGGGCATCAATAAAAAGATAGATTTAAATTATGTAAATAATAAAATAGATACTAAAAAATATGTAACTATTTAGAATAACCTGCTCTCTATAATGTTAGTAGGTTATTTTTTTTATTCAACCTATATAAAAATTCGCAGAGGTTGGTTTTGAGTGTGAAAAATGCTCTGGAATTGTTAACCAATTGAAAAATAAGGAAAGATATTATAACTAGTCCGTATAAATGCCCGAAATGAGCTATTTTTAAAACGTCCCACACGGACTAGAATAAATGATTGATTTATAAAGAAAAAAGCTGCTTTAAAAGCGGCTTATTAAATATACCTAAGCAAGTGAATTTGAATCAGAGAAAGGGGGCGACGGCAAGCGAGAGGCAGACTGGAGCAAAACAAAGAAGCCTCACTGCCTTAAAGCAATGGGGCCTCTTTTGATAAAGTTTAATAATTCTGATTAAACGGATGGGTCGGATCACTAGGATCATAGTCCTTTGGCTCGCTTTTAATACCAAGTTTGTTGCTAGCCCAGATAATCGGATCGGCAACAACCGTTCCAATTAAACCAACACCCAAGCACCACAAGCGCCCCCAGCCAGACATATCGCGATCGGTCAGCCCTTCTTTGAGAAGTTCAAAGCAGTAGACTGTATCATCATCTTTCTTTCCCATAAGCTTAAAATTTAAGGGTTGGACATATAATAAAATAATTGTTCACAAAAGTATAAAACACTGTTTATAAAATATATATTCCTCCCAATAAGTCAACAAAAATCATCTAAAAGCATGGCGCTCAACACAACCAATATTGACAATCTCCAACAATAAACTTTACAAAGCAAACTTATTGTTAGAATATAAAGCACGGTTAAACGACAGATGTTTTGGATAAAAGATAAGGAGATAATCATGGCTGAAGAAAAAAATGCCAAGCGCACCAAATACCAATCTATCGGATTCAGATTGTTTATTATCTGCGTCTTAATTTTATGTTTGAACATTCCTCTGGGAATGGTCAAAGGCGTGATGTACAGCCGTTCGGGAATGTTTGACACGGCAATGGACGATATCGCCTCGGCATGGGGCGGCAGCCAGACGATTGCCGCGCCGATTATCACCGTTCCGGCAAAATATATGAAACTTTCTTCGGTTTGGAACAACCAGAAAAAAATATCTGAAAAAGTAGAAACCGAACAAGAGGAAGATATCCATATTCTCCCCGAAAACCTGAATATTGAAGCTGAAATTTTCCCTGAAATCCGCCATCGCGGCATATTTGAAGTTTTGGTTTACAAAACAAATTTAAAAATTTCAGGAACTTTTGAAAACCTTAAAAACGCCAAAATCGACAGCAAATATAAACCATTGTGGAACAAAGCCTTCTTCAGCATGGGGCTTGACCCCTCCGCCATCCGCGGCGAACCGGAAGTTATATTTAACGGCAAAAAGCTGGAACTCAATCCCGGCAGCGGCATAAAAGACCTTAACGGCGTTTCCGTTCCGGTTAATTTGCAGGATGACGGCCGCCCGGCTGACTTCAATATCGTATTGCAATTCAACGGCAGCGGATTACTGTCTTTTGCCCCAATCGGAAAAATAAACAATTTCAAAATCACATCCAATTGGCCGCACCCCACATTCAGCGGAACATTCCGTCCAGACGCGCCGCAAATTACAGAAAACGGTTTTACGGCTGTTTGGAAAATTCCATCCATTGCCCGCGATTATCCTCAAATTTTTGCAGGCAATTCCGACATTTATAAAATCAAGAAAAAAACGGCCTCTTTAAACCTTTATGAAAAAATGCCTATTTACAAAAAATCTTTAAGGCTCGCAGATTATGGCATCATGTTCATCTGCCTGACCTTTGTCATGATGTTTTTATTCGAACGCAAACTGAAACAGAAATTGCATTATGTGCAATATGTTATTGTTGGCCTGGCGATATCGCTCTTTTTCTTAACAGTTATATCGCTTTCCGAGCATATTAACTTTGCCCTGTCTTATGTTATTGCTTCGTTGCTCGTTATTATGATGGTTTCTTGTTATATATACGGTGCGCTAAAGAACAAAAAAGCAGCAGTTTCCGGAGGGTTGCTAATGGCCTTCTTATACACGGTATTATACCTTATGTTATCAGAAGCCGATTACGCGTTATTAATCGGAACAATCATTTTGCTCATTACATTAGGGGCGATTATGTGGGCAACCCGCAATATCAACCTAAATGAAGAATAGCGCAAAGCCCCTCTCACGAGGGGCTTATTTTTTTGAAATAATCAGTCTGCTAAAATAACCTCAACCTCCGATATGGAAAAACGCCCATAATCGTCAACGGCCTTAACGTTCATTTTTCCAAGAACGGGCGATATTTCCAACGCCTCCTCCGGTTTGGATTGCCCGGCAAAATTATTATTGATAAACCAGTAAACCGTTTTGGCATCAGCATCCAAAGCCGCTTTCACAACAATTTTTTCCTCCGCCAGCTTATATGAACGCAATAAGAACTTGCGTCCATGAACAGGCAGACTGATTTGCGGAGGCATTCCCTGCCGGGGCGCATCGACAAAAGGGCAATCTTCTAAAAACTCTGGCGGGCGGCGCAAACTAATGCCAGCCCGGGCATAAGCCTTCAAAACATCAGAAGGCCAAAAATTATAGCTTTTCATTTCTGTTAACGGCGGCCTGTGCCGGCAGGCCCGAAGCCCGGTTTTTACATCGATTGGAATCTGCCGGCTGACATTTGACATCTTCACGGAAGAAACGCCCGGAATAAAATAAGATTCCGCCTTTTTCTCGCAAAAAGCGTTGGCAATATCTCCCGTATCCTGGCAAATTTGAACTTTGGAAAGGTTTAACCCGGCAAAAGGCTCAAGCCTTTCAGGAATTTTTTCCGCTTTTGCAATCTTGCTGACCAACCTAAAAAACAGCGGAGCGGCAACTTCTCTTCCCACAAAAGCATTATTTGGCGTTCCGTCAAAATTCCCAACCCATACAACAACGGCATAATGGCCGACAATACCGGCACTCCACGCATCCTTAAAACCATAAGACGTACCCGTTTTCCAAGAAACCGGAAAAGCCCTTTTATGGCGGACAAACATCCCTCTGCTGCCGTCTTCTTCATTTTTAGCAAGCATATCCAACGTCAAAAAAGCCGCTTCGGGAGATAAGACAGAACGGAAATTTACTTCATCGCTTGCCAATAAGCGCAAAGGAGAATAATTTCCCCGATTATTCAGCATAGCATACATAGCGGCCAAATCCTGCATTGAAACTTCCACACCGCCCAAAGCCATAGCCAGCCCGTAAAAATCAGCGCTTTTTAAACGCTTGACTCCGCATTTTTTCAACAAAGCATAAAAATTTTCCCCGCCTATCCTTAACAGCAATTCTACAGCCGGGATATTTCTGCTGTAAACCAATGCTTCCGTAGCATTAACCAGCCCGTAAAAGGAGCGGTCAAAATTTTCCGGCGTATAAAGCCCGTAATTTTTCGGAACATCTTTGAGCATTGTCAAAGGATGTATTATCCCCTGCTCCAAAGCCATTACATAAATAAAAGGCTTGAGGGCAGAACCAGGAGAACGCAGAGCTTTGGTTCCGTCTACCTGCCCCAGAATATGATAATCGGCAAAATCAGCAGAACCGACATAAGCTAAAATTGCAAGCGTATTTGTATCCACAATCAGCGCTGCCGCATTTTGCACACCGTCTTTTTTTCGGCTGAGGACATAATTTTTTAAAGTTTCCTCCGCCATTTTCTGATAATCCAAATCAAGAAGCGTTTGCACTTCTCCCGAAGCTTTTCCAAGCGCCTCGCGAACATAATGCGGCGCATGCCGGGGAAGGTAGACGCCAAAACTCAACGGCAGTGAAAGCCTGTCATTTTCCGGATGCTTATAATGTTCCTTCCAAATTTTTTTCAAACGCTCCGCAGCTTTTTTTACCTCATCCGCCCCGATTGGGGTCAACAGGTTTCTTTTTCCCGGATTTTGAGGAATTACGGTCAACGCCAAAACCTCAGGCAGGGTTAAATGGCAAGCTTTTTTTCCGAAATAAACCAAAGAAGCAGCGCCAAGCCCCTCGATATTTCCGCCATAAGGCGCCAAATTAAAATAAGCTTCCAGAATTTCGCTTTTATCATAATAAAGTTCAATTTGCACCGCCCGCAGAATTTGCTTAATCTTTCCCCATAATGTTGAGGAATCAATATGGAAAGCAAGGCGGGCAACCTGCATGGTTATCGTTGAAGCGCCTTGGCGCCTTGCCCCGCCCGCCATAGAAAAAAACGCCCGTCCAAGGCTAAAAGGGTTTACCCCGGGATGTTTGTAAAAGTGCCGGTCTTCATAAAGGAGCAGTGCATCTTTTGCCGTTTGCGGAATATTTTCAGCCGGCACAAACAAACGGTATTTGTCATCCATGCTCAAAGCAAGCTGGAGGAGTTTTCCGTTCCGGTCATAAACAGCCGAAGAAAAACTGTATTTTTCATATAAATCAGGCTTGGGGATACAAAAATACATAGCCAGGCCAAACAAAAGCAGAAAACAGATTTCCCCAAGAAACCGGCTTCCCGGCATTTTTTTAATTATGTTTCGCAGCTTAATCACGAACCAGCATCAACCCCGAGGCTGAATTTGCCCGAACCAGCGGCAGATATAAAGCCGAACCAAAAACAGCCGGAACCGTAAAACTGCCCTGAGCCGTAACTTTAACCTTATAGTTTATTTCTTCCGTTTCAGGAGATGCCCAGACGTAAGCCACCACGCGGTCTTCCCGGACATCAACTTTTTCCGCCCCGTTTCCGCCGGAGACCGAACCACTGACAACTTCCATGCATCCAGGCAGCAGGTCAACAATAGCCACATCGCCAAACGCATCTTTGCGCAAACCGCGGTAACGTATCTTGACATTCAGTTCATTCCCCAGTTTTGCAGAATCAACCTTATTTCCGTCTTTATCATAATAAGATTTATAAACTTCCAGCCCCTCCGCCTTGGGAGAAATTTCACGCGCTTTTCCAAACCCCTGTTGGACAACAGTATAATAAAAAGGCTTGTCTGAAGAAACTTCAAGCTTTTCCGTTTGCGGATTAAATCCAACATGCGGGAAAGGCGTAAGCTCCGGAGAAAATTGAGAAAAGCGGATTTGCCCTTCTGCCCCCTCCGGTTGAAAGGCGTTAAGCGCCAAAATCGAAAAAGCCGCAGAATTAGTTGTAAAATTGCCGTTTCCGAGGAATTTTAGAAGCTTTTTAACATCTTTTTCTTCATCAAACAAATCCGGAAAATACAAAGCCCTCAGATAAATATCCATGGCCTGGCGTTCAAAACCTTCGCCATCCGCCTTCTGATACCGCCCGGACAAACTCCTGGCTTTGACATCGTCTTGCAACAACTTATAACTTGCAGCCATGAACAAAGCCCCCAAACGGTTGCGCCACGTCTTAGGGAAATTAGATTGATAATATGTTTCCAAATTTAAGAGATAATTTGTGGTAATTTTGCCATTTAGCGTTAAGACATAAGCGGCATAAGCCGGAACAATGTCCAGCTCGTCCGCAGGCGCATTGCCGGCGGCCTTTTCAAGATAAGAGACAGCTTTTTCCAGCATGTTTTCCGAGACGTCAAAACCAAGCTCTTTTGCCCTGACCAAAAAATGGGCGGCATAAACCGAGGCGAAAGGATGTGCCTCGGCTCCAGAAACGCCCCAGGCATCAAACCCGCCATCCAGCTGCTGCCTTTGCCTTAATTTCATCAATGCGTCATCAAACAAACCATAAATATCAATGCCTTTAACCAATTCAGGATATTTGAAAAATACCTCCATCGCCGGGAAAACCTTGCTAACCGTTTGTTCCGTACAACCATGCGGGAACTTGTCAAGATATTTCAACAACCCTGAGACCAAAACCAGCGGCGACGGTGAAGCTGACAATTGCTGCACCCGTTGAAAATCATACAAATCTTCGGCTTTTGGCAGAATATATCGCGATTTCTCATAACCCATGGCATATTCTCCGCCGTAAGGAACGGAAGGACGCAGGCTCAACGAATAAGGCATTGATGCTCTCTGCGCCGGATTGCCGGAACTTTCAGCCGTAAATTTGATTTCCCTGGCACCGGGTTTTGCCAAAGCCTTAAGCTTAAAGTTCAGCAAAGTTTCTTTCCCCTCGGCCAATTTAACCTTCTGCACGGATGCGCCAATAATTTCAAAACCGTCTCCCGCGTCCAGGCTGACAGACACTTCATAATCGTCTCCCGCACCTTTCACAAGGTTACTCAGGCCGAGCCCGATAACAAATTCGTCGCCGGGAGCAACAGCCAACGGGCCAGACGGCGTTAAAACAAAATCCCCACGGGACAAAACAGACTTTGCCGCACTTCCAAAACGGCCTGTTGAAACAGCCACCGCCATCACCTTAATTTCACCGTTGAAAAATTCCGGAACCTTATACTCATAAATGCCGCCATCAGAATTGCCCGGCATTATTCCGCTCCAAAAGGCAACGGGCTTATCTGTTTTTCGGGCAAAAGGATTCAAATTTCCTTCCAAAATCCCCGCATCCAAACTGCTGTCGCCACCGGAAGAAGAGAGCATCCGCAAAATCCGGATGTCAGGCATAATCAAATCCATAATCTGAGATGTTACAACCCGCAAGGCACGTTTTTTCAAGAAAGCCTCCAACGGATTCGGGCGCACATAACGCGCAACCTGCAAAATTCCCTGATTGGCGCCGTAAACAATGATATTTGCCTTTTCAGAAGTCGCGTATCCAATTTTAAGGACATCCCCCGGTTTCACTGTTTCAGGAACATCCAGACGGATATCCACCGCCCGTTTGTCTTTGTTTATTGAAAAAGGCGCCGCTGCATAGCTCAAGGCCGGCATATATATTTCTTTAGAATCAATATCCCTGAAAAAAGCCACATTGACATAAGCGTTTCCTTCCACATAATCCGGAAGCTTAATGCTCTGAACCAGCGAAGTCGTATCCGCCTTAAACCATTTATAGGCATAAACGCTGTCCCGTTCAATTGTAATAAGCCCATAGCCGGCATAAGGAGCCGTAATCTGCATTGTTATTTCTTCGCCGCTTTTATAAGTTTCTTTATCCAGCTTCAATCCCAGGCTGGCATCTTTATCCACGGCGTGGCTTAAATTTGCGGCACCGGCAACATTATACTCTATGCGGGCAAGTATCCGGCCATCGCCGTCTGCCACTTGCAAAATATATTCTCCGGCTTCATCCGTTTTCAAATCAAGGCGGGCCCCCTGCTGTCCAATAGCCCACTGGCGGTTTGAAACGAGTTGTTCTTTAGGAACCATCTGATAACGATAAGTCCCGTCCGGCATTTCCAGAAGGCTGGAAATATATTGGCGGCGCAAAAGGCTCAAAGAAAGCTTTTCAAGGCTGATCTGCTCCAACAAATTGTTAATCGCAATAAAATCGACAGCCCTTAAAGCGTCCTTATCAATAAAATCAAGCCTCCCGTTAGCCTTCCAACCGATAAGGCTGGCATTGGGAGAAACCAAACGCCCCAAGCTTGTGCCAACGCCTCTGCCGCCGCCCAGCTCCAATCCTTCGACAGACAGGCGGAGCTGATAAGTTCCCTGTTCGAATTGAGATAAATCCAGCGTAAAACGCCCTTTCCCTTCGGCATTTGTCGTTTGGGCGGACAATTCGTCCTTATAAGGGCGCAGCGTTTTTTGCGCTTGCCGCAAAGGATCTGTAAAGACAAATCCCTGAAACTCTTCAAAACGGAAACTGGCCGGCGTTAAAGCATATGAAGCTTTAAGCTTATGTCCGGCAGCCGGATTTCCATACAAATTGGCTAAAAAGACATCTGCTTCCGCCGTTTTGTTTATATCCCAGCCCTTATCCTGCTTATGAGCCCAGGAAGCTTTTATTTTCATGCTGTCCGGCTGAAACTCCTCAACCTTGAAGCCAACATCGGCAACATACCTGCGGCTGTTGTTTTTATCCTTAACATAAAGGTACAATTGATAATTTCCCGTCAGGGCCGTAACCGGCGTTTTAAAGCCATATTCCATCAGGCCGGCCTCATCAGCGCGGATATTCTGCACAGCAGCCACATCTCCCCTCGGATTGCGGACTTCAACAACAAAAGGCATATTTTGAGGGACATTTAAATCCCTTTGCCGCACAATAAGCCCGAAATGAGCTTCCTCGCCCGGGCGGTATATTCCGCGGTCGCTAAAAATATATCCTTTCAGATTATATTCATCGCCTTCATAATCATATTCGCCGCCGACATCAAAACGCGATAAATTCAAACGCCTGTCGCCCCGCCCAATCGGAAGGAAAGAAACGTCATTATTTAAAGAAACCTTATAAACGGCAGCTTCTTTGTCATTCTTAAAATTAGAAAAATCCGGCAGGTAAGCTTTGCCCGTTTCATTCGTTTTTGCTGACAAAACCGGAAGGCCGTTTTTGCCCAAAACCTCCACCAGCGCCCCTGCGGCAGGTTTTCCTTCAGAAATGCTGGCAATAAAAACTTCATGACTGTTGTCTAAATTATCTTTCACGATAATGCCTAAATCCGTGATAACAACCAAACGCCTGTCTTCGCCGCCAAAATTGTCTTTGCCGGCATATCCCCGGACACTAACCAGAAAAATACCTTTTTTTTCTTTGAAATATTCGCCAAGGCTGATTGAAGAATAATTGGCTTCAGCCGGGTGGCGGCTATTAATTTTCAAAACTTTTTCAAAAACCTCGGATATATTGTCTTCGGAAAAATAATAATTTTTAAAATACGGATGGGCAAAATCGCCGCCGGTTTGCGTTGCCAAATGGTTAATATCCGAAGCATCTATCCGCGCCGCGGAAATTCTGAGCTCATCCACACCCCTGCTGAGAAAAGGAAGTTCCTTGCTTCCTTTAAGAGATAAAATTGCACCATCCGCAGCAATCTTAACTTCTTTGGGATAGGGCACAAAATCTGCATAAGCAATAACATTTTTTCCCAGATTATACCCTTCCACGGCATTAAGCTCCTTGCCAAATTCCGCAACCAGGCACCCTTTTTGCCTGCGCAAATCAAATTGCAGCAAATGGCTGCGGCCGTTGCCCTCTGCCGAAGGGGCTTCTTTAACCAAAACATGCCGCAGCTTGCGCAGCTGCGCTGTCGCATCCTTAGAAGCCGAAAGCCTTTTCTTCAAATTAAAACAATTATCCGCGGCATAATAAAGGTTAAAATTCCGCTCCAAATCCCTGTTATTAACGGCTGTCGTAAAATTCACCGCCAAAATCTGTTCCGGCTGCCCGTTGTTCTGTTCATTGCGGATAATTTGCGCAGACACAGACTTTACGTTAAAAAACGTGGAACTGCTCGGCACCTTGACCGTTGCGGTTATTTTTTCGGGAAACGTTTTTTTATTATAGGCATTTCCAACATCAAAAACCGTAATTTTTACAAAATTTTCTTCATTTTGAATTTTCAGCGGGGCAGATATGACATGAAGCACCGTATTTAAATCTGACAACTTGTATGTAAAGCCGTACCGAACGCCGTTGACCGATTCGACACTGATTTTATCTTTAAGGGATTCTGCGTCCAGGGGATAATTAAACCGGAAACTTGCCACCGCTTCTTTGTCTTTATTCCGCGGGTCTTCATAAAATTCGGCTTTTTCGACAACCCCTTTAAATACCGGAGACGAAAAAGAAAATTCTTTATCTTTTACTTTAACTTGGGGATTAAATATTTTGCCGGGCAGAGAAACTTCGTATTTCAATCCGGGAATCCAATCTTTCTCAGGCATAAAACGCAAACAAGAGGCGCTTTCCCAATACCATTCGCCTTTAATCGCCGGATAAATGGCAATATCGCCATCCGGCCGTGCATAAACCTGGTCAAGTTTCGCCACCGGGAAACTAAAGCACGCGCGCACGGGCTTAGGCTCTATCTTTTCTTTGCCCACATAAGAATCTCCCGGAGCGCTGACCTCGGTTATCCTTGCCGCAAGATCATCTTTCCCACTCAGGCGAAATCCGCCAAAAACAAAATACCATAGGGCAAAAGCGCCGCCCAAAAACAAAAGCGCAAACAAAGGCAGAATAACTATCTTCTTTTTAGTCCAGGAACGAAAACTCATCGTAAAAAATCCCCTTAATTATATAATTAACCAATAAAATAACAGTCCAAAATTAAAATGCAACATGTTCTTGCCCTCATCCCGGCAAGGATAATGCCGCCCCTGATATTGATTATCTAAATTTGCATCCCATATTGTTAAAAATAACAAGGGGGTCTTTATGCACAAAATTTTGATTTTAGCTTTCATCTTATTATTCCCAAATTTTCAAGCTTATGCCGATTCCACAGATGGCACGGCAGCTCCCCTGATTAACCTGTCGCAGGCAGACAAACAGTTAACCGTAATGGCATCCAAGCTTAATTCGGGCAAAGCCGGCAAAGAGGAAATTAATAGTTTCCTCAAAGACCTTTCAGAGATGCAAAGCGAATTATCCAGGTCCAGAATAAGTTATACGGAAGAACTTGCCTCCGAACAAAAAAAATTAAATGCGCTCGGCGCCCTCCCCGAGAACGGAACATCCGAACCAGCCCCGATTGCCAAACAAAGAAAGGAAATCACGTCCGGATTAGACCGGCAAAAAGCACAAATCGCACAAACAGACCTTCTTTCTGCCAAAATAGATGAAATCAACCGCCTCATCTTAAAAATAAGAAACCGCCAGCTTTTAAACAATATTTTGGTAAAGCAAAGTTCCATCTTCCATCCGCAAGAATTTTGGGATTCATTATCCAGCTTTGCCGGATTCTTGTTCCAATTGGTCAAATCGCCGTTAGACTGGTATGAAAAGCTTTCCGCCGAAAGAAAAAACATCGTGAACAGCAACATTTTGGGCATCATTGCCAGCATGGCGGCAGCGCTCGCCGCGGCTTGGCTGCTGAGCAAATTGATAAAGCGCCGTTTTGGATACAAAGCTGCCATTGAGCGGCCGGACTACTGGCAGAAAGTCCACGCCGCCGTCTGGATGTTCATTGCCAGAGGAGCCATTCCTGCTGCAATTATCGGCGCTTTTTTGTTATGGCTGAACAATAATGAGATATTCAACGCCGATTCTTTCGGGCTGCTTCTGAATACGGCGGCGCGTTACCTCTTATATTATTATCTGACAAAAGCCATCATAAAAGTAACCTTCACGCCTTTTGCCGGAAAATGGCGGATTATAGAAGTAATGGATGAAAGGGCAAAATCCATAAGCCGCGCCCTCATCTTTTCATCCGCGGCAATCTGCACCGTTTCATTTTTCCAAAGCCTGGCCGGACAAATGGACTATAATCAGGAGATTATTTATTCCTTAAAAATTTTTGCAAACGCGGTTAAAGCATTTTGCATCATCCTGGTCTCGCGAAAAGCTCTCTACAACAACCGGGAACTGTCAGACGAAGAAATAACAAGCGAAGACCAGACAATCGACGATTTAAGCACATCGTCTAAAATAAGCATTTTCATTTCTTTTGCCATGAGCGCCGCTTTTGCCCTCTCCTTGTTCGGCTATATCCGCTTATCGGAATACATCATCAACAGCACAATCATTTCAGGCGTAGTCGGCGGCATATTTTACATTGCCGATAAATTGCTGCGTGTTCTGTTCCATCAGCTTCTGCTGCTGCGGTTTTGGGTGCGGACATTCCGCATCAACCGCCGCTCATTGGTAAAAACCGAATTTTGGTTCGGGCTGCTCCTAACCCCGATAACCTGGATTTGCGCTGGGCTGGCCTTGCTTGCCGTCTGGGGCGTTTCCGTAGACTTGCTTTTAGCCAGGGTAAAGAATTTTTTAATCGGGTTCAATATTGGCGGCGTCCATATTTCGATAACATCTATCCTGCTTGGAATCTTTTGCTTCATGATTATGCTGTCGTTATTTAAAATGTTAAAAAACAGCTTCATAAGCGGAAATCTGAGCAAAATTGAAATGGACGACGGCATAAAAAATTCCATCATCTCCTCAATCAGCTTTTTAGGCTTCATCATATCGGGCATATTGGCAATTGCTGTCATGGGCGGAAGCCTGAGCAGCATAGCCCTGATTGCCGGCGCGTTATCATTCGGGGTCGGGCTTGGTTTGCAAAACATGGTCAGCAATTTGGCCGCGGGCATGACCATCCTTTGGGAACGCCCGATAAAAATCGGCGACTGGGTTATCATTAACGGGCAAGAAGGTATTGTAAAACAAATTAACATGCGCTCCACGGAATTGGAAACCGGAGATAAATCAACCATTATTATCCCCAATTCCGACATTTTATCCAAAAGCCTGATAAATTATACCTACTCTGGCAAAACCGGCAAAGTGAATGTAAAAATTAACGTCAGTTATGACAGCAATATTGAGAAAATAAAAGCGGCACTGCTGGAAATTGCAGCTTCTAACCCGGATGTCCTGTTAAAACCGGAACCCGCCGTCTCCTGCAGCAAATTCAGCGAAAACAGCATGGAAATCACCCTCTCTTGCGCAACAGCCAACATTTTCAGGCGTACCGCAATCGCAAACGACCTAAGAGAAAAAATTATCAGGCGTTTTCAGGAAATGAATGTCAAAATTCCGGGAACGGCACAGCCGGCAATCAAAATAAAAACGCCGCATCCGGAAAAAACATAGCCTAAGGCTTTTGTTCAAGCATTGGTATTATTTTTTCCCAACTGCCCAAACGGACGGCCTCTTCATAGAGCTTGATTTTATATTTGATTTTTTCCAAATGCTTCTGATACTGCACAATTTGCTCTTCAATTTTTGCCTTTTGCGTTTTAAACATCTCCAGGCGCTGGGGCAAAGTTGCATCGCCTTCTATAAACCAATCGATATATTGTTTAATCCCTTTAAGCGGCATTCCCGTATCCTTCAGGCACTCAATCATGGAAAGCCACCCCAAATCAGTTTCCGAAAAAACTCTTAATCCGGAACTTGTTTTTTTTACAAAAGGCAAAAGCCCCTCTTTTTCATAATAGCGCAGCGTATGCGCGGTAAGCCCCGATTTTTTTGCTGCCTGCCCTATAGAATAGTTCATCTTTAATCTCCTTCTTTGCCAATATGAAATAAAAATTGATAATGTCAAGAAAATACTTGACTTAGAGTTAACTCTAAATATTACGATAAACTCAGATTCGTTAATTTTTTAAAGGTAAAGGAATAAAACATGTCATATCTTGAAAAAATAAACTGCCCAAAAGACATCAAACACCTTTCTATCGCACAGTTGGAAGCGCTGGCATCTGAAATACGCGAAGCGATATTAAAAAGGGACAGCACCATCGGCGGGCATGTCGGGCCAAACTTAGGCATTGTGGAAGCAACCATCGCGCTGCACTACACTTTTAATTCGCCGCAGGATAAAATTGTTTTTGACGTATCTCACCAATGCTATCCGCACAAGATGCTCACGGGAAGGAAACAAGCTTTCTTAAACGAAGAAGACATGCAAAAAATCTCCGGCTATACAAACCAGGACGAAAGCGAACACGACTTTTTTAAAGTCGGGCATACGTCCACTTCCGTAAGCCTCGCCTGCGGCCTGGCCAAAGCCCGGGATTTAAAAGGGGAAAGCCATAATGTTATCGCGCTCATCGGAGACGGTTCGTTAAGCGGCGGCGAAGCGCTTGAAGGAATAAGCAACGCAGCCGTTTTGAACAGCAATATCATTGTGATTGTCAACGACAATGAAATGTCCATAGCCGAAAATCATGGCGGCATCTATAATAACCTGCGCCTGCTCCGGGAAACAAACGGGCAAGCCGAATGCAACATGTTCAAAGCGCTCGGCTTCGAATACCATTACGTTAAAGACGGCAACGATATTGCCGAGCTTATCGAAACCTTAAACAAAGTCAAAGATACGCAGCATCCCGTCTTAGTCCATATCCACACGCTAAAAGGCAAAGGCTATAAATACGCAGAAGAGAATCAGGAAAAATGGCACTGGAATGTTCCTTTCGATATTGAATCCGGAAAAGAAAAAATCCAATTTTCAGGCGAAAATTATAACGACATCACGGCAGAATATCTTCTTAACAAAGTTTCACAAGACAATAAAGTTGTGGTTATCAGCGCCGGAACGCCCGGAGCTTTTGGGCTAACGCCCGAACGCCGTGAAAAGCTGGGACAAAATTATGTGGATGTCGGAATTGCGGAAGAACACGCCGTCGCCTTTTCATCAGCCCTGGCAAAGGGCGGCTGCAAACCTGTATTTATGGTTTGGAGTTCTTTTTTACAGAGGACTTACGACCAGCTTTCCCAAGATTTGGCAATCAATAATAATCCGGCTGTCATTTTAACATATGCCGGCGCCATATCCAGCATGGACGTTACGCATCTCGGCTGTTTTGACATTCCGCTTGTCTCAAACATCCCCAATCTGGTTCAACTGGCACCGACCGCCAAAGAAGAATATGTCGCCATGCTTGATTGGGCGCTTGAACAAAAAGAACATCCTGTCATTATAAGAGTCCCGACAACCGTTTTCCATACCCAGGAAAAGGTTGAAACAGACTATAGCCGGGTTAATTCTTACAAAACGGTACAAGAAGGGAAAGATGTCGCAATTATTGCCCTTGGAAGTTTCTTCAATTTAGGCCGGCAGGTCTCAAACGAACTGGAAAAGCACAATATCCGCCCCACATTGATTAATCCAAGATATACGACAGGAATTGATAAAGATGCCTTAAACAGCCTCAAAAAGTCCCATCAAATCGTTGTAACCTTGGAAGACGGCATTTTGGATGGCGGTTTTGGCGAAAAGATTACCCGTTTTTACGGAGACTCGTCAATGAAGGTTTTAAATTTCGGCGCCGCCAAAGAATTTGTGGACAGGTGCCCCTTGGAAGAATTATATGCAAAATACCATTTGACGCCCCGGCAAATCGTTGAAGATATTTTGGCAATTAATAAATAAGAAAGGAACAAAAGATGGCTAAAAAAGTTTTGGTTTTATCGGGAAGTTTCCGCAAACACGGAAATTCAGACCTTTTATGCGATGAATTTATCAAAGGTGCCAAAGAGGCCGGGCATAACGTGGAAAAAATCTATGTCAATGACCAGAATATAAACTTCTGCAAAGGATGCGGCATATGCAACACAACGCACAAATGCATTCAAAATGATGACATGGCTGAAATTTTAAACAAAATGGTTGATGCCGATATCATTGTTATGGCAACGCCCGTATATTTTTACAGCATGAACGGTCAGATGAAAACCCTGATCGACCGCACAGTTCCAAGATATACGGAAATAAGCAATAAGGATTTTTATTTCATTCTTGCCGCAGCCGATGACAATCCGGAAAACATGCAAAAAACCTTAGACGGCTTTCGCGGATTTACTGAAGACTGCCTGGATGGCGCAAAAGAAAAAGGCATTATCTGCGGCACCGGAGCTTGGCAGGTTGGAGATATAAAAACATCTCCGGCAATGGAAAAAGCTTATAAAATGGGAAAAGGCTGCTAACGCAGCCTTTTTTGCAAAAAAAAAATCTCTAAAGCATTACTGCAATAGAGATTAAAAAAACTTTCTGGAGCTGGCTGAAAGCCAGTTTTACGACTATAGTTTTTTTACATGAGTTGACTTCACTTTTTTAACAATCCTCTACGGAGAAGCTCTGCTTTTTACAGGGTTAGACTTCATTTTTTTTCGAGTTGTTGAAACTATCCTCTCTTATCCGGTGCATCTCAATGGCGCAGGGAATGAGAGTAAAATGAATTTTGAAAAAACTTTCTGAGGCTGGCAGGATGCCGGTTTTACTCTTTAGTCTTTTCCGCGGGTAACAGCTTCATTTTAATATTCGTCCGGGAGGATCTCTGCTTTTTACGGAGTTAGACTTCATTTTCGTCTTTTTTAAAAACTGGTCTTAAAGTTCAGGCTCGCAAAAAAGCAGTTTCGTCTCTTATTCTGTTCACGGGTTCAGGCACAAATTTAGTTAGTTACTCTGATTGTTGCTCAAATAGGAGGCGGTCTTACATTCATAATACCATAAAAATTTCTTGATAGCCCAATATATACCATAGACAAAAAACATTGTCAATACATATTTTGTCATTTTTCGACATTTTTTAAATATTTTTTTATTAAACAACAAAACTCCCCGTTTTTTTGCAAAAACGGGGAGTTGATTTTAGAATGCCAACATCACGATTAGCCAGATCATAAGAAAAACCAGACAAAGCATTAAAGTACCGATGAAAGCGTTCTTGTTTGACGCATTCTGCCAGGAAATTATCTCGCCCTCGTCTGTCATGAAAGCATTTTCATAAGACACATACGGCGCTTCGTTCCAATGAAAGGCCTTGCCCCAAACCGGCGCATAAAGCTGCACGAGAAAGACGAAGACAATCCCCAGAGGATACATGGCTTTATGGATGAAACAAAAGCCGAGTATCACACAAGCGGCAAGGAGTCCCCAGAAAGCACGAACCCAAGGGCTGGAAAGCGGAATACGCGCCACCTTCAGGTTAAAGAACAGATACAGGGCAAGCAAACCGGCAGACAGTTTTGAGAACAGGTCAAGGGATAAAAACATCCCGCCGGCACAAAGCATAGCCAACACAACCACTAAGACCTTCTGCATGCAAATAGCAGCAGAAGAAGGAGAATAATTCTTCATAGGCGTAAAATTAATAATTAAACATTGCCTTGACTATATACTCTTTCTTCAAAAGAATCAACTACTTAATTTTAGAGATCGCAAGAGCGATTTGCTCGGACAATTGTCCGACAAGCCGGCTTTGTGCCAGCACAACCGCATCATAACCGCCATTTGCCGGAGCGTTCAAAATAGTATTTTTTCGCACGACCTGATTGCCCGAATTATCAAAAATATACCACCAGGCATCCAAAACAACTTCCCGGCCTTTCAGATTTCCCTCAAAGCGGTTTATTTCTATAAACACTTTATAAGTAAACATTTCCCGCCCGGACATCCTGGCCTTTACGACAGATTTCGGCAAAAGCAGAGCCATATCCGCAGCAATTGCCCGCTGCATCATAACATCCAGAGGTTCGCTCCACCGATTCGTTTCCGACAAATCCAGCTTAACGCCGTTTTCCTGCCGGGTAACCATTTGCGGCTTATCCAAATAATCAGGAATGCGCACGGGTTCCACGCCGATTGTCGTCTTGATGTTGCTGACCACCGGCATATTATTTTCCACCTGCAAAGCATAAAAATTCGAAGGTTTTGAAATGCCTATGCAAGAAGCAAGGCTTATGCAGCAAAAAACTAAAAAGGCTTTTTTCATTAGTATCCTCCTTTGCCTCTCAGAAGCGATTCCGGATGGCGTTCCAAATAATCCGTCAGGTTGCGGAAAGATCTGGCAGCATCAGTAATCCCAATCATCGCATTGTTTAAGTTATTAAGCACATCGCCAACCGATTGCAAATCGCGGCTGACCAAACGGTCTGTTTTTTGGATAACCCCGCGCACTTTGGGCATTTCCGCATTCAAACCATCCAAAAACGCGTTAAATTTTTCAACGCTCTGCCGAATAGGCAGGGTTTGCAGCCCTCTCGACAATTCTCCCATCGGGGACAAAGCTGTCGGTATTTCAACATATTTTGCCATATTCGGATGCAAAACGACCGGAGTACCCGGCAGCATCTCAAGTTCAATCATCAGCTGCCCGGTTACATAGCTTTGGGTTGCCAAACGCGCGCGCAAGCCTTTCTCTATCAGAGCGTCAAGCAAAGCCTGTTTGGAATCATATTTACCCAGAGCTTTAATTCCTTGTTTTTCCATACGCACATAAACCGGAATGCTGAATTCAAGCTTGTTTGTATTCGCAAGCAAAGCGATTTTCGCCACTTTGCCGACTTCCACACCCTTAAAAACGACGGGAGACCCCACATTGAGCCCGTTAACGGATTCATCAAAAAACATCACGACCAAATTGCGGCTGCGGGCATAAATTTTTTCTTCTACAAAATAACCGATGATGGCAAGAAAGATAAGAAGCCCGACCACCATAAAAGCGCCGACCAACTTTTTATCAGGTTCTTTTCGCATGTTTCACGTCTCCTCTGGTCAAAAATTCATAAATCTTTTCATTTGGCGGATTTTTCAACAACTCCTTGGGATTTCCATAAGCCGTAACGCCTTTGGCATCGGCATCCAGAAAAATCGAATTTCCGCCTATTGCAAAAATAGAACTCAGCTCGTGGGTTACCACAACAATTGTTGTTCCCAGGCTCTCGTTAATATCCAAGATTAAATCGTCCAAAAGCTTAGAGCTTATCGGATCCAACCCGGCAGAAGGCTCATCAAAATAGACGATTTCCGGATCAAGAGCCAAGGCCCGGGCCAATCCGGCACGTTTTTTCATTCCGCCGCTGATTTCCGAAGGATAAAAATCTTCAAACCCGGCAAGCCCGACCAAAGCCAGCTTAAGCCGCACCAGTTCATTAATCAGGCTGTCGGAATAATCCGTATACTGCTGCAACGGCAGCGCAATATTTTCGCCCAGCGTCATTGAGCTGAACAAAGCGCCGCTTTGATACAAAATGCCGCAGCGGCGCATAATCAAATCCTTTTCATGCGCGCCGGCGCGAGCAAAATCTACGCCGTCGACAATGACTTTTCCGGCGGCCGGAGGCACCAGCCCCGTCAGCACGCGCAACAAACTGCTCTTCCCGCCGCCGCTGGTTCCCATAATAATGAAAATCTCGCCTTTTTTAACTTCAAAAGACACGTTTTTCATCAAAACGAAATCGCCGTAAGCAACCGTTAAATTTTTCACATCAATTTTTACATCTGTCGCACTCATATTCCCAACACCTCAAAAATCAACGTGATAATCCCGGTAACCACAATCATCCAAACAATAGCCGAAACCACGGCTTTGGTTGTGGCAACACCGACGCTGTCGGCATTTCTGCCGCAATTCACCCCGTAATAGCAGCCGCACAATGCAATCACAAAGCCATAAACAACCGCATGGAACAGCCCGACCAGAAAATTGCCCAAACCAAAGGCTTCAAAAGAATATTTCCAATATTCCTCCGGGGATATTCCCAACATCAAAATTCCGACCAGACCGCCGCCGGCCATACCGGCAAAATCTGCCAAAATCGCTAAAAAAGGCATGGTCATAACCAAACTGATAATCCTGGGCAGGACTAAAAAGTCCGTTATCGGAATTCCCATGGTCTTAAGCGCGTCAATTTCTTCGTTCACCTGCATGGTGCCGATTGTTGCCGCATAAGAAGCGCCCGTCCGCCCGGCCATGATAATCCCCACCATAATGGCTCCCATAATCCGGGTCATCCCAATCGCGACCAGGCTTGCCACATAAATCTGCGCGCCAAAAGTCTTAAGCTGGACAGCTCCGACAAAAGCCAGAATCAAGCCGACCATAAAACTCACCAGACTGACAATGCCCAAAGCTTTATAGCTGCATTCTTCCATTGCGAACCAAAAATCGGCAGGGCGCATCGTCGCCGCGCCTTTCAGCCAGCGCAGCAAAGAAACATTAACCTGATGAATAAAGCCCATACCCTTTTCAAAAGCTGAAGCAATATCAATGCCCCAACCGCCCAAGGCGCTCAAAAAGGGAATTTTAACCCTTAAGTTTTGCGGCGGGCGACGGTCGACAGATAAAGACAAATGCAGAAGATGCTGCAAATTTTCCGGCAATTCGGAATAATCGTAAGAAATTTTTTTATCCGCAGCCAGCTTCGCCAGCTGAAACAATATGACAACCAATGTTGAATCCCATTTGCCCAGGCCTTCGTTTTGAATGTAAATGGCTTTGGAATTTTGGGCAGCCTGAAACAAGGCGCCCTTGGCCTTTTCATCATCATACCCCAGGTAATCGCCCTTAAGGGTAAGTTCCAGCTTTCCAGCCTTCAGTTCAAACATAAGTTCAGCCCCATTAAATTTGGTTTCAGCAGGATTCATAATATATTAATATATCATTTATTAAGAATATATCTACAACCATTGACAAGAAAATGATATAAATATAAAATATAAATTAACAGTAATTAATTTTGAGGTATTTGATTTAATTTTATGTATCCGATATATATGTATGTGATTAACATCGCCCTGGTGTTATTTTTAGTTTTTGCAAATGCTTTTTTTGTTGTTTCTGAATTCTCAATCGTTAAAATCCGCCGCACCAAATTAGAGGAATTGTCCCATAATGGAGACAAAAGGGCGCGGACGGCACTAAAAATAACCGAACATCTGAACACATACCTCAGCGCCATCCAACTCGGAATTACCCTGGCCTCCCTCGGGCTTGGCTGGATTGGCGAACCGGCAGTTTCCCGCCTGATTGAAGATTTAACCGGCGACTTTTTTGCAAATAATAAAATTTTGCTCCATTCAATCAGCTTCGGCCTGGCCTTTAGCTTAATCACACTTTTGCATGTTGTTTTAGGAGAGCTTGTTCCTAAATCTCTGGCAATTATCCATACCGAAAGCTATGTTTTGAAAATTGCCCCGTTCCTTTATTGGTTCAATAAGGTTTTCTCTCCGTTCATCTGGGTCTTTGACCATGTCTCAATCGGCATATTAAAGCTCTGCGGCGTCAATACCGCCACGGAAAATGAAGATGCCCATTCGGAAGAAGAAATCAAGTTAATTATCGATGCTTCCAAAAAAGACGGGATTATTGACGACACGGAAGGCGAAATCATTCAAAACGCCATCACCTTCTCAGAGATTGACGCTTATGAAATTATGATTCCGCGGCAAGACATCAACTGCATCTATAAAGACAGCAGCTTTGAAGAGGTCATGGACTTTGTCAAAAAAACAAAACACACGCGTTATCCGCTCTGCGACAAAGACAAAGATTCCATCATCGGCATGGTGCACATCCGCGATATTCTGGAACACTGCGATGATAAAGACAGCAAAGACATCCTTAATAAAATTGTCAGAAAAATTCTTTTCGTGCCCGAATATAAATCCATCTCAGAAGTCTTGCACCTGATGATGTCCAAGCGCATCCACGTTGCGATTGTCGTTGACGAATACGGCGGAACAGCAGGCATGCTCTCCATGGAAGATATTTTAGAGGAATTAGTCGGAGAAATTCAGGACGAACACGACGGCGTGCAAGAAGCGCCGCTCAAAAAGCTGGATGATTGCACTTGCGAATTCGACGGCCTATATTTGCTGGAAGATGTTTTTGACTGTTTGAAACTGCCCCAGGGCGACCATGAAGAAAGCACTATTGGCGGATATGTTTTCGGGCTTTTGGGAAGAGAACCGCAAATCGGCGACCAGGTTGAAGACGACTATTGCAGTTATGAAGTTCTAGGGGTGGACAATATGCGCATTACCCGGGTAAAAACACATAACAAAGTCCTCCCCCAAGAACCGGAAGCTGAAGAAGATTAAGCGGCTAAACGACGCGCATAGAAATATTCCAAAATTTCAACAATGCCATAAGCCAGGAAATAAATTCCCATTAAGGCGATAATGATTGCTGCGCTCAAAACAGGGTAAGCCAGCAAAATGAAGCCAAAGGCAATGCCCAAAAGGCCGGCGGCCAGGCTCCAGCCCCAAATGCGCCCTTCCCTCTGCAACTGCCATGCAGCGGCAACTTGCGCAACACCGACGGCCAAACACCACAAGGCAAAAATAATCGGCAGGGAAACAACTGTTACGCCCAAATTTGCCAAAAGGATAAAGCCAATCAGCATATCTAAAATTCCTACGCTTAAATACCATCCCGAACGGACAGAAAACGAAGCGACAAAATAGCCGACCCCGACAACCATAAAGACAATGCCGATATAAAGCGCCAAAGCCAAAAGGGTTTGTGCCGGATTAAACCAAATAAACACGCCAAGCAAAGCCATAATAACGCCGGCAACCAAGTGCCAGATATTGGCATGCGTATTTTCAATAACAACAACTTCTTTCACCATATTTTTTCTCCTTAAATGATAGGTAAATCCAATATAATCGTTTTTTCTGATTTTTGTAGAGCATCCTAAAAGCATAATTTTTTGTAGATTTTTGACAAAAATATGCTATAATGCAATTATTATCCGAAAGAAGGCTGCCATGACAAAATCTGATAAAACCGCAAATTTTCCCAATAAGTCCAAATGGAAAAAAGAAAAATCAAAGTTTCGGAAAATAAGAAAAAAGAAACTGAAAAATTTTTCTTTAAGCAGCCTGTTGCTGTTGTCTACATCTCTTGGCGGAACATTCTATGCTATGGAAACATTAACGCCGGAACCTTTCCCGCAGCAATATATTAACATAAACGGCACAACAATCGCCTATGAAGATTTTATTGACGCGTTAAAAAAAGAAAACGGCACTTGGTACGCCCGATACGCCTCAAACAAAAAATTAAATTTCAACCGGTCGACTAATTACACAATTATCGGGGATGAACGCCATAACCAGTGCCAAGGAATAGCAGGCACAAAAACCGTAATTGATACCATCAATGTTACATATGACAAGAAATCAAAAAATATATATTACCATTATAATATTAGAGACAGCATCACAGACCTGCCGTCCATGGGGTTCTTTAACAATTGGGACCGCATCACCGTCCGCTATTTCCAAGCAGAAGATGAAGATTTGCAGAATGTATTAAACGTCTATAATGATAAATATAACGCCACCGAAGAACACGAAGGCCAGCATTTTAAAAACATGAAAGCCGGATTATTGCGATGCGGACAAAGCTATGAAACAAAATTCAGCGAACAATGTATGGATGAAGTTGCCGCCAACTTAAAACAATTCTTAAAACAGCGGCAAAACTATATTGAAAACCGCTATAACCGCGATTTTATCACTGAGCGTTTTTCCTTCTACTATGCCTGGCTGGACAGCAATCCCCAACCATCAGAAAAAATTTCCAGCGAAGAAGCCGCATTCATCATCAATAGCATATTTGACAGCTGGAAAAAAGAAAAATTTGATATATATCTTGCCGGTAATGTAAGCCGGACAAGATATACTTTAAGCAAAATAAATTATGCCGGAATCATTGACCATCCGCAACAGCATAAAGAATTAATGAAGGCAATGTTTACCCAGAACGGCATAAATTTCTACCAATACATCGAAGGGCGTGAGCAGGAATTTATAGAAATGCTTCCTAATGAAACCAAGCAGACATTCGCCGAACTCACCCAAAAGAAAAAAGACGCCATGAACTATTTTACAAGCGTCGATTTGGCAACCGATAACGATGATAGCAAAAAAGACGCTTATGTCCTTGCTCAAAAAAACAATCTAAAAAATTATCGGATGAAACAGGCCTGGAACAGCTTAAAGTCAAAAATAACCGGCAAATAAGCCTAAGCCCAACAAAACCGCCGAACTTTCACAAATTGGCACAATAACCGCCAATATCCGACGGAAACAACCAGCGAAGCCCCTATCCAGGCAATCGGCCCCGCCCAGCAAACGCCTAAAAATCCGATATGATTCGCCAGATAGACAGCGGCAAAAGAACGCATAAGCAATTCAACAGCGCTGGCAAGAACCGGAATTTTTGTTTGCCCCATTCCTTGCAGGCAATTTCTGAAAATAAAAATCTGTCCCAAAAAGAAATAAAATAAGGTTGAAATATTAAGATAAACCTGCGCCGTATGAATAATTTCTTCATTAGGCTCCTTTATAAAAATATCCACCATATTCTCACCCACGAACCGAACCAGCAAAGCCATCACAATGCTGATTGACAAAGACGTCAACGACGCATTTGCCACGCCTTTGCGTATCCGTCCCATCATTCCGGCACCAAAATTCTGCGCGCTATATGTAGCAATAGCCAAACCTAAAGCCAACAAGGGCTGCGTTGCCAATTGCTCAATGCGCAGAGCCGCCGCAAAAGCCGCAATGGCATTCGGCCCGAAAGTATTGCATACGCTTTGGATAATCATCAATGAAACGGCAATAATGGAAAACTGAAAAGACATCGGAAAAGCAACATCCAAATGCTCCATCATAAACCCTTTATTTAATTTCCAATCTTCTTTTCGCAAACGCAAAATTTCAAAACGCCGCCCAATATACCAAATGCAAGCAATAACAGAAAGGCTGATGGCAAATAATGTTCCCACCGCCGAACCAATAATGCCCAGCCCGACATATTTAATCAAAATATAATTAAAAATAATGTTCAAGACCGAAGATAGAATCAAAAAGTAAAGAGGCGTGCGGCTGTCACCCAAAGCGCGGATAATGCCTGACAAGAGGTTATACCCGACAATTAAAACCATGCCGGACAGCAAGTAAAAAATAAAATTATAGGCATCTTCCATAATTTCCTGCGGCACATTCATAACATTTAAAATCTGTTCTAAAAAGCAAAGGCAAAAAATGCTGACCGCCGCACTTAAGCTTAAAGCCGCAACCAAACAATGGACAACAGAATTTCTGACGCCTTTTTCATCCTTAGCGCCAAAGCGTTGGGCAGTAATAACGGTCAAACCGCTGGTAAAACCAAAAACAACCATCAAAATAACAAAATAAATCGGCGCGGATGCCCCAACAGCGGCCAAAGCATTAACGCCAAGCAGCCGCCCGACAATAATCATATCCGAAATCTGGTATAATTGCTGAAAAACATTCCCGATTAAAAGGGGAAAAGCAAATTTTAAAATAAGCTTTAACGGATTGCCCGTTGTCATATCCTGAACCATCTCAAACTATCCCATTATAGTTTCATTACAATCTGACTTTTTTGCGGAAATAATTTATGACCGGAAAAAACAAAAGTAAAGAGAATAAAGAAAGAAAAAACAACTTTGCAAATGAACATTCCTGTTTTAAAATCCGTTATAGCTGATGAAAGGAGAAAACATGGAAAATATTTCAAGTTTAATCAAAGAAGCCAAGCCGCTTTATTTTACACGCAAAAGGCGGCGCCGGCAAATGGCCGGAACTTTTATGCTATTAGCCGTCATGTTCGGTTTGGGCGGCATTTTCCCCATGACGCAAAACAGCGCCTCTTACGAATATTACCTGTTGAGCGAAAATGAATTTAACTCCGTACACTCAGCCGCAACCGGCTCATCTATTGAAGAGATCGGCATGCCGGTTGATGACTACGGGCTGCTGATGGTGGGATAAATGAAGCAAATAATTACCGAACACCGCGGCCGGATAAAAGCAATTATAAAAAAGCTGACCGGCACTTATAACGAAGATATTGAGCAGGAAGTTTACATCAAAACATGGCAGAATTTAGACAAGTACCAGGAACAGGGAAAATTTTCCCAGTGGATTGGCATGATTACCGCCAACCTTTGCCGGGACTACTTCCGGTCCCGCGCCTGGCACGAACAAAACTTATCCATATCCGATGAAAACATTTCCGAAACAACGGCCGTTTCAGCGGCGCAAGAAGAAATAACAGATGCCAAAACCAGGCAGAAAATAATTCTGAAAGCTGTTGACAGCCTGCCCAAACATCTCCGGGAAGTCATTTATTTATTTGAGTTTGAAGAAAAGACCTATGAAGACATCGCAAAAAAGACAAAAGTTCCGATAGGAACCGTAAAATCAAGGCTTTTTAATGCCAGAAAAATCTTAAGCGAAAAACTGCAATTTTTAAAAGGAGAATAAAATGAAAAAAACATCACTAATCATCAGCGGAACAATTATTTTTGCAATTGGCTTTGGTGCGGGATTCTTTATGTCATCCCTGCAAAAGCACGATATGCCCCCGCCGCCTTTCATGGAAGGCAGCCAAATGCACCGCCCAAAAAAACATCCTTTGGCAGACAAGCTTGGCTTAACCGAAGAACAACGCAAATTTGCTGAAGAAAATCATGAAAAAGGCAGAAAAGAGATTAAGCCGCTTATGGAAAAAATGTTTGAAATCCGCAAGCAAATGGATGAAATCCGTGAAGCAAACATGGCGGAATTTGAGAAGATTCTAACCAAAGAACAACGGCAGAAATTTGAAAAAATTAAAAATAAAATGCATAAATGGGAAAAAAAGCACCCTAAACCGTTCCACAAAGCGCCGCATAATGCTTCGCCGCGCCATCAATAAGGAAGCCAAACATGAAAAAGATACTGCTTATCGCCTTATGCCTGAGCCTCATAAGCGGAACGGCTTTAGCCGGACATCGCCCGCGCCATTTTGGCCATTACCGCCCGCCTCATCCGGCAAAAATCGTGCACCATCATAATTGGGACCCTGTCGCCGGACTGGCAATCGGCATCGCCGGGGCTGCAATCGGCAGCATAATAACCAGCCAAAACCAGAACCAGTATGCAAACATAACATACCTTAATATGGAACCTGAGAAAAAGTGCTTTATTCTAATATCCCAATCGACAGGAAAAATAACAAAAAAATGTTTGTCAGCCCCGATGGAAAATAGCGAAATCATTTATATCAACTAAAAAAATAATTCCGGTTAATACCGGAATTATTTTAATTTAAAAACCTTTTTATAAAATCAACAATTTTTAAATCATAAAAACTATTGGAATGCCATGAAAAAATTTTAAGGTGCAGCTGCTCCATATAACGATTAGGTGTTTTGTGGTGTGTGTGTATTAGTCATACAGAGACAGCTGCGTAACAGATGGACCCTTTACTGGGATATCTGTCATAGGTTGAAGAAAGCACCTTAAAAGCGCTTTCTATATTGCTTATTGTATTTTATAGGAATTCAAAGAACAAAGAATCTTGTTATCAGAGAACACCTACACCTCACAAACAATCAGCATATTTTCAGTATACATCAAAACATGAGATTGTCAATGTTTTTTACGTCTAATAGATATCCACGGGTAAACCCGTGGTTCTACGGAAAGGCACCTTTTAGGTGCC